>JARRLD010000149.1:0-9138 GCA_037387345.1 Gemmatimonadota bacterium
ACCGGCCCAGCGCGGCGACCCTGGCCCGGGCCCTATCCGGAGAGACGGCAGATGGCCCGGCGGTCGTCGAAGAGCCCAAAGGGCTTGAGCTGATCAAGAAGAAGATGCACTGGGCGGTGGCGGCGGCGGGTACGGTGGGACTCGTTCTGTTCCAGGTGACCGGAGATCTGGCGGACCGAAGCGTCATCACGGACGCGACGTTCAAGAACATCCTTCCCTTCATCGTTGGTGGGTTCGTGGCGTCCGTAGTGGGAGCATGGTTCCACGGTGAGAAGGGAAGGCAACGGGCCCCCGCAATCGAATGGGTGCTTTACGTCCTGATTGCCGCCGGATCCACGTTGGTGGCGATGACGACCTAGGGGCCGTTCTCCCAGCTTTCCCTCTTCCACCTAGTGCCCAAACGACATCCCGTCCATACGCGCAGCGTACCGTCATGAAGATCCACGCTCCTTCCGCGTTCCTCGTCGCCGTCCTGTTCGTGGCCTCTCCCGCTGCGGCCCAGAAGCCCATCCATGTTCCGCCGGGGACGCCCGCGCGGATCCACCCGCTTCCCCCGGTGCGGGCCCAGGCCGAGGAGATGCAGCGCTGGGTCGAGGCGCGGCTGGAGCGTGTGCTGCCAGGGCTCATGGAGGAGTATGGCGCGGACATGTGGATCCTCTCGATGAGAGAGTACGGGGAGGATCCGGTGTTCTGGTCCATGATCTCTCCGACCACCTTCGCCGCACGGCGGAGATCCATCTACGTGTTCACGCGTCAGGACGACGGGAGCGTGGAGCGGCTGGCGCTGGGCGGATCGTCCCAGGGCGGGCTCTTCGAGATCTACCGATCCCCGCACCCTACCCCCACGGGAGAGGAGGCGGAGCTGTGGGGAGACGAGCAGTGGCGGCTCCTCCGGGAGATCGTGACCGACCGCGACCCCGACAACATCGTGCTCAACATCGATGACACATGGGCCTTCGCCGACGGCCTGGGCGCCGGCGAGCGCGAGGCCCTGGAAAAAGCTTTGGGCGACTATGTGGCCCGCGTAGAGCGGGTGCCGGAGCTGGCCACCGACTACATCGCCGTCCGGGTCCCGGAGATGATGCCGCGCTACCGGAAGATCATGGAGTCGGTGCACGCCATCATCGCCGAGGCGTTCTCCAACGCCGTGATCACCCCGGGCGTCACCACCAACCAGGATGTCGTGTGGTGGCTCCGGCAGCGGGTGAACGATCTCGGGTACGGGACGTGGTTCCAGCCCTCGGTGAATATCCAGCGGGCCGGAGACCTGCCGGAGGAAGGACCGGTGGTCATCCAGGGGGGCGACATGCTGCACACCGATTTCGGCGTGATCGGCATGCGGCTCAAGACCGACACCCAGCACAACGGCTACGTCCTGCGCGAGGGCGAAACGGACGCTCCCGAGGGGCTCAAGCTGTGTCTCGCCGCGAGCAACCGGATGCAGGACATCCAGATGGAGGAGATGGCGCCCGGGCGCACCGGCAACGAGGCTCTTCACGCGGCCCTGGCCCGAATGCGAGAGGAGGGCATTACGGGCTCCCTCTACAGTCACCCCATCGGAGACCACGGACACGGCGCAGGCCCCCTCATCGGTCTGTGGGACCGGCAGGAAGGCGTTCCCGGAAGGGGCGACGCGAGGATCAGGCCGTCGACGTGGTACTCGGTCGAGCTGCAGGCCACAGTGCCGGTCGAGGAGTGGGGCGGGAAGCTGGTGAGCTGCCGTCAGGAGGAGGATGCCTACCTGGACGAGAACGGGGATCGGCACTGGGTCTTCCGGCGGCAGGAGAAGTTCCACCTGGTCTGGTAGGAAGGAGTAGAAGGTCCGTGGGCCGGCCTGGCTGACGTGCGCTTCGACACGCAACGCCCCTGTATTCGTAGATGATGGCGGTCGACGCCCCGGCGCCTCATGTTCCCGGCCACTTCCATTCCACAGAGGACGACCCTCCGACGTGTCCAACGACAAGCCGTCCACGGGCAGACGCTTCGATCGACGCATCGTAGAGGGCCCCATCGCGGGTGCCGTCTGGCGATTGGCGTGGCCCACCATGCTGCAGAACATCATCGGCGGCCTCCAGGGCATCATCGACCATGCGATGGTGGGTCACTACGTGGGGTACGTAGGCAACGCCGCCATCGGCGTCGCCTGGCAGATCTTCCTGGTGGTCATCGTATTCATCACCTCGGTCTTCACCGGGATGGGCGTCCTGGTGGCCCGCTTCACCGGTGCCAACGAGGTCGACAAGGTGAATCGAACGGTCTATCAGGCGTTCTTGACGGCGGCGGTGCTTTCGCTGGGGATCATGGCGCCCCTGGGGTACATTCTGTCACCCCAGCTCCTGGGCCTGATCAACGCCGCTCCGGAGGTGCAGGCCGAGGCGCTGCCGTATCTCCGCATCATGTTCGTGTTCAGCTTCGGCATGATGATGTTCTTCATGACGGGGGGAGCGTTCCGGTCGGCGGGTGATGCGCGCACACCCCTCCGTCTCGGCGTCCTCCTGACGGTGCTGAACATCGTCCTGAACGTGATCCTGATCCGTGGCGTGGGTCCCATTCCCTCCTTCGGCACGAAGGGCGCCGCCATGGGCACGGTCATCTCCGGTGGTGTCATCAGCGTCATCGTCTTCTGGCTCCTCTTCTCGCAGAAGGCGGTGGTGGCGTTCAGTCGAGCCATGAGCTGGCGGCCGGAGTGGTCCATCATCCGGGAGCTGTTCCGGTTCGGGCTCCCCACGGGAATCCAGGGCGTGGCCATGAATGTCGGCGGAGTCTTCCTCCTGCGGTTCATCGGGTCGCTGCAGCAGAGCGCCGAGGCCCAGGCCGCCTACGCCGTGAGCTATGTGGAGCTGTTCTCGCTCATCACGTGGACCTCGGTGGGTCTCATGGGGGCGACGGCGGCCGTGGCCGGGCAGAACCTCGGCGCCGGCCAGCCGGATCGATCGGTCAAGGCCGTGAAGGTGGCGAACGCCATCGGCCTGGGGGCGGCCTTCGTGGTGGGAGCGATGTTTCTCGCCGTTCCCCGGGCCCTGCTCGGTATCTTCGGGATGGAGGATCCGGCGGTGGTCGAGCTGGGGGTCCAGCTTCTGGGCTACCTGGCGGTATCGGGCTTCTTCATCACCACGGCCCTAACCTACACCGGCGGACTACAGGGCACCGGGGATACCAAGAGCCCCCTCTACATCTCCATCGCCTCGCAGATCGTGGTTCCTCTGGGCCTGTGTTTCATCATCGACGCGGTTCGGGGCCTGCACCCGGCTGACATCTGGCTCGCCATCGTTCTTGGCCATCTTACCAGGGCCGCGCTGAGCATCATCCGGTTCCGACAGGGCAAGTGGCGAGACATCCGGGTGGATATCGGGCCAGCCCGCGCCTGACCCAAACCGATTCCGCCCCCTCCTCGGGTCGCGCAGGCTCGTCGTGGGCCGCATAATGACGATCCCCTATCCACGTGCGGCGATGGGACGAGCGACATGCCCAAGCAGTATTGGCTTTTGAAGTCGGAGCCCGACGTCTATTCCATCGAGGACCTCGCGCGCGACGGGTCCACCTACTGGGATGGTGTCAGGAACTACAAGGCCAGGAACAACATGCGGGCGATGCATGTGGGAGACGAGGTCCTCTTCTACCACAGCAACGCGAGGCCCCCCGGTGTGGTGGGCCTCGCGCGGGTGTGCCGGGAGGCGTATCCGGATCCGACGCAGTTCGACGCCGGGAGCAGGTATTTCGACGAGAAGTCGGATCCTGACGATCCCAGGTGGTCGCTGGTCGACGTGGAATTCGTGGCTCGGTTCCCCGAGATGGTGACCCTGGACGACGTGAAGGCCGAGGCGAAGCTGGCCGATATGGAGCTGATTCGGTACGGGCGCCTGTCCGTGCAGTCGGTCACCAGGGCCCAGTTCGAGCGGGTGAAGGAGATGGGGGGACTCGGATGAAGCGCTGTACGGCGATTCTGGCCCTGGTCACGGTGATGCCGGCAGGGGCTCAGAGCGTCCCGGACGCCCGCGCTCTGGGCGTGCCGCTCACGGGCACGCCGGGTCGCTTCAACGCCATCACCGACGTGGCGGGCGTGGAGGTGGGGCACACGACCCTCGTGCGGGGAGAGGGACTTCTCGTGGTGGGGGAGGGACCCGTAAGGACGGGCGTCACCGCCATCCTGCCGCGGGGACGCGAGGCCGGGGACTCAGCCTTCGCCGCCTGGTTCAGCCTGAACGGCAACGGCGAGATGACCGGGACCACCTGGATCGAAGAATCGGGAATCCTGGAGTCACCCATCCTCATCACCAACACCCACAGTGTGGGTGTCGTGCGGGACGCGGTCATCGACTGGATGATGCGTCGGGACCCCACGTTCCTTTGGGCGCTGCCGGTTGTGGCGGAGACCTACGACGGCGCGCTCAACGACATCAATGGCTTCCACGTCCGTCCCGAACACGCTCTTGCGGCACTGGACGGAGCGCGCTCGGGAGCGGTGCCCCAGGGCGCCGTGGGTGGGGGTACCGGCATGCGCTGTCACGGCTTCAAGGGTGGGATCGGTAGCGCCTCGCGAGTGCTCGCTCCCCAGGAGGGCGGGTACACCGTGGGCGTTCTCGTGCAGTGCAACCAGGGTGCCCGGAGGGACCTCCGTGTCGCCGGTGTGCCCGTGGGAGAGATGATGCCGGAGCCCACCGCCTGCTATATGGACCGAAGCGTGCCCGCCGAGGTTCGATGGCGGGGAGTCCCCTTCTGTGACAGACGGGGAGGCGAGGGAGGTCACGTGGAGGGGGAAGGCCCGCCCACGGAGGACGGGAGGGCGGCGCCGCCCCCGGAGGGGGCCGGCTCCATCATCATCGTCCTGGCCACGGACGCACCGCTTCTGCCGACCCAGCTCAAACGCCTGGTGACCCGGACCGCACTCGGCCTGGCCCGCATCGGCGGGATGGGGTACAACGGCTCCGGAGACATCTTCCTCGCGTTCAGCACGGCGAACCGCCGTGCGGCGGCGGAGCGTGCCTCTACGGTGGAGCTGGAGATGGTCCCGAACGACGCCATCAATCCGCTCATCGCCGCCACCGTCCATGCCACGGAGGAGGCGATCCTCAATTCGATGCTGGCAGCCGAGACATTGACGGGGGTCAACGGATACACCGTGCCCGCCCTGCCCCACGGCAGACTCCAGGAGATCATGACGCGGACGACCCCCACGTTCAGGGACCCGGCATGAGCCCATTCAACTCAATTCCAAGCGCTCGAGGTGTTTTGACAATGAAGAGACGAGCCATTCTCCTGCTGGCCTCCCTGGCCGTCGCGGCCCCGACGGCCCTCCGCGCCCAGACCCTCGCCACCGATGATCCGGCCCTTCGGCAGATCTGGGACCTGGCCATCAACGACTCCCACATCGAGGCCATGGCGCAGACGCTTCTGGACTCCATCGGACCTCGGCTCACCGCGTCTCCCCACATGGAGCGGGCCCAACGATGGGCGGTGACCCTGCTGTCAGGCTGGGGCTATGATGCCGGGATGGAGGAGTACGGAACGTGGGAGGGGTGGGACCGAGGCATCAGCCATGTGGATCTGGTGTCTCCCCGGGTCCGATCCCTGGAAGGCCGCACCCTCGCGTGGAGTCCGGGGACCGGCGGCCGCCCCGTGGAGGGCGAGGCGGTGCTGCTTCCCGAGATGGCCGGCCCTGCCGACTTCCAGACATTCCTCCCCACGGTGGAGGGAAGATTCGTCCTCGTCGATTTTCCCCAGCCGACGTGCAGGACCGACAACCAGTGGCAGGAATTCGCCATGGAGGGCTCGTTCGAGCGCATGGGCGAGGCTCGCCAGGAAGCGCAACAGGCCTGGAATGCGCGCCGGGCGGCCACGGGCCTCGACCGCAGAGAGCTCCCCAGTGCCCTCGAAGACGCAGGCGCGCTCGGCATCGTCACGTCCAACTGGGCCGGCTCCTACGGGACCAACCGAGTCTTCAATTCGTATACCCGCTCCGCTCCCACCTTCGAGCTGGGGTGCGAGGACTACGGCCTCGTGGCCCGTCTGGCCGCCAACGGCCAGGGCCCGGTGCTCCGCCTCGTCGCGGAGGCTGAGAATCTCGGTGAGGTTCCGGTCTACAACGTCATCGCCCGGATGGTGGGAACGGAGCTACCCGACGAGTACGTGATCCTCTCGGCTCACTACGATTCCTGGGAGGGCGGCTCGGGCGCCACCGACAACGGAACCGGATCGCTTCTCATGTTGGAGGCGGCGCGCATCCTGTCCGAGGTCTATCCGAACCCGAGGCGTACCATCCTGGTGGGCCTGTGGAGTGGCGAAGAGCAAGGGCTGAACGGCTCGCACGCCTTCGTGGAGGACAATCCCGACGTCGTCGACGGGCTGCAGGCCCTGTTCAACCAGGACAACGGGACGGGCCGCGTGGTGAGGATGTCCGCGTCCGGGCTGGTGGACGCCGCCGGCCCGCTCATGCGCTGGTTGGCCCGCGTTCCGGCGGAGGTGACAGGGTACCTCGAATTCCAGGCTCCGGGCATGCCGTCAGGAGGAGGGACCGATCATGCGTCGTTCATCTGCGCTGGCGCACCGGGGTTCAGCCTGGGAGCCCTCAACTGGGGCTACTTCGACCACACCTGGCATACCCAGCGGGATACATTCGACAAGCTGGTCTTCGACGATCTCAAGAACAACGCGGTGCTGGTGGCCTCCCTGGCGTACCTGGCGTCGGAGGACCCGGAGCGCGTGAGCCGCGAGCGGAGGAGCGTCATGCCCCTCAACCGCTTCACGGGGGAGCCGGTGACGTGGCCGGCGTGCAACCCGGCGACCCGGAGCTCGGACCAGAGCGAACGGATGCAGTAGCCGGCCGGGTTGCCCCGGATCGAGATCCCGCCGGAGCGCGACGGCTCCTGCCGTCCCTCCGGCGGGCTTCGTTCATCGACAGGAAGGGTTGATGGGGATGAGGCCCCCCTCGCTCCGGATGACCTGGGTCACGAACCATCGACTATAGACGCGGACGCTTCTGCCCCGGTCGTAGATCTCCACCAGCCACAGGTCGGACGGATCGAATGATGCGAGGGCGCTGGCTCCCGCAGGTGGACGCTCGTCATCGATACAGATCCGGATAGCCCTCTCCCGCGCGCCCCCTAGGATGCAGAGGTTCTCGATCTGCCGATCGCACATGCGAGCACCAGGGACCGTTCGCTCCAGCAGGTTGTAGGCGTTCCGCGCCGTGCTCACCAGGAGGGAGTCGTGCTCCAACAGCCGAACGTGACTGCCCCTCCTCCTCCGTCGCTGGTTCAGGCGGTCCTCCAGCACGGCGAGGTTGGACAGCATCTCGGGCAGGGGCCTGAGAAGCAGCGTCGTGCGGCCCGTCTCGGCGTCGGGGCCCAGCGTGAAGCGCGTGGGCACGTATCCCAGATCCTCGAGGACGAGCTCGTAGCTCCGGTCACGGATCAACTCGATGCCGAACGTCCCGGTCGAATCGGTGAGTACGCTGATCCCCGCCAGCGGGACCGTCACAAGCACACCCTGAAGGGGCGCACCGGTGTCCGCGTCCGCTACGTCGCCTCGAACCGTGACGTGCTCCTGCCCACGGACGGCGCCGGACGGCAACAGCGTGATCGCCGTCAGGAGGATGAGGGTGGGGATACGCTCGCGCATCGTATGCTGACCTTCCGTCGCTCAGTTTTGTCCGTCGGATCCGGGGCAGTGGGGGTCGCCTGGGTCCGGCCTCCCCAGCATGCTCACGCAGCGGCGTGACGGCAAGCGGCTTCTTGCCATCGTTTCATGGGCGACGGAAGTTGAGGTTCGAATTGTCCGGTGCCTCGGTTCCTGCTCACGCCGACAGGTCATGACCGTCCAGAACTACATGGGTGGCCGATGGGTCCCCTCCTCGGCCACGGAGTATCTCGCCGTCACCAATTCCGCGACCGGAGAGGAGATCGGCCGCACGCCCCTGTCCACGGCCGACGATGTGCATGCCGCGGTGACGGCGGCGATGGCCGCCTTCCCCGCCTGGCGCGCGACCCCGGCGGTGGAGCGGGCCCGCGTTCTCTTCCGGCTCAAGGCGCTCCTGGAGGAGCACAAGGAGGCCCTGGCGCGCTCCCTCACCGTGGAGCACGGGAAGGTGCTCGCCGAGACCCTGGGCGAGGTACAGCGGGGCATCGAGAACGTGGAGCACGCCTGTGGGATTCCCACGCTCTTGATGGGTGATACCGTGGAGGACGTGGCCCGCGGTATCGACTGCGAGACCGTGCGGCAGCCTCTCGGTGTCTTCGGGATCATCACACCGTACAACTTTCCCGTGATGATCCCGCTGTGGTTCTGGCCCTATGCGGTGGCCACGGGGAACACCGTGGTGCTCAAGCCCAGCGAGCAGGACCCTCTGACCCATCAGAAGATCGTCGAGCTCGCCGAAGCGGCGGGACTACCTCCGGGCGTGCTCAACGTCATCCACGGCGGCCGCGAGGTCGTCGAGGCGGTCTGCGACCATCCAGGCATCGCCGGGGTGTCCTTCGTGGGGTCCAGCGACGTGGCCCGCGTCGTCCATGCGCGCGCTTCTGCGGCGGGCAAGCGGGTCCAGGCCCTTGGTGGAGCGAAGAACCACCTGATCGTCCTGCCGGACGCCGACATGGAGGTCGCCGTAGAGTCATGTATGAGCTCCGTGTTCGGATCCACGGGGCAACGCTGCCTGGCGGGAAGCATCCTGAGCGGCGTGGCGGATGCCTATGGGCCCTTGCGGGAGCGGATCCTCGACGAGGCATCATCCTGGCGCCTGGGGGATGGCCTGGAGGAGTCCACTGACATGGGCCCGGTGATCTCCGCTTCCCACCGGGACCGGGTCCGGGCCTTCATCGATGCCGGCGAGGCCGATGGCTCCCGGCTCGCCCTCGACGGGCGCCGCACCACCGTTCCCGGCTTGGAGGGTGGGTACTGGGTGGGTCCCACGGTGTTCGAGGAGGTGCGCATGGATACGCCTCTGGGCACCGAGGAGGTCTTCGGTCCGGTGGCGGGGCTCAGCCGTTTGGAGACGTTGGAGGAGGCCGTGGCCCAGATGCAGGCGAGCCGATACGGCAACGCGTGCTCCATCTTCACCACCAGCGGGAAGGCTGCCCGGGAGTTCCGCTACGCCGCCGGCATCAGCATGATCGGCGTCAACATCGGGGTGGCGGCACCGATGGC
>JARRLD010000150.1:0-10707 GCA_037387345.1 Gemmatimonadota bacterium
TCCCATGGAGCACACGGCCTCCCATGCGACGGCGTCCATCTACGGATATTGGAGCGCGTCCGGGCGTACCGGATACCGTTGGTACTTCCGTCCGGGGCTCGGTATCGGCACCATCCCCACGAACGGGGGAGAGATGTGTGTGTTCGCGTCGGTCAGGCCGCAGGAGTTCCACAAGCGGAGGGCCGAGGGTCTCGAGCGGCTCTTTCGGGAGACCGTGCGTCGCGCGGACCCCACCCTCGCCGAGGAGCTTGAGGGTGCCCCCCCGTCCGGAGCCTTGAGAGGCTTCGCGGGGGTGCCGGGCTTCCTGCGGCGTTCGGTAGGTCCCGGCTGGGCCCTGGTGGGGGATGCCGGGTACTTCAAGGACCCCCTTACGGCGCACGGCATCAGCGATGCCTTTCGCGACTCGGAGCTTCTCGCCAACTCCATCGTCCGGGGAAACAACGAGGCCCTCGAGGACTATCAGTCCGCGAGGAATGCCGCGGCCCAGGGGCTGATGGATGTCACGGACCGGATCGCATCGCTGGCATGGACCACCGACGAGGTCAAGGGCCTCCACAGGACCCTCAGCCGTGAGATGAACGTGGGGGTCGAGGTGATCGAGGCGTTCGACACCGGCGGCAGCGCCCTGGACGAAGGGGCGTCGATTCGGCCGGCACGATCCGCCCCTGGAGGAAAGCCCGCCGTGGCTTGACCGCTCTTGGGCGCGGTCCACGCACCTGCTGCCCGCAGCACGAGCCCGTAGGTTGAACGATACTCCCGGAGGCTTCATGACTTCTTCCTTCGAATACAGCCCGGCGGAGCGCCGCTGGCTGTCGCTCGCCGCCGTCATAGGCTTCTTCGGTCTGAACGCCGTATTCATCTACGGTCTCGTCCGGCCCGAGGTGATGCAGTCCGCGTTGACCAACCCGGTGTCCCTGGCCTTCATGGCAGAGGCCCTTCTCCTCCTGGTCCTGCTGGCGTACCTCCTCCCGAAGTGGGGCGTGGGTCGGCTGCGCCGGACCTGGTTCGTCGCGCTGGCCCTCCTCGGCTCACTCGCGTTCGCCCTGCCCGTGATGCTGCTGTGGCGGGGGCGACCCCGGCGAGCCGCCGCCACGGAGCGGGAGACACCATGAGGATCCTCGTCACCGGGGGGTCCACAGGGCTCTCGCCGCGGGCCATACGGTCCGCACCGCGAGCCGACGCCCCGGACCACCTTCCGGCGAGTTGGAGCGGGTGCTGCTCGACCTGGAGTCCGGCGAAGGCGTGGAAGAGGCCGTAGACGCCGTTCAGGCGGTCGTCCATACCGCCAGCGACCCCCGTCGCGCCGGCTCCGTGGACGTCGAGGGCTCACGCCGCCTGGCGGAAGCAGCCCGGCGGGCCGGGGTCGACCACTTCGTCTTCGTGTCCATCGTCGGCATCGACCGCATCCCGTTTCCGTACTACCGGGCCAAGCTCCAGGCCGAAGCCGCCGTCCAGGACAGCGGGGTCCCCCATTCCATCCTCCGGGCCGCTCAATTCCACTACTTCGTGGATCTCCTGCTCCGCCAGGCGGCGCGGGTCCCGCTGCTGCTACCGGTACCGGCGGGCTTCAAGGTGCAGAGCATCGGCACGGGGGAGGTGGCGGAGAAACTCATGGACCTGGTGGGCTCGCCCCCGGCAGGGCGACTGCCCGGTCTGTTCGGTCCCGAAGCCATGACGCTCGCGCGAGCGGCCCGTCTCTGGGTTCGGGCCCGCGGGCGTCCCCGTGCCGGGCCGCACCGGCGCCGCCTTCCGACGGGGCTTCAACACGGCCCCGGATCGGCCCGGTGGAGGTGAAACCTGGGAGGAATGGCTGGAAACGACCTTCGGGCCGAGCCCGGAGCGTAGCTGACGAGGCGTCCCCACACGGCCCGGCGGGAACCGTTGCCCGCGGGAGTAGAAGACACCACGTTGCCGGCCCCCTCCGACACCACTGGACCCCCGGGAGCCGCCGTGCCCGACGCCCTCCACACCGACATCCTGCGCAGATGGGAGGAGCGGTGCGCCGACTCGCGTGAAGGAGGCGATCCGCCGCTCCCCGACCTGAGAGACCGTGTGCGGCGCCTCGTGGAGGGGCTGGATCGCTGGTTGAGCACGGACCAGGGGGAGCCGGACCATGCCGTCCGGGACGCGTTCCGGGACGTGATCCGCCTGTTTCGTACCCGGGGCGTTCCCACCTGGGAAGCGCTCCGGAGAATGACGCTCCTCGAGGACGTTGTGGGCGAGAGCGACCTGATCGGGAGCACGGACGGCCCGCCTACCTCGAAAGGGGACCGACTCCGACTGGGAATCCGTGGGATGCTGCTCGACGCCGTTCAGGTGAACGCCGAGCTGGACGCCCGGTTCTCCCGGGAGCGGGCGGATGCCCTCGCGTTCTTCAGCGAGGTTCTGGCCCACGAGATGGGAAACCGGCTGGGCGCCGCCCAGACCGCGGCCGAGCTGCTGCGGTGGGAAGAGGTGGAGGTGTCCCCGGAGCGGCGAGATGCCCTCCTGAAGCTCGTCGCCGACGGAGTCGAGTCGGCGCTCACCACGGTGGAGGACGTCACTGCGCTCATGTCCGCCCAGGCGCGTGGGGAGGGAGAGGAGGTACCTCTGTCCCGAATCGTGCGCGGCGTCGTGCGGACGGTGTCTCCGCTGGCTCGCAAGGAGGGCGTCCACCTGGAGGTCGGGGACGACGTCCCCGACGCGCCCGTGGATGGCGCCCGGATGCGCCTGATACTGACCAACCTCACCCTCAACGGAATCCGGTACAGCGATCCGGAGAAGGCCGACCGACGGGTGCGGATCCAGAGCCGGGTCACGGATGGGTGCGTCCGGATCAAGGTCTCCGACAACGGGATCGGGATCGCCGCCGAGGAGCGTGGAACCATCTTCGAGTACCGTGAGCGGGGCACCGCCGGGAAAGAGCACACCGACGGAGGCAGCGGATTGGGACTGGCGGTCGTGGCGGAGGCGGTTAGCCAGCTGGGCGGCGAGCTGGCGCTGGACAGCGAGGTGGGGGAGGGATCGACCTTCTTCTTCTCCGCCCCCATCGATCCCTCCGACCGCCGGAAGGGCCAAAGGTCGAACGACCTGGGCTGATCGCGGCTTCGGCCGCTACCCCTCCCCTCTCAACCAGGCCCGGAGATGGGATACCGAGACCGGCTTGGGCATGACCAGGTCGAACAGGTGAGCCTTCCGGCGTACATCCTCCGGGTGGTAGGTGACCGCCACGATGGTCGTCTCGGCCAGCTCCGGATCCTGTCGCATCCGACTCGCCATCTCGGCACCGGACGTGCCGGGCATGCGGATGTCGGTGAGCACCAGGTCCGGGGCCTCGCTGTGAGCCCGAGCCAGCCCGTCGCGGACGTTCTCGGCCTCGAACACCCGCAATCCGCTCAATTCCAGGATGTGGCGGAGCACGGCTCTGGTGGCCGGCTCGTCATCGACGACAAGCGCCGTGTCAAATCTCATGCTTCTTCCTCCGTCTCCAGAGCGTCGTTGCGGAAATACCCAGCACATCGGCGGCCTCCTCGACGGTGTCCGTCACCTCGAGGACGTGGCGTATGTAGTTCGCCTCCATCTCGTCCAGGGAGGCCAGGTCGGCCCCCTCGCCGTGCAGCAGCTCCGCTTCCATCTCTCCCATGGGCCCGGGGAGGAGCTCGGCTCCCACCTCCGATCCCTGGCACAGGATGACCGCCCTCTGGACCGCGTTCTCGAGCTCCCGGATGTTGCCCGGCCACACGTAGCTGCGCAGACGGCGCTCGGCGTCGGTGCTGAACCCGCGGACGCCGCGATTGTACTCTCGGGCAAAGCCGTACAGGAACTCGCGGGCCAGGGGGAGGATGTCCTCCGGATGTTCCCGCAGGGGCGGGACGTGGATCTCGATGACGTTCAATCGATAGTAGAGGTCTTCGCGGAACGACCCTTCCCGGACGGCCTGGCGGAGATCCTGGTTCGTCGCGGCCATGAGCCGGACGTCGGCCTGCCTCGTTCGGGGATCACCCACGCGCTCATATTCCCGGTCTTGAAGAAAGCGGAGCAGGCGAGGTTGGATCTCCGGGGGAAGCTCCGCCACCTCGTCCAGGAAGAGGGTTCCTCCCTCGGTGGTCTCGATGCGACCCGGCTGTGTCTTCACCGCACCGGTGAAGGCTCCCTTCACGTGGCCGAACAGCTCGCTCATGAGGAGGTCCTTCGACAGCGCCGGACAGTTGATGGTAGCGAAGGGCTCCTCGGACCGTGCGCTCCACCGGTGGATGGCTCGGGCAAGAACGCCCTTTCCGGTCCCGCTCTCCCCGGTCAGGAGAAGGGTGGCATCGCTCTCCGCCACCTGCCTTGCCAACTCGAGGGTCCTGCGCATGGCGGGATTCCCACTCTCGAGCACGGGTGGCAGGTGGTCGGAGTCCCGGGAGCGCCGTGCCTCGAGGCGTCGCTCCCGGCGGCGCGCCGCCACGAGCTTCGCGGTGAGTGCCCTCACCTCGGCGGCATCGAAGGGCTTCGACAGGTAATCCACCGCCCCGGCCCGGACGGCCTGGACCGCCGACTCGATGCTCCGATGAGCCGTCATCAACACGATCCGTAGCCAGGGGGCGGTCTCCAGGAACTCGGGGATATGATCGATCCCCGACCCCTCCTCGAGCCTCATGTCCACGAAGGCAACGTCGAAGACCTCCCGGTTCAGCAGGCCCGTTGCCTCGCGCACCGTGCCCACGGCGCGGACGTCGTGAGGCTCTCCTGCAAGGCACTGGATGAGGGCTTCCCGAGCCAGGGGCTCGTCATCCAGGATCAGGACGGAAAGCGTCTCGGCCATGGGCCGGGCCCTCCCAAGGTTCGGGTGGCGGACGTGGGGCTCCGCCGCAACTTCCGCCACCGGACGAGGGGCCGTCAAATCCGACGTTTCTTCACACATGGAGCTGCCTCGCCAGGAGCTCTGCATCAGCACGACGTCGTGCGCGCTCGGTTTCTCCAGGATGGAGCCGCAAGGTACCTCGCCCATCAGAACGCCCGGCCAATCGCCAGGTGGAGGTGCCACCGACGCCTCGATTCTGTGGGCACGTCCCGTATGGGCAGGCCCTCCAGCAGAGCGCTTCCCACCGCCCCCGGATCCCTCAGATCCAGTGGAGACGGGTTGAGCTTGTAGGCCACCATGAGGCGAATGGGCCCCACCACCGACTCCATCGACAGCCCCGCGCCGACCCCGAATCGCGGTACGTCGTCGCTGGAAAGGGCCGGGAATCCCTCGGGCCCGAGGTACCGGGAATCGGGGGTCCACACCTGCGCCCCGTCGAGGAAGAGGAGACCGTGGTGTCGACCTTCGGCGAGGGGGAGCGGAAGCTGCATCTCCACCGAGCCGGCCCATCGTGCCAGTCCGCCCAGGGATGCATAACGCCCGGTCGGTACGGCCATCACCGAGTCGACCGTGCGAACGATCTCCAGGTCGGGCAGCTTGGGTCCCAGGGCTCCCTCCGCCCAGCCGCGAACTCCCTGCGTGCCCCCCTCCGTGAACGTCGTGGCACCGAGTCGCAGATAGGAGCGAAGTGGATCGGAGCCAGGCCCGCTGCGGCCGAACGGAAGGACCCGACCGGCCCGGACGCGCCCCAGCAGCCGGGGCCCACCCTCCCACAGGGGATGCAGGACCGCGATCGCCACGTCTCCCCTCAGGTACTGCACATCCGACCAGGCATCGAGGCCCGCTCCCTCCAATGCGCCACTCACCGTCCAACCCCGGGTCGTGCGTGTCAGATGGTCCCGCTCACCCCAGCTCCACGAGAGGCTCAGCGTGGTCTTCTTGGTGGATCCGGCGACCCCCTCCAACCGACGGAGGAAATCCAGGATTCCCAGCTCGTCGGACCCCGCCGCACCGCGGGACTCGACGACCCGGCGCACGGAAACCCCGTAGCGGAGGGACAGGGTCCGATCGGGACCACCCTCGTAGACCGCGGTCAGATTCAGCCCCAGGGAGCGGGCGAGGTCGCGGAGCCCGTCCGCGTGCTCGCCTTGCACGCCGACGAAGCCCGAAACCCGCGGGTCGAGCACGTGGGGATGCTCCAGCGTCAGGGACGCGCCGTACCGCCGCTGCTTAACCTCCCCGAGGGCCCACCGTCCCGTCTCGGCCACCACGGACGAACCAAGCGTCCGGGCTCCTCCCATGAAGTTGCGGTGACTCCAGTCGATCTGGGCCATGAGCCCCCGGGCGTCGCTGTATCCCGTCCGCCCGGAGATGAGCCGCCGGCTGCCTTCGGTGAGACGGACCTGCACCGCAGCCGTGGAGTCCCGGGGCTGGTCGGGCACGAGATCCACAAGTGCAACCTGGACCAGATCCAGGTCCAGGAGCTGCCCCGTGCTCTGACTCAACCGTTCAGAGGAGAACGTGTCACCGGGCTGGAACATGAGCTGCTGGAGGACGGTCTCGCGCGCCAGCTGGGTTCCCTCCACGACGCTGATGCTGTCCACGGTAGCCAGCGGGCCCGGATCCAATTCCATGACCAGGACCGGAGCCAGAGGGTCGCGGCCCTCTTCCATCCTCGTGGCAACCTCGGGGAACGGGCGGCCCCGACTGCTCGCCCAGGCCAGCCACCGGTATCGGAGGTCATCCAGCTCGTCCTGCCCGAATCGACGTCCCACGGCGGCGTCCAGCGTGTCCCGGAAACGGCCGAAGTCGAGCCCCGCCGAGTCACGGAGGACGGGCCCCGTCACGCGGACGGAGTCCAGGATCCGCGCTGGGCCCGGATCGACCTCCAGCGTCACGTCGACGGCGTTCTCCACCGTGTCCAGCCGCACGCGGTAGTCCACGTCGGCCCGGGGGAAGCCGTTCTCGCGATAGAAACGTCTGAGCCGTACGACGTCCTTCTGGAGGGTGACAGGATCGAACGGGACGGGCTCCGGAGTCGAAACCAGCGGAATCCACGAGAGGCTCGAGCGTACCCCCGCCAGGAATCCCGGCTCCGCCAGCGCCACGCGGCTCCTGAGACGGGATTCGGGGAACGGCGCATCCCCCCTCACATCGAAGGAGACCGAGGCAACCCTGGTCTCGCCATCCACCAGGAACAGGGGTGCATCCTGGCCAGACGCGGCCCGTGCGCCCCCGAGGACGGCGACGGACACCGCCGCCACAGCACGGACCCGTCGGCACACGATCCTAGAAACCAAGGGATCCCTCCAGGAAGAAGCGGAAGGCCTGACCACCGGTCTGGAGGTTCAGCAGAAGCCAACGCAGGGCTCTCCATTCGATCTCGGCCTCGGAGCTGCCGGGACCGACGGGCGCGTCGTCCGTCCTGCCGAAGGACACGGGTTGGCGAAATCCCAGGAAGAGCTCCGGCGTCACGTAGCGACCCGCCACCAGGGTCGCTTCATCCAGCCCCTCCCTCCGGATCTCCACGACATCCAGGCCGACGTCGTTCATGGCGAACCGCTCCACCAGGGAGGTGAGCCGGGATGCGACCACCTCGGTGCCGAGGTCGGTGAAGGAGGATCCGTCACGCCCCTCCCCTCCGGAGAGAGCGCTGGATGCGGGCCGACCCGTGGCCAGGTAGGACACGATGTCGACGTTCTCCATGGGGGGATCCGAGGAGAGGGTGAGGCTCATATTCCCCACATCACCTGCGAGGGCGAGGCGGATGTCGACCTCCGACGCGTCTCCGTTCCGCGGCGGCACCTCGTACACGGAGGTGAGCTGGACGCGGGTATCCTCGGGAGCGCCGCGAAGCAGCACCGAGCCCTCCTCCAGCTTGAAGCGCCGCCCGAACTGTTCCATGTAGCTCCTCTGCGGCACGGCCTCGAGACGACCCCGGAGTCGAACGTCGTCCGAATCGGCGGATTTCCGTACCGCGACGTCGCCAGTGAACTGGACCGCCAGCTCCGGATTCACCTCCTGCCTGAGCCAGATGTCCCTGCCCAGCTCCACGGAGAGGTCGAGCTCCGTCGCCTCCAGGGCGTGCGCCGGAGCCTCCGTTTCCTGGGGCGGGGGGATGCCGAAGCGGGTCTGGAGCGTGGCCCAATCCGTCGCGGTCAACGTCACGTCTTCCACGTCGGCCCCTCCCAACGCTCGATTCATGCGGATATCGGCCTCGATCACATCCACCGTGCCGGTAAGGCGCGGCCTCCGGACATCTCCTCCTAGCTCCAACTCGCCGTCGATCGTTGCACGGACGAAGGGGGTGTTCGCGACCAGGAAGCTCTCGGCGCGGAAGCCGAGATCCATCCCCACCGGATCGTCGAGAGACGGTAGGGTCAGCACTCCCGCCCCACCGATCACCCCCCCGGATCGGGCTCGGAGCGTGTCGAGCTCCAGGGCCCGATCTCGCACCGTCGACCGCAGGCGCACTTCTGAAAGCGTGATTCCGGCGGCCGGTAGCGTGACGCTGCCCTGGTCGACCTCGAGCGGGCCCTCCGCCAGGGGGGCCATCCTGGACCCACGAATCGTCAGGTGGGCGCGGAGCTCCCCGCTCAGACCCCGAGCCACGTCGGGATCGACGTAGGGCTGTGCCCACCGCAGCGGAACGGAGTCGGCCTGCACCCTCAGGTCCCAGTCTCCGGGCCGCTCGGCCCCAGCGGGGATGTCTCCGGCGATCTGAAGCCGCCGTCGCTGCAGGGAGTCCGTCAGCTCCGCGTCGACCCTCAGGTGCTCGTTCCCGCGGTCGGCCCGGACGTGGAACCGGTGCAGACGTCGACCACGATACGAGAGGCGGCCCGAGGCCTCGGCCTCGAACAGGGGCCGATCGCCGTCACCCCGGCCGTCCACCCTGGCGTCGATCCATCCGTCCAGGCCCGGTGCGCCGGCCAGGTCCGACACGGTGCCCACACGCACGGAGTCCAGGAGCACGGTGAAGTCGTGTCCCCGGGCGCCGTCCCACACGCCCTGGACGTGGATGCGCTGTCCGGCGGCGGACAGCTCCAGGGTGTCCATGGCCAGCTCCCCATTCCCGTACCGCAGCGTCGTCGGTCGACGAAGGCGCCACTGGTCCTGGTCCATGCGGAAGCGCACGTCCCGGATCGTGACCAATCTCCGGTCGGGGCGAGGATCGAGGACCAGGCCCAGCGTCGCGTCCCGCTGTCCGTCGATCACGGTCGAGGCGTCCAGGTCGACGATCTCCCCATCGTAGGAGATGGACGCCTCCGCCGTGCGGATGCCGGCAGAGGGGGTCCGGATCCCCTGGATCGAGACGTCGGCCCGAGCGCCACGCACGCTCGGCCCGGGGGCCAGCGCGCCTTCGAGCTCCATGCGGGAGGCCGCGACGGCGTATTGGTTCACCACCAGGGGGCCCAGATCCAGCACCCCGTCGAGGGTGCAACCATCGGGAGCGCACACGGTGCCCACCTGCATTGAGCCCTCCCCCGCAACAAGACGGAGATCCGCCACCGGCTGGAGGGCGGTCGCTGTGTCCGCCAGCTCCACCAGAAGCGCGAAGCGCCGGGTGGCCGTGTCGGTGACCGGGACCGTGTCCAGCAGGTCGGGGCCGCGCCAGAGCCCTGTGGTGGGGAGCTCTCCCCCGCCGTCGGCGGCAAGCACGTCGGAGCGGACCATGACCGTATCCACCCGAAGCACGGCGGAATCCAGACTGCCGGAGGCGACCGCCGTATCCACCTGCGCACCCCACGCCGCAGCGTGCTGCACGGCCAACTCCCACCGGGTCGAGCCCGGCTCGGCCCCACCGCTTGCCCGGCCCCGGGCCTGCAGCGCCACCGAGGAATCGGGACGTCCGAAGAACCCTCCCAGCCGGGGCAGGTCGGCGTCGAGATCGACCTGCCAGACCTGGATCGCCTCGCCCACAGACGCCTCGGACTCCGGCTGCCCGTCCCTTCCCATCTCGGCGCTCGGCCTCGCGCTCAGTCGGCCTCGCGCTCGGCCACCCCCCAGCTCGGCACGGATGTCTGCTTGAATCGTATCCGGCCGTAGCTCCAGGCTGGCATCGAGGACCCGAACCGTGTCGAGACCCACGCGGGAGGGGTCGGTCCGGATCGCCAGGGAGGACACGAGCCCACCTCCGCCGGACCTCCGGAGGCTCCCCTCGATCTGCCCGGAGAGATCCGTGGATGGGGAGGAAGCGAGGAATCCCGCCAGGTCCACGTTCCGGAAGCGGCCGCGACGGATGCCGACCGTCAGGCTGTCCAGCACCGTCCCGTCGGCGGCCAGCTCGACGCGTCCCGAATCCGGCAGCGCAGCTCGCGCCTCGAGGGCGGCCGCGCCCCGGTTCCAGTCGATCCGAAGACTTGCCTCCTCGAGATCGAGAGGGCCGAGACGACTCCCCCGGTCGGTGAAGGTGACGCTGCCAAGGATGCGCGTGGGATCCACGACCGCGGCCGGGGTCCCGTTCCAGCCCACGTTGCCTGCGAGCCGCCCGGAGACCAGGAACGTGGGATGCGGGTCGACACCGTCGCCCCCAGGATCCGGCGGATCCGCGCCAACCGTGGGGATGAGGGAGTCCAGGTCCATCCGCACGAGGCGCACTTCTCCGCCGGCTTCGGTTACGGAGGCCGAGCCATCCCACGAAACGGATCCGCGGGGACTCGTCGCCCTGCCCCGGAACGCTCCGGCCCCCCGGGACCACGAGAGCGCCAACAACGCGGAGTCCATGGCCACTTCACCGAGTCGGGAGGGGCCCAGGGTCAGGCGGAGCGACGCTTCCGCCCCGAGGAGATCCGATCCCCGGCCGTCCCACTCGACCTGTCCGTCCAGGATCGAGCCCGAGTAGGGCTCCACGAGGGAGTCGAGGACGACGCGGCCCGCCAACC
>JARRLD010000151.1:0-9121 GCA_037387345.1 Gemmatimonadota bacterium
CGCGATCCCGTGCGTGGGCGTCTGGTCTTCAACTAGGTCAAGCGACTCGGGATCGGAGAGTGCCGCGCAGTGCCGTCACCCCTGCCTCCGGCGAGTAACGGAACTCCGCGAGAGCGTTGCGCTTCCGAACTGAGCCCCAGGTGCGGTACCTGAGGGTCGCGAGGGACACCCCGTAAGTCCGCGAATTCGCTGGCACGCCGGGAGGGATTCGAACCCCCGACCCTCAGGTTCGAAGCCTGAACGGACCCGTAGGAAATCCAGATAGTTACGTGATTCCGAGCGGGAATGAACGGGAATACACGGGAATGCGGGCACAAAATGGTCACACGGATCGCGGGTATTCGGAGGTGCAAGGACGCGGGTTCGACTCGACGTGATTCGAGCCCCGGCCGTCTCGTCGTCGAGTCCGCGCGCCCGTCTCTGGAAGGTCGGTGGTGACGGGTCAGTTGCCGAGAGGACGTTCGCCGATGACACGTTCTCGGCGCAGCGCTTGGATTTCCTCATCGGAGAGCCCCATGCCACGCAAGATCTCGTCGTTGTGCTGTCCCAGTGTCGGCGGCGCCCACCGGTGGTGGTGCTTTGGTCCAGGCACGATGCGAAACGGCCAGCCCGGGTAGCGGTTGCTCCCGGTGACGGGGTGATCGAACTCCTCGTAGAAGCCACGGGCCGCGAGCTGCGGCGCGTCGTACATCCGTTCCGGGGTCAGGAGACGTGCGGCAGGGACATTCCTCACTTGCAGTTGGTCGACGATCTCGTCGGCCGACTTCGTTCGAGTCCAGTCGGCGACGATCTCGTCGAAGGCGTCGTGTGCGGTCTCTCGTGCCTGGGCTGACGCGAAGCGCGAGTCTCCGAGCAGCTCCGACCGTCCCATCGCGTCCACGAGCGCCGACCAGTCGTCGTCGTTTCGCACGGAGAGCGCCACCCACGAGTCGTCCGTGTCGGTTGGGTAGACGCCCTGGGCATAGCCGCGCTGTCGGTTCCCTTCGCGGGGTGGCACAGCGCCGTTCATCGAGTAGTCGATCACCGGCTCCGCGGTGAGACACGCGGCGACCTCGATCTGTGCGACCTCGATCTGCTGGCCCTCGCCGCTGTGACGCCGGTGCTCGAGGGCGGCGAGGAGCGCGATCGCGGCATGTACGCCGACGATGGGATCGGCCGGCCCCTGTAGATTGCAGGGCGGACCGTCGGGGTACCCGGTGGCCGCCGCCATGCCGGACATCTGCTCGAAGCTGAGGGCCCAGCCGACGTAGTCCCGACAGGGCCCCTCGAGCCCGAACCCGGGCATGCGGACCAGGATGACATCGGGATTGATCCGCTCGAGCGACGCGTAGTCCAAGCCGAACTCTTCGACGACCCGGGGCGAGAAGTTCTCGATGACGACGTCCGCCTCCGCGGCGAGGCGTCGGGCGAGCTCGAGGCCGCGCTGCGAGCTGAGATCGAGGGTGAGGTCGCGCTTGTTGAGGTTCGTGCCCTGCCAGATCACGCTGCGTTCGTACCAGTCGTCGCCCTCGTAAGGGAATGCGCCTGAGTACCGATGGCCGTCGGGCCGTTGGATCGACTCGACCTTGACGATGTCGGCCCCGAACGCGCCGAGGTAGCAGGTGACGTACGCACCCGACCAGAACGTGCTGAGGTCGAGGACCTTGATTCCCGCAAAGGGCGACTCAGTGGAAGCGTTGCCGGGCGGAGTCGGATCGAGGCTCTTCGGGGAGGGCGGGACAGGCGTCGCCGCGAGGCCGAGCCGAGGCGCGCCGCGCAGAGCGCGAACGGGTGTCCCGGAAAGGCGATACGGGGCCCCGGGTTGCTGAAACGACCAGCCGTCCTCCCCACCCTCTACGAAGAACTCACGTGCGGTGTACTGTGGGAAGTCGAGCATCGTGGCCCCGTCGCCGACCGGGGCGGCGGGCAGACGCATCGCCTGGCAGGTGTCGAGAATCTCATCGACTGTTCGCTCTGCGAGCCAGGCCTCTGCTTTCTCGAAGAAATCGGCGCGCTCCGGTCCTCCCATCATGACCGCGATCTGGTGCTGGCCGAACTCCGGGAGGCCGACTAGCGCGCAGACGTCCAGCCAGTGCTGGCCTGTGAGGCAGTTGATTCCGATCCGGCCGTCGGCCGCCTGCACGATGCCGAGGATCGGTGCCGCGCGTGTGCTCGGCGGGATGCCAAGTCTGCTCAACTTTTCGAATTTGAGCATGGGATATGGGAGCGTCGACAAGATCGACTCGAGCATCGAGACGTCGATCTCGGTCGCACGATCGGAGCGGGTCGAACGGCTCCGCAGGGCGGTGAGCGCAGCGAGAGCGGCGTAGGCGCCACCGATGTACTCGGGAATGCGGACTCCGGCCTGCACCGGGGGGCGGTTGGGATCCTTGCTCGTGATCCAGCCCGAGGCCGCTTGCAGGGTGAGCGGCGTGGCTGCGCGATCGCGCCACGGTCCCTCCTGCCCGAAGTTCGAGATGCGAACGACCACGAGGCCGGGGCGGATGGCCTTCAGCGTGTGGATGTCGAGTCCCCAGCGGTCGAGGGTGCCGGGTGGGACACCGTCGATCAGCACGTCGGCGCGGGCCACCAGCGAGCGAGCGGTCGCGAGGTCGGACGCATCCTCGAGGTCGAGGGTGCCCCCCTGCTTGCCCGCGTTGAGGTACTCGAACAGTCCCGATCGTTCGGGTTGGGAAACACCGCCGGGGAACGGCCCCCAGGCGCGAAGCGGATCTCCCGACGGCGGCTCGATCTTGTAGACCTCGGCGCCGAGGCCGGCGAGGAGCTTCCCGCAATACGGCCCCGCGATATCGCCGGCGATCTCGACGACCCGTAGATCCTGGAGCGGGGCTCTCATGCGGGGATGCCGCCGGCCTCGACTTCCCCCTGCATTCCGCAAGCCCGTGGTCGATCCGCCTCGGACACCTGGCTCCCTTTCTGTCTTCCGCGCGCGGGTGAGAAAGTGAATTGACAGATTATGTACATCTGTTGACCCAAATGCGCCAGTGAGATAAGAATGAGGCGTATCTTCCAGTCAGATTTAGTCGATCTGTTCAATCCCTCTCGGACCTCTCTGCGGGTGGAGACAGAAGCAGCAATGGATTCCGACTTCCCTCTACATTCGCCCGACTTCTACGCAGGCGACCCGTACCCGGCATACAAGGAGCTGCGCGCGAGCTCACCCGTGCACTGGAACGACGACACGCGGTTCTGGGCATTGCTCAAGTACGAGGACATCCGCTTCGTCTCACGCAACCCCGGACTGTTTACGTCGACCAGGGGCATCTCGATCCCCGATCCGGCGCAGCCGGAGCCGGTGCAGGAGGGAAACCTCATCTTCACCGACCCGCCGCGGCATCGGCAGATGCGGCAGCTTCTCAGCACGGCCTTCACGCCGAACCGCGTGGCGGCGCTCGAGCCGACGGTCCGCGAGATCGTGTGCGGGATCCTCGACGAGATCGAGCCCGGCTCGACGCGCGAGTTTGCCGAAGAGATCGCGGCCCCGTTGCCCACCCGGATGATCGCCGAGCTCCTCGGTGCGCCGGCCGAGGACTGGGAGCAGTTCCGGGCCTGGTCGGACGCGTCCGTGGGGAGCGCGGACGAGGAGATCGAGCTCGACCCACTCGTCTCCATGGCACAGCTCCACCAGTACTTCTCGAAGCTCATCGCCGAGCGACGAAAGGAGCTGAGGGACGATCTGCTCTCGGTCATGGTCGCCGCGGAGGTCGACGGCGAGCGATTCACCGACACGGACCTGCTCAACCTCTCCTTCCTCCTGCTGGTGGCGGGTAACGAGACGACCCGGAACCTGATCGCGCTCGGCACACTTGCCCTGATCCAGCATCCAGACCAGTGCCGGCAGCTCGTGGCCGATCCCACCCTGATCCCTGGCGCGATCGAGGAGATGCTGCGCTTCACGACACCGGTGACGCACATGGCGCGAACGGCGACGGAAGACGTCGAGATCCGCGGCCAGCGCATTCGCGAAGGTGAAACCGTCGTGATGCTCTACGGGTCCGCCAACCGGGACGAGGAGATCTTTGGAGACGACGCCGAGGAGTTCAAGGTGACGCGCCACCCGAACCCCCACATCGCCTTCGGGCTCGGGGAGCACGTCTGCCTCGGCGCATCCCTGGCTCGCCTCGAGGCGCGCGTGATGTTCGAGGAGCTCCTGCGACGCTACCCGCGGCTCGAGCTCGTGGGCGACGTCGCGCGGATGCGCGCCACGATGGTGCCCGGCGTGAAGCGAATGCCGGTTCGCCTCGCGACGGGGGCTTGACCCCATGGATTTCGATTTCACCGCGGAGCAGGAGCAGCTGCGCACCGACATCCGGGCCTCCTTGGAGGCCGTGATGACCCCCGAACGGATCGAGGCGGTCCGAGGGAACATGGAGGGCGGCCCGGCGGTGAAGGAGTGCGTCCGGGCTCTCGCGGCGGCCAACCTTCTCGGGGTCGGCTGGCCGAAGGAGTACGGCGGACGAGGCTTCTCGGCGCTCGAGCAGCACGTCTTCTTCGAGGAGGCGAAACGGCTCAGCGCCCCCATCCCGCTCGTCACGCTCAACACGGTCGGCCCGACACTCATGCAGCACGGCACCGAGGAGCAGAAGCGACGCTTCCTTCCGGCCATCCTGGACGGGAGCGTGGAGTTCGCGATCGGCTACTCGGAGCCGGGTGCCGGCAGCGACCTCGCCGCGCTGCGGACCACGGCTGTGCGTGATGGCGACGAGTACGTGATCAACGGCCAGAAGATGTTCACGAGCGGCGCCGAGAACGCCGACTACATCTGGCTGGCCGCCCGCACGGATCCTACCGCCAAGAAGCACAGGGGCATCTCGATCTTCATCGTGCCGACCTCATCGCCGGGGTTCTCATGGCAGCCGCTCGATACGATGCCCGGCGTCCGTACCTACTACACGTTCTATGACGACGTTCGGGTTCCCGCATCCGCGATCGTTGCCGGCGAGAACCAGGGGTGGATGCTCATTACCACGCAGCTCAATTTCGAGCGGGCGGCCCTGGGAACGCTCGGCGCAGTCGAGCCCCTGTTCGAGAAGACGCTCGATTGGGCGCGCCAGACGGAGCTCGACGGTGCCCGCGTGATCGACCAGCCCTGGGTCCAGTCGATCCTGGCGCGCGTCGAGGCGCAGGTGTCGGCCTACAGGCTCCTGAACCTGCGGGTGAACGCGGCCATGAGTCAGGGCGGTGGCATCGGGATGGGTGAGGCGTCGGCGGTGAAGGTCTTCGGCACCGAGCTCACCCAGCAGGTGGCGCGTCAGCTCCTGGAGGTACTCGGTGCCAGCGGGCTGCGGAAGGGCGACGCCGCTCCGCTGCGCGGCGCACTCGAGTCCGCGTACCGGATCGCCGTCATCAACACCTTCGGCGGCGGAGCGAATGAAGTCCAGCGAGACATCATTGCCATGGCCGGCCTGGGCATGCCGCGGGCACCGCGTGAAGCCGTGGCCAGCAATGTGAAGACGGGGAGTGCGACACGATGACCGAAGATGCTGTCAAGGCGGAGTTCCGCAAGCGACTCGACGACCTGGTCGGCAAGCCGACTGGCTCCGGCAAGCCCATGCACGCGCCCGACCCGGTGAACCAGGCGATGATCCGGCACTGGTGCTACGCGCTCGAGGACATGAACCCCGCGTACCTCGATGCGGATTTCGCGGCGCAGTCCCGCTTCGGCGGCATCGTATCGCCGCCGGTGATGCTCCAGTCCTGGACGATGCCGCCGCCCAAGATCTCGGGGATCACCGAGCGGGGCGGGGTGCCCATGGAGATCAAGGGAGAGAATCCCATGGCCTTCATCGACGAAGCGGGCTTCACCGGAACCATCGCGACCAACTCGGAGTTCGAGATCGAGCGCTACCCGAAGCTCGGTGACCAGATCACTGCCGAGACCGTGTTCGAGGAGGTGTCCGACGAGAAGAAGACGGCGATCGGAACGGGACACTTCCTGACCTGGGTGACGACCTACACCGACGAGCAGGGCGAGGTGCTGGGGCGCCAGCGCTTCCGCATCCTGCGATTCAAGCCGGGCGCCTGATGGCCAGTCGAGTTGCACCGTCGACCAGTCCCGACACGGACTTCTTCTGGAACGGCCTCCGCGACCAGAAGCTCCTGATTCAGCGCTGCGCCGAGTGCGAGACGTTGCGTCAGCCGCCGCGTCCGATGTGCCCGAAGTGCAATTCGCTCGAATGGGACACGATCGAATCGTCGGGCCGGGGCACCGTCTACAGCTACGTGATGCCGCAGAATCCGCGCTTCCCCATGTTCGAGTACCCGTACATCGTCGTTCTGGTGGAGCTGGGCGAGGGCGTCCGCCTGGTGTCGAACCTCTGCGGGATCGAACCCGGCGACGTTCGCGTCGGTATGCCCGTCGAGGTCTTCTACACGACCTTCGACAACGATGTCGTGCTGCACCAGTTTCGGCCCGCCGGCTGAGGGGATCGAATGGACTTCTCGTTCACAGAGGAACAGGAAGCAATCGCGAAGCTCGCACGCCAGCGGTTCGAGGTCCGTGCTACGCCCGAGCGCCTGACCGAGATCGAGTCGGGCGAGGTGCGCTACGACGAGGCGCTCTGGAAGGAACTCGCAGGCGCGGACCTTCTCGGGATCGGGCTGCCCGAGGCGATCGGGGGCACCGGTCACGGCTTTCTCGAGGTCGCCGTGCTGCTGTCGGAGGTCGGCTGGAGTGTCGCGCCGGTCCCGGCGTACGCGACGCTCGCGCTCGGAGCCGACCCGATCGCCCGATACGGTAATCGGGAGCAGCAGGAGCGCCACCTGCCCGGAGTGGTCGACGGAACCCACATCCTGACCGCTGGCCTGATGGAGCCCGGCCGATCGGATCCGACGGTGCCGGCGACAACGGCGACTCTCGATGGAGGAAGCTGGCGCCTCGATGGCAAGAAGGAGCTGGTCCCGGCCGCCCAACTCGCCGACTCGGTCCTTGTGCCTGCGGCGATGGCGGACGGTGAGGTCGGCCTCTTCGTCCTCGATACGGCGGCTTCGGGGGTCGAGATCCAACCCGTCGTGACGACCAATGGCGAACCGCACGCGGACTTGGCAATGGACGCCGCGCAGGTACCCGCCGAGGATCGGCTCGGCGAGCCCGGGCGCGGCCTCGAGATCGTCCTTTCGCTCCAGGCGCGCGCACTGGTCGGGCTGTGCGCCATCCAGGTTGGCGTTGCCGAGCGGGCCTTGCGGCTGGCGGCCGCCTACACGACGGAGCGCGAGCAGTTCGGTCGACCGATCGGCAGCTTCCAGGCGGTCCAGCAGCGCATGGCCGACGCGTTCATCGACGTCGAGTGCATCCGGTGGACCACCTGGCATGCGGCCTGGCTGCTCGGTCGGGGCCGGCCCGCGGACCGGGAGGCGAGCATCGCCAAGTTCTGGGCTGCAGAGGCCGGCGCGCGTGTGGCCGCGACCGCGCAGCAGGTCCACGGTGGCATCGGGATCGACGTGTCGTACCCGTTGTTCCGCTACTTCCTCTGGGCGAAGCACAACGAGCTCGCGCTCGGCTCCGCATCCCGGCATCTCGCCCGACTCGGCAGCACATACTCGGAGGCGACCCGATGAGCACGACGGAAGTCCGTACCACGACCCTCGCCTGGAAGGACATCGAGGTGGGCGACGAGGTGACGCCGCTCGAGGTGCCCGTGACGACCACGGTCATCGTGGCCGGCGCGATCGCGTCGCGCGACTACATGCCTGTGCATCACGACCGCGATTTCGCGAACAAGCAGGGGTCGCCGGATCTGTTCATGAACATCCTCACCACCAACGGACTATGCGTCCGCTTCCTCACGGACTGGGCGGGCCCGGAGGCGATGGTGAAGAACCTGTCGATTCGTCTCGGCGTGCCCGCGTACCCCAACGATCCCCTGCGATTCACCGGTTCGGTGGCGGGGAAGTCCGAGGGCCAGGGTGAGGGCCTCGTCGAGATTGCCTTCCAAGGAGCGAACAGCATGGGGAACCACGTCACGGGCACTGCCGTGCTCAGCCTGGTCGAGGGAGCCGGCGAGTGAGCCGTACGCTCGGGGGCAAGGCGGCCATCGCCGGGATCGGCCAGACCGAGTTCTCGAAGGAGTCCGGGAGGACCGAACTCCAGCTCGCCTGCGAATGCGTCAAGGCAGCGCTCGATGATGCAGGGCTCCAGCCGGCCGACGTCGACGGCATGGTCACGTTCAGCGTCGACTCGAACGAGGAGATCGAGGTCGCCCGCAACCTCGGCATCCGGGACCTGACCTTCTTCACGCGCGTGCCACACGGCGGCGGAGCGGCGGCCGGGACGGTCATGCAAGCGGCGATGGCCGTCGCCACCGGCGTGGCGGATGTGGTCGTCTGCTACCGCGCCTTCAACGAGCGATCCGGGTTTCGTTTCGGTGGCACGGGCCGAACCATGACCGAAACGCCTCTCTGGCTCGCGCCCTATGTGCCCTTCGGACTCATGACGCCAGCGGCTTGGGTGGCGCTGCACGCTCAGCGCTACATGTCCACCTACGGCGTGACGAACGAGGACTTTGGCAAGGTGTCTGTCGTGGACCGCGCGCACGCAGCGCGGAACCCCGATGCCTGGTTCTACGAGCGCCCGATCACGCTCGAGGATCACCAGAACTCACACTGGATCGTCGAGCCCGTCCTCCGACTCCTCGACTGTTGCCAGGAGAGCGACGGCGGAGTCGCGTTGGTCGTGACCAGCGTAGAGCGCGCTCGGGACCTCGCGCAGCCAGCCGCGGTGATCACCGCAGCGGCGCAGGGTGCAGCCTACGACGGCGAGGTGATGACCAGCTACTACCGCGAGGACATCACGGGTCTGCCGGAGATGGGTGTGGTCGCACGGAAGCTCTGGGCGGACTCCGGTCTCGAGCCTTCCGACGTCCAGACGGCATTCTTGTACGATCATTTCACCCCCTTCGTGCTCGTCCAGCTCGAGGAGCTCGGCTTCTGCAAGCGCGGCGAAGCCAAGGATTTCGCCACGATCGAGAACCTGTCCGTCGGGGGAAGGCTTCCGATCAACACCAACGGTGGACTGCTCGGAGAAGCGTACATCCACGGCATGAACGGTATCACCGAAGGTGTTCGGCAGATTCGGGGCACTTCGCACAACCAGGTCGAAGGCGTGGAGCACACGCTCGTGACC
>JARRLD010000152.1:0-14945 GCA_037387345.1 Gemmatimonadota bacterium
CTCACCATGTCCGGATGGCTCCTGGGCTTGACCTCCCTGGTGGCCGTGCTTGCAGGTGTCGCGGCAGCCTGGTGGCTCGTCCATCCGATGCTGAACCCCGGCGAGGGCGGATGGGCCCTCCCCGGCCCCCTCTCCCTGGCCGTCGTCGGCGTGCTCGTGGGTCTACCACTGTCCGTTCCCGCTGTCGTGCTCTCGTGGCGGGATGCCCGCGCGCGCGAACGCACAAGACGGGTGCGTGCCCGAGCCACCAAGGACGATCGCAGAGCCTACGCGCTGGACCTCGTACGGCAGATCCAGGACGTCAGCCCCGGGACCAGGACCCTCCGGGCCACCGTGGGCGGAGAGGGTGGCACCGTGCTCTCGTTCCGGGGAGATCTCGGCGCCAAGGAAGGCGAGCGACTCACCGCCGCCCTCCGTGTGGATCTCCAGGAGCTGGGCTTCAAGCGGGTGGAGGGAGAGAGCGACGGAAAGAGCTGGTGGGCCCGTGTGTAGCCGCACCGACCTGAGCCGGAGCTCCGTCCGTTCCGTCGATTCCTCTCAGCGGTCGTTCCAGCCGAAGGAGCCGTAGACGGTGCGGCCGCCCACCATGGTGAGGAGCACCCTGGAGCCCATCTGGAGGATGTCCTCAGCATCGGCCTCCGGGGTCCACACGCTCGAGGGAGTCCAGCCGGATCTCGTAGACATCCATGGTCTGCCGGACGGCCGCATCTCCCGTGGCATGGGTGTGCAGCTCCCAACCGCGGCTTGCCAGCTCACTGCACTGCCGAGGTGGAGGCTCGTGTCCGGATCCCGATACTTGGCGCCCCGTACCCTAAACCGGTCGTCGCCTCGGCGATTGAACCCGAGAGAGTCGAGGCGTGCGCCGATGGCGTCGGGATCTCCGAGGCCGCTGGGATCCCTGCTTCGATACCAGCCATCGCCCACGCTGCCGGAGATTCCGAGGGAGGGGCCATGCCATGGTGCAGTATATGGCAACCATATATTTTGGAGGCATGTCCACCGTGAAGACCACCGTCTATCTCGACGCCGCCGACTACCGTCGCATCAAGGCGCTGGCTGCGGCGGAAGGCCGCTCGGCGGCGGAGCTCATTCGGGCCGCCGTGTCCACGTACGCGCGGAGCCGGGGAGGGGTGATCCTTCCCAGCAGCCTCGGGGCGGGCCGGAGCGGGGACGGCGCGCTCTCCGAGCGGACGGACGAGCTTCTGGGCGGCCTGGGCGAGTTGTGATCGTTGCCGACACCAGCGCGGTCGTCGCCCTCATCGACGCTGACGACCGACATCACGAGGTGCTACGCGCCGCCTTCGAGAATCGGCCCGCCGAGTGGGTGCTCCCGTGGGCCATCCTCCCCGAGGTCGACCACATCGTCTCCACCCGTCTGGGGTTGAGGCCGGCCAGGGCGTTTCGTCATGACCTCGCCGACGGCGCCTTCTCGGTGGAATGGGGAGACGCCGCCGATCTGCAGAGGGCGGTGGTCATCGACCAGATGTACGGCGACCTCTCCCTGGGGTTGGTGGACTCCCTGGTCATGTCGGTGGCGGAACGCCTGGAAGCCAGGGCCATCGCCACCCTGGACCTCAGGGACTTCGGCGCCGTGGCGCTCCCGGGCAATCCGGCAATCTGGCCGCGGGATCTCTAGGCGGGTCCCGCCTGGTCGGGCCGATCCAAGAGGACAGTCCCCCCGGCGACCACGACCATCGACCGGCGCGACTTCGGACTCACCTGGAACCAGACGCTCGAGACCGGCGGCATCCTGGTGGGCAACGAGGTCACGATCACCCTCGAGGTCCAGGCCGTCCGTACGGACTCGTGAGAGGGCCGCTGACCCGATCCACCGCTTGACGATCCCCGTCATCGACGGGGCGAAGGACCCCGCAGGCACCGATGGCCCCCGCCCGGGCCATCGGCGCCTCGTCCGGACAATACTGGGAACTCGCGCGCCTCTGCCCTACACTACCCATCGACGCCGTGGCCCCGGGGGGCGGATTCTCCCTTGATCCAACCGAAGCACAGAGAATGAAGACGATCCTGATCAGCGACGACGACCTCCTGGTGGGCAGGCTGGAGGACGACGACTGCGAACTCTTGATCTGCCTGGGGGATCTCTGGGATCAGACCATCGCCAGGGCCGTAGCCCGGTACGAACCGAGGTACGCCCTCGGGGTGCACGGCAACCACGATCGTCCCGGTCCCTTTCCCGATCCGCTCCAGGATCTGCATCTGACGGTGGCCGAAATCGAGGGCATCAGGTTCGGCGGATTCTGCGGGAGCTGGAAGTACAAGCCGGTCGGTCATCACCTGTATGAGCAGGACGAGGCTTCGCTGCTGCTGGACGGTTTTCCTCCCGTGGACGTCTTCGTGGCCCACAACTCGCCCCGGGGTGTCCACGAAAAGGATGATGATATCCCAGCACGTGGACCAGACCACTACGATCGGAGAGACGAAGGTCGTGGGGGTGTATGGGGAGGCGGTCCTGGATCTGGAGATCCCGGTGGCGTGACCTTCCCGAAGTCAGAGCGACGAGAGGCTTGTCGGACAGGTGGCCATCAACGCCCGGCTCGATCGTCTCGAAGCCCGCGGAGCTGCGGACGATGAGACCCGTGTTGGCGCGGAATCCTCCTGCCTGGGGTGGCTCTCGTGGCGTCCGGCGTCAAAGAGGGGGTCCCAACCCGGGACACTCCCGACCCGTCCAAGAGGGGCGAACAGAACGAGCTCGGATCAAGAGGACCGTCGGGCCATTTTGACGCGTCCGACGGAGAGATCCGTCTATCGCAGCGCCGGTAGCCGGCGCGAGACCACAGGGAGGGGAAGCGGAATGAGAGATTCCAGAAACGCGCTGATGCTGGTAGCGGCCGCCGGGGTCATCGGCTTGGGCATCACCGCGGCGGCCTTCGCGCGCCGCGGCGCACAGGACAGCCCGGTCCAGGTGGCTGACGGGTTCAGCTGGAGAGGGAGCATCGACTCCGGTGACGTCCTCGAGATCAAAGGCGTCAATGGACCCATCGACGTGGAGCGGACGTCGGGCTCGCAGATCGAGGTGACGGCGCAGGCCGAGGGGCGCAGAAGTGACGCGAAGACGGTGACCATCGAGAGGGTCGAGCACGAGGGCGGGATCACGCTGTGCGCGGTCTACCCGACGCCCGCAGGTGAGCGCGAGAACTACTGCGCGCCCGGGGACGGCGGTCACATGAATGTCGACAAGAACGACGTCCAGGTGAGCTTCCACGTCCTGCTCCCGGAGGGCGTGACGTTCCACGGGCGTACCGTGAACGGTAGCGTCCAGGCGATGGGCCTCGAGAGCGACGTGCTGCTCACGACCGTGAACGGCAACGTCGAGTTGTCCACCACGGGGCGGGCCGAAGCCACGACCGTGAACGGATCCATCGAGGCGGCCTTCGGCGACACGGGCCCCCGCGAGGAGCTGACGTTCAGCACCGTGAACGGGAGCATCACGCTCGACGTTCCCGACGACATCGATGCCGACCTGGACGCCAGCTGGCTGAACGGTGAGCTCGACTCGGACCTGCCCTTCACGCTCCAGGGAAGCATGTCGAAGGGCCAGGCCAGGGGTGTCATCGGCGACGGTGGTCCGCTGCTCAGCCTTTCGACGGTCAACGGATCGATCCGCCTCCGCTGAGGGAATCCTCCGGCAAGGCGAAAGGCCCGAAGTAAGGGACCGTACGTCCCAACGCACGGTCGATGGGGGCATATCTGGCCGCTGGATGCGGCCATCCGTTGCGTGCGGGAACGCCGACGGCCATTTCACAGGCCATGGACAGACGTTTCTCGCTCGTCGTCGTGGGTCTCGTGGCGATCGCGGCCCTGGTGGTCATGGCGCGCCGCGGTCCGACCGGGTCGACGCCCTACCCCGACCGGACACGCGAAGTCCGGCACGTCATTCCCTGGAGGGCCGGGGGAAGCACCGACGGTGCCATGCGCGGGTTCATGAGCCATTTCGAGCAGCATCTGGGCGTCCGGGTCGTCACGGAGAATGTTCCCGGTGGGCTCAGCTCCGTGGGCCTGACGGCCGTCCAGAACGCACGCGCCGACGGGTACACGCTCGGCACGATGACCTATGATGCTCTGACCGTCGAAATCCTCGATCTGGCGCCCCTCTCGTGGCGCTCGTTCGAGCCGATATGCATGGTCACGGATCATCCGAGCGCGTTGATCGTCCCGGGGGATGGCTGGCCGGATCTCGAGGCCTTCCGGGATGCCGCCGCTCGTGCGCCTGGCTCCGTGACGGTCGGCAACGTGGGGATGCGGGGGATCTGGCATCAGCACGCCGCGGCGATGGAGGAGGCCCTGGAGATCTCCGTGCGCCACATCCCCTACGAGGGAGGCTCGGGTCCGCAGCTGGCGGCCATCCTCGGCGGCGAGGTGGATGCCATCGTCTCCAGCCTCCCCGCGGCCATCCCCTACGTCGAGAGCGGATCGCTCCGGGTGCTGGCGGTCATGGCCGCGGACCGAAACGAGCTCGTGCCCGACGTGCCCACGTTCCGGGAGCTCGGCTACGAGGTGGAATACGGAGGCTTCCGCATCGTCGTCGCCCCCGGCGGGACGCCGTCCGACGTCCTCGAAACCCTGGAGGGGGCGTGCGCCGCCACCGCGCGGGACCCGGCCTACCAGGAGTGGGCCGCCGGGGCCGCGATCGGGGCGTCGTGGAAGGATCGTGCGGGCACGGTGGCCTACCTGGACGCTCTGTCACCGAAAGTGGAGGCGCTCATGGCCCGGTTGGACGAACGATGACGGGCGCGGACGGGGCGGTTCGCGTCCTGGAGGAGCTGGGCGTCGAGGTGGTCTTCGGACTGTGCGGCGACACGTCGCTGCCCCTCTACGAGTCGCTCTCGCGTTCATCCTCGGTCACACATGTGCTGACGCGCGACGAGCGATCCGCTTCGTTCATGGCCGACGCCTACGCCCGACTGAGCGGTCGGGTGGGCGTGTGCGAGGGCCCGAGTGGAGGCGGCGCGACCTACATCCTCCCCGGTGTCGCGGAGGCCAACGACTCGTCGGTCCCGGTCGTGTGCCTGACGTCGGACATCGGTGTGGCCGATCGCGGAAAGGGTACGCTCACCGAGCTGGATCAGGCAGCCCTCTTCGATCCCGTCACCAAGCGTGTGTACTCGCCGCTCGCAGGCCCGGACCTGCCGACCATGCTCGCCGAGGCGTTTCGCGAAGCCACGACGGACATCCTGGGCGCATGCCACGTATCGCTCCCGCTGGATGTCCAGGCCCAGTCCGCGGGCGCGGCGACTCCGAGCGTCGAGGCGAGATTCAGTCACTACCCTGCCGATCGCCTCTCGCCGGATCGCGATGCGGTCCGCCAGGCGGCGCGCCTCCTGGTGGAGAGTCGCCGTCCGCTTATCGTCGCGGGTGCGGGTGTGCTCCGGTCCGGCGCCTGGGACGAGGTGGCCGCCCTCGCGCACGCCCTGGGCGCCGTGGTGGCCTCGTCGATCTCCGGCAAGGGCGCCATCGCCGAGACCGATCCCTTCTCCCTCGGGGTCATCGGAAGCAACGGCGGGCTCCCCTGGAGGCACGATCTGGTCCGCCAGGCGGACCTGATGCTCTACGTCGGGGGCGGAACCGGCTCGGTGACCACGGAGAGGTGGACGCTTCCCGAGCCCGGAGCGGCGACATGTCTCCAGCTCGACACCGATCCGAGGATGATCGGTAGGAACTACGACGTGGCCGTGCGCCTTCATGCGGACGCGAAGCTCGGCCTCGCCGCGCTGGTCGACGAGGTCGAGGGACTCGGCGCGCTCGGGGCCGGGGACCGCGTCGACCCTGCCCAGATCGACGCGGCCCGACGGGCCCATCTGGAATCGGTCGAGCATCTGTTCTCGTCCGATGCGCGGCCGATCCGCCCCGAGCGGCTGATGCGCGCTCTGCTCCGTGCGCTCCCGGACGACTCGATCATCGTCGCAGACCCGGGCACTCCCTGCCCGTACGTGTCGGCGTATTGGCGGTTGCCGAAGCCGGGACGGTGGTTCGTCAGCCCGAGAGCGTTCGGAGCCCTGGGTTATTCGCTCCCGGCGGTCGTCGGGGCCCACCTCGCCCGGCCCGAAGCCGGCAGGATCATCGGGATGATGGGAGATGGCTCGTTCGGCATCTCCGTCGGTGAGCTCGAGACGCTCGTCCGTCTCGACGTGCCGGCCACGCTCATCGTCTGCAACAACGCGAGCTACGGGTGGATCAAGGCGGGCCAGAAGAGCCGGGGTGATCCGTTCTACTCCGTGGACTTCGGGCGTTCGGACCATGCGGCCATCGCACGGGCGTTCGGCGTGCCGGCCCGTCGCGTGGAGGATCCCGGCGAGCTCGACGGCGCGCTCGACGAGGCGATGGCCGCGACCGGTCCATTCCTCCTGGACGTGGTCACGCAGCCCCTCGAGGACGCCCACGCGCCGGTCTCCAAGTGGATCGCCTGAGGAACTCTTCCGAGCCCTCGAGCGCCACGTCTCCGCGGGCGGGCATCCCCCAGGACATCGTCTCGGGCGGTGTACTCCTCGCGGCGGCTGTGGCCTACGGTGTCGGCGGCCTGGAGATCCCGGCCCAGCCCGCCGAGCCGGGGCCAGGCTTCCTGCCCGTGATCCTGGCGGTTCTCCTCGGCGCGCTGGCGCTGGCGGTCCTGGTGGGCGGGTTGCGCAGCAGCGGTCGAGCGGAGCCGCCCGCCGCGGGGAAGTCCTCCACCACATCGCCGGCGGAGGCCAGGGGCCCCTGGCTGGCGGGGCTGGCGACGATTCTCTACGCGGCGTTGTTCCAGCCACTCGGCTTCGCCCTGAGCACGCTGGTCTACAGTGCCGTGCTTACCGGTCTCTTCACGGACGAGTGGAAGCATCGCCTGGGCGTGCCCGTGCTCGTCACGGCGGCGTTGTACCTGTTCTTCAGCGTAGCACTCGGTGTGCGGCTCCCACCGGGACTGCTCCGATGAGGCACCAGGCAGGGTATCGCCGGTGACGCCCGACCTCGTTCTGGCGCCGGGCATGGTGCCGTATCTGGTCGGCGGTGTGCTGCTGGGCATCGTCGTGGGTGCGGTCCCGGGTTTGACCGCGACTCTGGCGATCTCCCTTCTCCTGCCCCTTACCTTCACGCTGCCGGCGGCCCCGGCAATCGTGATGATGACGGGGATCTTCACGGGCGGAATCTACGGAGGTTCCATTGCAGCGATTACGCTGCGCATCCCGGGGGCTCCGGCCAGTGCGATGACGATGCTGGACGGGCACGCCATGGCCCAGCAGGGACGAGCGGGCTCGGCAATCGCGCTCGCGACCACCTCGTCCTTCGTGGGTGGAATCGCCGGCGGTGTGGCGCTCGTCCTGTTCGCACCCCAGCTCGCGCGAGTGGCCCTCGAGTTCCAGTCGCCCGAGATGTTCGCGCTGGTCGTCCTCGCGCTCACCGCCGTCGCGACGATCACCCCGGAGTCTCTGGCCAAGGGTGCGGCGGCAACGGTGATCGGCCTGATGCTCGCCACGGTGGGGATCGACCACCTGGTGCCGGTACCGCGCTTCACCTTCGGATCCGTGAATCTCCTCGTGGGTGTTCCGCTGATCCCCGTGGTGATCGGCCTCTTCGCGGTGACCGAGCTCCTGCAGCAGTCGGGAGAGGCCGACCGTGACGTCGGCTCCGCCACGGGCATCGCACTCGGGAGCACGGCCGCGTGGTGGGCCGACGTCCGGGCCGCGGGTTGGCCGACCTTCGTCAAGAGCCCCGTCATCGGCACGCTGGTGGGCGCGCTTCCAGGCGCAGGCGCTGCCATGGCGGCCTTCCTCTCCTACTCCGAGGCGAGGCGGAGCTCGAAGCATCCCGAGCGCTTCGGTACGGGGATCCCGGAGGGCATCGTCGCCCCCGAGGCGGCCAACAACGCGATGACCGGTGGCGCATTCATTCCCCTGCTTGCGTTCGGGATCCCAGGTGACGCGGTGACTGCGGTGATCCTGGGGGGGCTGGTGATCCACGGCATCACGCCCGGGCCACAGCTCTTCGCCGGAGCGGACGGGCTCGTGAACGTGCTGTTCGGCGCGTACTTCCTGAGCTACGTCCTCATCCTGGTCTTCGGGCTGCTCCTGACTCCGGTCTTCTCGCGCATTACGCGCGTCCCCCGGGCGGTGCTCTTTCCGCTCATCGGGTCGCTCGCGGTGGTCGCCGCGTACACGTCGGAGGGGACCGCGTTCGCCATCTACCTCACCGTAGGAGTCGGGGTGCTCGGATACCTCATGCGCCGCTTCGGGTATCCCCTCATCCCGGTCCTCCTGGGACTCATCCTCGGGCCGATGTTGGAGTCCAACTTCCGGCGATCGATGATCCTGTCGGAGGGAGATCCTACGGTGTTCGTACGATCGCCGGTCGCGGTGGTCATCCTGCTCGCCGCGGTGGCGTTTCCCGCCTGGACCCTCTGGCGACGGGTCGGCGGCGAGGAGATTCAGCAAGAGCAGGCCAGCGCTCTGTGACACTGGCTGCGCTGCCGCGCGCCTTCAGTGCTGCCGCTCGTCCCATGCCCGGTATACGACCGCCATACCGCCGCGTCCGAGCTTCCCGGTCACCGTGTGGCGGTCAGTGATGGTGGGTACGGTCACGGGAAGTGGATTCGGGCAGACGCGTCCACCTGCGTGAGAAGCCGGCGGATTGGACTGGAGGCCCCGAGACACGCTACCATCGGGACCGACTCCATCTGAGCGAGGCCCCATGACCGGTGATCCTGGCCCCGGTGGCGCTTCCAAGCGCCCGTCCGTCACCGACCCCAGAGCCAGAGCGGCGCAGCGCGCCTACTGGCGCCGGAACATCCGCTACCTGGGTGTCCTCCTCGTCGTGTGGTTCGCCGTCTCGTACGGCTTCGGCATCCTGCTCGCCGAGCCGCTCAACGAGATCACGATCCCCGGCACCAGCTTCCCCCTCGGGTTCTGGTTCGCGCAACAGGGATCCATCTACGTCTTCGTCGTCCTGATCTTCGTATACGTTTGGCTCATGAATCGGCTCGACCGCGAGTTCGACCTGGACGAGAGGGAAGAGGCGTGAACGTCCAGGCGTGGACGTTCTCGCTCGTGGCGGCATCCTTCGCGCTGTACATCGGGATCGCGGTGTGGTCCCGGGCCCGCTCCACCAAGGACTTATACGTCGCCGGCGCCGGCGTGTCGCCCCTGGCCAACGGGATGGCGACCGCCGCCGACTGGATGAGCGCGGCGTCGTTCATCTCCATGGCCGGGTTGATCTCGTTCATGGGCTACGACGGCTCCGTCTACCTGATGGGGTGGACCGGCGGGTACGTGCTGCTGGCGCTTCTTCTGGCTCCCTATCTGCGCAAGTACGGCGCCTTCACCGTGCCCGATTTCATCGGCGACCGCTACTATTCGCAGACCGCCCGCATCGTGGCCGTGATCTGCGCCATCTTCGTGTCGTTCACGTACGTCGCCGGGCAGATGCGAGGGGTGGGCATCGTCTTCGGGCGCTTCCTCGAGGTGGACGTCAACATCGGCGTCTACATCGGCATGGGCATCGTTTTCTTCTATGCCGTGCTCGGCGGCATGAAGGGGATCACGTACACTCAGGTCGCCCAGTACTGCGTGCTGATCTTCGCCTACATGGTGCCCGCGATCTTCCTTTCCCTGATGATCACCGGCAACCCGATTCCGCAGCTCGGTCTCGGCGGTGTAGATCAGGCCACGGGCATGCCGCTGCTCGAGCGGCTCGACGGCCTGCACCAGGAGCTGGGCTTCGCCGCCTACACCGCCGGCACCAAGTCCACGCTCGACGTCTTTTTCATCACGGCGGCGCTCATGGTGGGAACCGCCGGCCTCCCCCACGTGATCATCCGGTTCTATACCGTGCCGCGCGTGCGCGACGCCCGCGTCTCCGTCGGCTGGGCCCTGGTCTTCATCGCCCTGCTCTACACCACGGCACCCGCCGTGGCGGTCTTCGCCCGCACGAACCTCCTTGCGAGCGTCTCCGACACGCCGTATGCGGAGGTCCCCGAGTGGTTCACCAAATGGGAGGGGACGGGGCTCCTGGAGTTCGACGACGTGAATGGGGACGGGCGCATCCAGTTCGTCGGCCCGGGCTCGCTGCAGACGAACGAGCTGACGGTGGACCGGGACATCATGGTGCTCGCCAACCCGGAGATCGCGTCCCTGCCGGACTGGGTCGTCGGCCTGGTCGCGGCGGGCGGGTTGGCCGCGGCGCTGTCGACCGCCGCGGGACTCTTGCTGGTCGTGTCGTCGGCCGTGAGCCACGACCTGCTCAAGCGGGCGCTCAAGCCGGACATATCGGAGCGGGGCGAGCTCATCGCCGCCCGCGTCGCCGCCGGAGCCGCCGTCATGATCGCGGGCTACTTCGGCGCTCACCCACCCGGCTTCGTCGCGCAGGTCGTCGCCTTCGCGTTCGGCCTGGCGGCTTCGTCGTTCTTCCCGGCCATCATCCTCGGGATCTTCTCGAAGCGCACCACCCGCGAAGGGGCGGTCCTGGGGATGATCTCGGGCATCACGTTCACCGCCGCGTACATCGTGTGGTTCAAGCTCATGCACCCCGGGCTGAACACCGCCGAGAACTGGTGGTTCGGCATCAGCCCGGAAGGCATCGGCACGGTGGGTATGCTGATCAACTTCGCGGTCACGTTGACGGTGTCCCGCTTCACGCCTGAGCCGCCGCGGTCGGTCCAGATCCTGGTGGAACTGATCCGCGTCCCGCTCGGAGCGGGAGAGGCCCACGAGATCAACGCGTAGCACAGGCGGGGACTGGAGGCTCACCGTCCGGCGAAAATGCCGCGCAGCGTGCCCTTCCTGAGGAGCATCGCTAACGCCCTGCGAGATCCCGGTCGATCAAGGCGAGGATCGAGTCGCCCGCGTCGAGCCGACCCTGGCTCTGGCTGACGAGGATCCTGGCAAGATGATGTCGCTGTCCGACCAGGGCGCGGCTTCGAGGCGTCACACGGAGCGGGAGCTCCGAAGCGTCGAGCGTGCGCTCGGCCCGACCGGACGATGCGAGTGATCCCAACGCCGCCAGCACCCGGCCCACGTCGACCTCCTCCACGAGGCCGGCCATAAGCTGCTCATGAACGAAGTCGCGGATCAGCGACTCATCCTCGGCGACGTCCTCCACCACCGCCGGCCACCCGGCCAGCGCCCGCTGGAGCCCCTGGTTCTGGATCAGGCCGATACGTCCCGAGGCCAGAAGCGTATTCAACGTGCCCATAGCCGGATCCGCCGTACGAAAGGAGACCAGCGGCCTCAGCAGTGAATCCGGCACCTGAACCGCGCCCCCGTCGGGCGTGGACGACATCAGCGTCAGGAGCTGCTCGAGCTCGGTCGAGTACACCTGATGAATCCGGTGGACCGAGCGCAGTTCGTCCAGATTCTGTCGGAACTCGGCCTGGAGAGCCCGAAGCGCCACCGCAACGGTCGGGCTCGACGGGTCACGCTCTCCATCCCGGGTGCCATCACACTCCAGCGCTTTCAAAACGTTCTCGGAGGGACCACAATGCGCCTCGCGGGCGGCGGGGTGCAACCGCCGGGGGGGAGCTCTACCGGTTGCGGGCCATGTCCCTCTCGATCCGGCCGATGAGCCCGAGGACGGCGGGATCGAGATCGACGTCGTGGGTGCTCGCAGCCGGGTACGACGGGCAGCCGCACCGGTCATCTACCCCTCGAGGTGCGCCTACGACGTGGCCGACGGCACCGGGGCTCGGGTGGCCCGACCCCGCTCCAGATACGCCGACCGCAGCATCGTCACCGCCGCGTAGGTCACAACCGCCACCACGAGCCAACGCAGGGTCGCCAGGGGCAGGGATCTGACGATGAAGGCCGCGATCAACACCGCGGGGACGCCTCCCAGGGCCAAGCCGAGGGAAGGCCTCAGGCTATAGGCCCCCGCGCGAATGAAGCGCACGGCCGCGGCGGGCATGAGAAAGGCGCACGACCCCATCATGATCGGGAAGGCCACCACCGGGTTCATGCCGAGCAGGCTCACCACGATCATCGAGGGCGCGTACATCCCGATGCCGAGCGTCATCAGGGCACCCAGCACCAGGTTCGCGCCGAGCGCGACGATCAGGCCTCCGCCCCGGAGACCCACCGCCTCTCCCCCGACCGGTGCGTAGCCCAGGTTCGCCGCGAGGAACAAGAAGGCGGCAACGAGGAGCGCGATCCCCATGCCGATCTGGACGTGGCGCCGAGGGAGCCCCGCGACCACTCCGGCCCCGAACCAGGCGCCCACCACTGACGCGAGAATCATCGACGTCAGGGTGAGGGGGTCCACCTCGATGATCGCGATGAAGATGAAGGCCTGCGCGATGACGGGCGGGGTGTGTCCCACGTTGAGGGTCCCGGGGATCCGCTCGTCGGGCACGACCTTCTGGAGCTTGTACCAGGAGGTAGTCGGGGCGAAAGAGCCGATGCCCAGGGTGTCGAAGAAGTTGGTGACGAACCCGATCACCGACTCCAGGGCCGACGGCCACCCCGGGTCCGACGCCACCGCCGACGATGAGCGGCGGACCGCCCGAGTCCAGGACGTCAGGTAGACGGCGGCCACGCCGGCCAGGGCCACGAAGATCCAGGTACGCATCGGCCGAACATGCAGCCTGCGCGCGCGGTTGGCGAGTGCGCGGACGAGCCCGACTCGCAGAGGATCCCCTACGAAGCCGGCTTTCCCACAGACTCGCCGCCGCGAACCCCGCGGCTCAGCTCCGGCCGCTGTCGATCAAGTGTCCCAGGCCGATGTCCCGCAGCACGCCCTCGTAGCGGGGATCGTCCTTCCACGCCATCTCCTCCGGTGTCGCTGTGATGTACAGGAGATTGGGATCGTGATCCCGCACCGCCTGGGCGAGATACTCGAACCCGCGATCCATCTCGCCGAGCGCTGCGTGACCGGCGGCGAGCCAGAACGGAGACACGTATTCGCGCTCCGCCCGCGCGGTCAGCTCGCCGAGCAGCTCGCGAGCCCGATCGTGGTCGCCTGCCCCCGCGCTTGCGACCGCGATCGCCATCCCGAAGGCCGCGATGGACTGTCCGCCCGACAGCTCGAGCCCCCGCTCCGCTGCGGCCAGCGCCTTGTCAGCATCACCCCGACGGGCGTGGGCGTCCGCCAGCTCGAGGTACGACACCATGTGCTGCGGATCCATCCGGAGGATGCCCTCCAGCCGCTCGATGGCCTCGTCCAGCCGACCGAAGATGATGTGCACCTGGGTGAGACGCGACAGAATGTTGAGATCGAGAGGATCCAGCTCGGCCGCACGCCGATTGGCTGCCACGGCCTGCTCCGCGTCGCGCTCGACGTAGGTGTAGTAGAACTCCGCCCAAAAGTGAGCGTCGACGAAGCTCGGGTTGATGGCGATCGCACGATCGATGCCTGCTTTGGCGGCCACATGGTCCCACTCGTCGTACATGGCCACCAGCGCACGCGCCAGGTGGGCCTCGGCCAGGTTGGGGTCGAGCGCCAGGGCCCGCTCGGAGGCTTCCTTCGCTTCGGCCATCAACTCGCGACTCGGCCCCACGGCGAAGCCGATGGAGCGCACCACGTTCAGCTCGGCCAGGGCACCGTGCGCTGGTGCAAACCCAGGATCGATCGCGATGGCTTCGCGGTACCCGGCGAGCGACCGTTCGGTGGCGTCGCCCCCGCTGAACATCTGGCGGCGATGATAGCGGCCGCGAAGATAGGCGTCGTAGGCCGCGGGATCGGGCCCCTCGGTGGTCCGTGACGCTTCCTGCGCGACGGGTGCCACTTCGCTCTCGAGGCGCCGGGCAATGGCCGCGGCGATCTCGTCCTGCACCGCGAAGATGTCTTCGAGATCGCGATCGAACCGCTCGGACCACAGGTGGAACCCGCCGGCAACGTCGATGAGCTGCGCGGTCACCCTGACCCGATTCCCCGCCTTCCGCACGCTTCCCTCCAGCACCACGCCCACGCCCAACCTGCGTCCGATATCTCGGACGTCATCGTCGACACCCTTGAATTGAAAGGCCGACGTTCGCGCGGTGACGCGCAGGTCGCGGATCTGGGCGACGGCGTTGATGATCTCTTCGGTGACCCCGTCGCTGAAGTACTCGTTCTCCGGATCGGCGCTCAGGTTCGAGAACGGCAGGACGGCCAGCGCCGGGCGGTCGGCTTCGCTCGCACCCTCGGGCGCACGCAACGCCGCCACGAACTCCTCGACGGTGGAGAACCGGTTGCCGGGCAGACGTTCGAGGCCCCTGGTGATGGCCGCCTCCACGTGTCGCGGCACGGTCGCGCGCGCCGCGGCTACGTTGGGCGCCGGCTCGACGAGTTTGCGGGCCAGCATCGCTTGCGCAGTGGAGGCGTGGAACGGCGGCTCACCGGCGAGCATCTCGTACAGGACGGTGGCAAGGGCGTAGATATCGCTCCGCTTGCCGATCTCGCGATCGCCTGCGGCCTGCTCAGGGGACATGTAGGCGGGCGTGCCCATGACGAGGCCCGTCTCGGTGAGCCGTTCGCCCCCGGCCGCGGACACGGCGCGCGCGATCCCGAAGTCGGCGACCAGCGCGTGGCCTGCCTGGAACAGCACGTTCCCCGGCTTGATGTCCCGGTGCAGCACGCCCTGGGCGTGCGCGTGGCCGAGGGCCTCGCCGACCTCCCGCGCGATGCCAAGCGCTACGTCGAGGGGCAGCTGCTTCTCGCGCCTCAGACGATCGCGCAGCGACTCGCCGGTGACGTAGGGCATGGTGTAGAAGAGGAGCGGCACCATCGGATCGTCGGTCCGGCCACTGTCGAACAGGGGCAGGATGTTCGGGTGCGTCAGCCGCGCGGCGATCCGGATCTCCCGGAGGAACCGTTCGGCACCGAGCGCGGACGCCACATCGGGTCGAAGGACTTTGAGAGCCACCTGGCGTCCGTGCCGGACATCCTCCGCGAGGTACACCACGGCCAAGCCTCCGCTGCCGATCTCACGCTCGATACGGTAGCGGTCGGTCAACGCATGATCGAGCCGCTCCAAGGCCTCAGGGTCC
>JARRLD010000153.1:0-8957 GCA_037387345.1 Gemmatimonadota bacterium
CCTCGAAGAGGGGCGTGCCACTGGCCTCCAGCGTCCGTGTGGCCACGTCGAAGGGCGCGGCAAAGACCGCACCGTCGTCCCGGACGTAGACGATGTGACCCGAGTCGAGGTACCACGCCCGCTCCACCGCATCCAGGATGATCTCCACCTCCCTCGTGGCGAAGTCCGCCAGGCCCAGACGGCACCCGCCGGAACAGCGCACCACCAGGGCATAGTCGGCTCCCTCAATGCCCTGGAGCCAGCGCATGGTCCCCACGTCCCCCAGGGTGTCCACGGGGCTGCCGCCGTCCTCGGCGATGCGGGCGAGGCGGTCGCCCTGAGTCAGCTCGAAGAGGATCCTGCCGTCCCTCATCCAGTGGACGGCGCTGGCGCCCTGGTCCACACCGTCTGCCAGCGTAACCGGTGCCCCCCCGAGGATGGGGCGCTTCACCAGGAACCCGTCCTGACGGTAGGCCACCCAGGTCCCGTCGGGGCTGAACGTGGGGTCCCGGGCGTCCTCGGTGCCCGGCAGCAGCCTCCCCTCCTCGTCCCCCCGGGCCTTGTAGTAGAGGGCGATCCCGCCGTTTCCGTCGGAGTCCGGGTAGATCATGCCGGAGCCGTCGGGGGCCAGGGCCATGGTGCCGCCCCAGAAGTGCCCGGGTCCCGGGGACGGGAACTCCAGCTTCAGGCGCTCCACCGGCGCCGGCACATCCGGGGATCCCAGGAAGCCCATGCCTCCCGCCACCAGCGACACCACCGCCACGGCCATGGCGGCGAAGGCCAGCATCCGCCAGCGGCCGGCGTCCCCCGCCGCGGCGGCGGCCTCGTCGTGGACGCCGTGCCGGAAGCCTGGATCAGAGAGGGCCGCCCCGAAGTCCGCCGCCCGGGTGAAGCGGTCCGCCGGGAGCTTCTCCAGCGCCTTGCGGATGGCGGCGTCCACGTTGGCGGGCACCGTCTTCCGGGCCGCCGTGGCCGAGACGGGGATCCCCTGGATGATCTTGCCCAGCACCGCCTGGGCGGTGTTGCCCAGGTATGGGGGCTCCCCCACCAGCATCTCGTACAACACGCATGCCACGGCGTAGATGTCCGCCGACGGCCCGATGCGCTGGTCCCCGGTGGCCTGCTCCGGGCTCATGTAGTAGGGCGTCCCCACGCTGAGGCCCGTCTCCGTGAGGCGGCTCCCGCCGGCGCCCACCGCCAGGGCGATGCCGAAGTCCGCCACCAGGGGCTCGCCCCGGCTCAGGAGGATGTTGCCCGGCTTGATGTCCCGGTGGACGATGCCCGCCTCGTGGGCCACCTGGAGCGCGTTGCATACGGAGGTGGCGATGCCCAGCGCCTCGTCCACGGGGAGCTGCTTCTCCCGGGCGATGCGGTCCGCCAATGTCTCCCCGTCGATGTACGGCATGACGTAGAAGAGGAAGCCGTCGGCTTCGCCGGAGTCGAACAGCGGCAGGATGTGGGGGTGCTGCAGGTTGGCGGTGGTCTCGATCTCGGCGAGGAAGCGCTCGGCGCCGACGACGGCGGCGAGCTCGGGCTTGAGGACCTTGATGGCCACCTGCCGGCTGTGCCTGAGGTCCTGGGCCAGGTAGACCGTGGCCATGCCGCCCTCGCCGAGCTTGCGCTCGAGACGGTAGCGGTCGGCGAGGGCTGTGGTCAGGCGGGAGGGTAGGTCAGTCATGGGGAGGGCATTATGAGCCTTTTCTCTCACCGTTCGCCAGCGTTACGTCCGCGTGGAGTTCCCGTCCCTGCGCCCAAGGTCTGTCGAGGGCGGGTGCTCGGCCCCAGGGTGTTCTGATGCGGGGAAGTCAGCTTCCCCACGCCCGGCTGGCCTCTACGCCTGGCCCATCGTCCCGCTGGCGGAGACCCGGAGCAGGCTGTCCGACTCCAGGGAACGCCCGCAGACCCGGGAGGTCTGCCAACCCGCGGAGGCCATCCAGGCAGCCGCGGAGGACGGCGCGCGGGGCCGCCCCTCCCCGACCTCAGGCTGCGCCGAGGCCAGCCTCCAGCCGGCCGATGCGCTCGCCGTTGCGGTCGATGCGCTCGCCGTTCATCACGACCGCTTCGGCCACGATCCGGATCTCGTCCTTGAGCTGCTCCACCTTCACCTCTACCCTCGTGACGTGCTTCTCGACGCCTTCCAGCCGCGCCTCGACGCCGTCGAGTCTGGTCTCGACCCCGTCGAACCGCTGGTCCATGCGGTTGAAGCGCTCTGCGACGAACTCAGCGAGCTCCTGATACTCAGACCGGGTCAACGAAGCCTCCTGCGGGTTGGTCGACCGGCAACATACTCCGTTCGACGCCCCGCACCAATGCTCCAATGGGACGCGAGCGCAGACGCTAACCATGCCGCCCTCGCCCAGCTGCCGTCCGATCGGATCCGGCAAAGGTCGAGCTCGTTCCGCTCCGTTCCAGCGCGGTTCGACGCATGCACGACCGTGCCTCCGTCGGGTGACCACACGGCCGGTGGTTCGTAGCGGCCGGCCAGGGCCGATTCCAGGCGGGCGGTGTGGGAGTCGCTCATGTTCCGCACCTCCGGAGGCGCGTCGCGTCATGGAGCCGTCCCGGACCACCGGGGACATTGTGGGGGTCAGCGAACGCCACTATCGTGATATGGGAGTATGGGCCATGTAATATGGGTAGCCCTATGAAGACCACAGTGGAGATCTCTGACGCACTGCTGGAGGCGGCCAAGCGGCTGGCGGCCGAGCGGGGGACGACGCTACGCGCCGTCCTGGAAGAAGGGTTGCGGAGCGTCGTGGAGGCATCGCGGCGGGAGGCCTTCACCCTCCGGGATGCGAGCGTCGGAGGTCGCGGCCTCCGGGCGGATGTCCAGGAGGGCGGCTGGACGCGCACGGCCGAGCTGGCGTACGAGGGACGCGGCGGATGATCGCCGTCGACACCAACCTGCTCGTCTACGCCCACCGACGGGACTCGGCGTTCCATGAGGCCGCAGCCGACGCCGTCCGCTCCCTGGCGGAGGGCCGGGCGCCGTGGGCCATCCCATGGCCCTGCATCCACGAGTTCCTGGCCATCGCGACCCACCCGCGCATCTTCGACCCTCCCACGGAGCTGCCCGCGGCCGTGGACCAGGTGCGCGCCTGGCTGGAATCGCCCTCGCTGGTCCTGCTGGGTGAATCTGCCGGCTACGCGGATAGGCTTCTCGAGGCGCTGACGGCGGCGAAGGCCAGGGGCCCCAAGGTCCACGACGGACGCATCGCAGCACTCTGCCTCCACCACGGCGTGCGGGAGCTGTGGAGCGCCGACCGGGACTTCAGTCGCTTCCCGGCCCTCACCGTTCGGAATCCGCTGGTAGGCTGAGCCGTCGCCTTCGTCGAGGGGGCGCTCGACGCGGTAGCGGCCGGCACGGGCCGTAGTCAGGCGAGAGGGCAGGTTGGTCATGCGGCGGCCATCATGGGCCCGGACCCCGGCGGTTCGCCAGCACGGTGGGGCGCCCGGCGCAACGGATGCGCCTACCTCATCATCGATTGGCTTCGTCCACGGCCTGCTTCATCCGGTCCACCCAGTGCGGCACCACGCGGAGATAGGAGGCCGGCCGCGCGGCCGCCCCCTGCAGGTACATCAGCCCTCCACCCGGCGCCGTCGCGAACGAGGGTCCGTTGGTGTCTCGAAACTCGGGGGCGTCGGCCCACCAACCCCGGTTCCTGGCGGGCGGATTCGCCGAGGGGTCGACGGTCACCCGCTCCACCCGGGTTCGACCTCCGTCCGTGATCGGCACGCCCAGCTCGAAGGCCGACAGCCACTGGATGTCCGCCAGGTTGCCGGCCGCCACCTGGAACCGCCGGCCGTCTCCCGGCAGGGGCTCGATCCAGGCTTCCGTCCAGCCGGAATTGGTGTACGCAACCCACCGCCCATCGGCGGACGGCCAGGTGAACCCGTTGCCGAAGAAGAGCGTATCGACGGCGACCGGCCGCCGCTCGAGCCGCATGGCCAGGATGGCCATCGACTCATACTGCAACAGGATGACCCGGTCGTCGGCCATCCACCGCAGCGCGTCGGCCCCTCCTGGCACGTGGAGCAGGAACTCAGGCGCGCCGGACCGGTCCGGCGCACCCACGAAGAGCGAGTCGAAGGTGCTGAACACCAACTGATCGCCCTGCTGACTCCAGACCGGGTGGGTGACGCTCGGCCGCCGGATCCAGGTCTGGTACCGGCCCGTCGACAGGTCGTAGACGCGGAGCTCCTGCCCGTCCACCCCCTCGACCACGGCGGCGAGGCGACGGGCGTCCGGGCTGTACTCGAAGGTGACGAAGGCGTCCCTGCCCACCGGCAGCGTGTCGATCCCGGTCTCGCGGACGCGGACCAGGTTCCCGATGGACCGGTTGTCCCCCTGGGCATAGACCAGGGTGCCGGACGCGGAGACGGCGTAGCTCGCCTTGCCGGTATAGTCGGCGAGCCCGAGTCCGCTCGCCATGCGCACGGCCCGGCCCACCCGGCCGCTGGCCAGGTCCACCGGCGCCGCGAGCAGGTCCGCGTCGATGGACACGTACGTCAGGTACCGCCCCTCCAGCACCTGGAAGGACGAGCCGAACACCCGGGTACTGTCCTCCGCGTGCCACAGCCGCTGCTCGAACACCGAATCCCCGAGCACGATCCGGTACCCCCACTTGAGCCCTCCCCCGCCGCAGAGCACGTCGTCCGTCCCCGGGATGGGCGCCTGGCTCTCGCAGTATCGCATCGCAACCGACGCGCCCCCTCCTCGTTCCGGATCGAACCAGCGGGCGACGCCGCCGTCGCTCTGGAGCAGCAGCACGCGGTCGGCCGTGGGCCAGAACAACCTCCGCACGATCCCCACGCCGCGGCCGAGGGTCGTCGACGTCCCGCCCTCGATGGGGAGGACCTCGATGGACCATCCACCCTCACCGAGGCGGAAGAAGGCAAGGCGCCTGCCATCGGGCGAGATCACCGGCTGGGATCCGCCGTCGGAGCCCGGGACCCGTCGCACGGTGGCGTCCAGCAGGGAGCGATACCAGAGCTCGCTCCGTCCGTCCCGCACGGCTTCGTACACCACGAAGTCTCCGGCGGGAGCGACGGCGAAGCCGACGTCCTGGTTCGCCGACACCATGCCGACCGTGTCGGGGAGGCCCACGTCGTACTCCGCCGGAACCACGCCGCGGTTGGACCGGGTGAGGATCGACGTCACCAGGACTCCGACGGCAATCCCTGTCACGCCCATGGCCGCGATCCGGGGATCGCGCCACCAGGGGCGCCCGGCTTCTCGCGCGGCGCCGGGCGTCCCGCCCGCCACCGTGAAGTGCGGATCCGCCAGCGCGTCCGCGAACGTCTTCGCCGACTCGAACCGGTCGGCCGCCAGCTTCTCCAGCGCCTTGTCCACCGCGGCCGCCACGTTGGGCGGCACCGACTTCCGCACCTCCCCCACCGGCCGCACCGGGTCCGCGATGATCCGCACGATGATCTGCTGCGCCGAGCTCCCCGTGTGCGGAGGATCCCCGGTGAGCATCTCGTACAGCACGCTCGCCAGCGAGTATACGTCGCTCCGGCCCGTCAGCTCCTTCTCCGCCGTCGCCTGCTCCGGGCTCATGTAGTACGGCGTCCCAAGGGACATGCCGGTCTCCGTCATCCGGCCGCCCGCCGCAGCGCTCACCGCCAGCGCGATCCCGAAGTCCGCCACCATGGGCCGGCCGTCGTGCAGCAGGATGTTCTCCGGCTTGATGTCCCGGTGGATCACCCCGCGCCGGTGCGCGTAGTCCAGCGCGTCCGCCACCTCCCGCGCGATCCGCACCGCCTCCTCCACGCCCAGCTGCTTCTCCCGGTCCAGACGGTCCCGGAGCGTCTCTCCCTCCACGTACGGCATCACGTAGAAGAGGAAGCCGTCTGCGGTCCCCGAGTCGAAGAGCGGGAGGATGTGCGGGTGCTGCAGCTGGGCGGTGGTGGTGATCTCCTGGACGAAGCGCTCGGCGCCGAGGACGGCAGCCAACTCCGGCTTCAGCACCTTGATGGCCACCTGGCGCTGGTGACGCAGGTCCGCGGCCAGGTACACCGTGGCCATGCCACCCTCGCCGAGCTCGCGCTCGATGCGGTAGCGGTCGGCCAGGGCCGAGGTCAGGCGGGGGAGAGTCTCGGCCACGGTCAGCTACCGCCCGTGAGCTCCGTGGCGGCGTTCAGGATGATCTCCAACGCCGGCGGAACCGCCGTGACCCGCACCATGACGAAACGTTCACCGTCGGGGTGGAGGTTCCAGTGGCGGAGGTTGGCGTTCATGGAGAACGGTCCTGTCGGAAACAGCGCCCGCGTGCGGAGAAGTCGGAAGCCGTCCTGCGCGGCCACGTCGGCCTCCATGTAGTCTTCGGCGGTGCGAAAGTAGAGACGTCTGCCGTCAGGGCCCCAGACCGGTTCCCATCCGCCTCCCGACGATACCTGCCAGCGCCCCTCTCCACTCGGGAAGCGGGTGACGTAGACCTCGTCGGTTCCGGTGATGTCGGAGACGTAGGCCAGGAAGCGCTCATCCGGCGAAAGCGCCGGAGCCCGCTCGTTGGCGCGGGTGGCGACGATCTCCTGGGCGTCCTCGGGCGAGTCCGCTGGGAAGGCCAGGATGTCCCGTCCTGTCGAGGTCGTGCGGTTTTCGTAGAAGGCCACCCACCGACCCCCGGGGACGGTCACGGGGTCGAACACCGCCACGTCCTCGTCCCTCATCAGCTCGGGCGCCCCGAGCCCGTCCGCACTCACGCGGTACAGGTCGGATCCAGTTCCGTTCCCGTTGCTCATCCATGCGTAGCGGCCGTCGCCGGACCACGCCGGGTGGTCGTAGTCGCCGTCGCCGAAAGTGAGGCGTGTCGGGGCTTCACCCGACAGGTCGTAGACCCACAGGTCCAGGCGGCTGCCCTGGCTGACCAACACCCGGCTGCCGTCCGGCGAGACCACGGCCGATCCGATGTGGGTCGGCCCCGCCACGACTTCCTGCTCGTTGCCGGCTCTGTCGACGAAGACCACCTGGTCCGCGCCACCGGTCTCCTTCAGGTACACGAGGTGTCCCGTGGGAGACAGGGTCAGGTCGAACCCCCAGGCTCCCTGAAGGAACGGCTGAGCGGCCCCGACGATCTCTCCTCGTCGCGGATCCATGCGCACGTAGGTGGGGCCCGCCGGGCCGGCGTAGACCAGGAGGTCGGGGGGGACGAACATGCCTCCGAAGCCGGGCGCCAGGTCTCTCCGCTCCCCGGAGGCCATGTCCACGAGCTGGAGAACGGATCCGTCCACGCCCGTGGTAATGGCACGGGCATTCCAACTGGACACTTCCGGAACGTGGGTCACCAGGAGTGTCTGTCCGTCGGGTAGAAGCTGCGCGTGGGAGAACGTGTAGGCGCTATCCGGCTCTGCCAGCGTCTCCGCCGGCCCGCCGGCCTCCGGCACACGGACGAGGGTTCGGAGGTCCGCCGTCAGTCCGTACATGTATCCGTCGACGGCCCAGTCCGTCGCGTACGCGAGGCCCTCCACACGGCGCGGGACGCCGCCGACCAGGGGCACGACGTACGCCTCCGTGTTCCGGGTGAAGAGCAGGCTCGTCCCGTCGGGCGACACCTCGAGAGCTGTCCCCCCCTCGGCGCCCACCACGATCTCGGGAGCATCCGTGTCGAGATCTCTGCGGAAGACCGCCGACCCGGTGCGCGTGCGGGCGATGAAGACCACCGTGAGCCCGTCGGGCGTCACGACGGCGGTGTGGGTCCCGTCCGTCGTGTTCTCCACCGCCACGATCTCCGGGTAGTCGGCGAAGGAGAGCGTGGCACGGACCACCTGGGGTGCGGCGGTCGGCGCGGTGAGCCGTCCCACCACGGCGGCGGCGGCCACGGCCAGGACCACCGTCGCCACCAGGATCGGGCGGCGACGTCTCGAGCCCGCCGCCGGTCCTGAGGTTGCCGAAGTGTTGGCGGAGGGCTGAGCGGCGGTGGGCGGCCGCACATCTCCCCGCTTGAGCGCCTCCACGAACTGGCTGGCCGTGCTGAACCGGTCCGCCGGAAGCTTGGCCAGGGCCCGATCCACCGCCGCCGCCACGTGGTACGGCGTCGAATCGCGCACCTGGGTGACGCTCGTGGGCTTTTCGGTGAGGATGCGCGCCAGCACCGCCTGGGCCGTGGATCCCTGGAAGGGCGGGTCGCCGGTGAGCATCTCGTAGAGCATGGCGGCCAGGGCGTACACGTCGCTGCGGCCGTCGATCACCCGGTCGCCGGAGGCCTGCTCCGGACTCATGTAGTGGGGCGTGCCGATGGACAGCCCGGTCTCGGTCATGCGGGCCCCGCCGGCCGCGTTCACCGCCAACGCGATGCCGAAGTCTGCCACCACCGGCTCACCGTCCTGCAGCAGGATGTTCGCCGGCTTGATGTCCCGGTGGATGATCTCGCGGCGGTGGGCGTAGTCCAGGGCGTTCCCCACGGCGATGGCGATCCGCACCGCCTCCTCCACGGGGAGCTGCTTCTCCCGGTCCAACCGATCACGCAGCGTCTCGCCCTCGACATAGGGCATGACGTAGTAGAGGAAGCCGTCGGCCTCACCGGAGTCGAACAGGGGCAGGATGTGGGGGTGCTGCAGGTTCGCCGTCGTCTCGATCTCGGCCAGGAAGCGCTCGGCACCGACGACGGCGGCGAGCTCGGGCTTGAGGACCTTCAGGGCGACCTGCCGGTTGTGCTTGAGGTCCGTCGCCAGGTAGACCGTGGCCATGCCGCCCTCGCCGAGCTCGCGCTCGGTGTGGTAGCGGTCGGCCAGGGCCGACTCGAGGCGGGAGGTGTGGGGGTCGGTCATGTCAGTTGCCTCCCGAACGGCCGATTCGGCCATGGTGACACCCCGTGCCCGGCGACACCCTCCTCATCACCTCGCACCCGAGCCCGGACCATGCCATTTTGATGTGATGGAATGCTGTGATTACATTACATGCCATGATCCGAACCCAGATCCAGCTCACCGAGGAACAGGCCCGGCGCGTACGCGCCTTGGCCCGTCGCGAAGGCGTC
>JARRLD010000154.1:0-8936 GCA_037387345.1 Gemmatimonadota bacterium
GTGGGGGGCACCGGGCGCTTCGCAGGCGCGTCCGGCGAGGCGACCAGCCACACGGCATGCAATCGGTCCACGGGGACGTGCGTCTTCAGCCTGCAGGGCACCCTCCGCTACGACGCGTCCGACCGGAGCCGGTGAGGCACGCCGCCAACACAGGCGGGAGCTGCCCGCCACGATCGTCTTGATCGCCCGGCCCCGCGACCGGCCGGGGTTGTGTTCCCGGTGCTCGCAGCCCCCTTTCGTGGGCCGACCTTCTCAACACGGCCGTCACGGGAGGTGGTATGACCACGACGCACGGACGGGCCCTTCGCCCTGCGCTCGCCCTGATCCTGCTCGTTCTTGGACCCGGGTGTGGCGTACCAGAGTCCGACGACCCATCGCTGGCCTTCCGACCCCCTACCCTCGAGGGACCGAGACCGTGGGCGGGCCCGGACTTCCCCCGAGGACTCGAGGACTTCACCTTCGCGGTCTTTTCGGACCTCAACGGAGGCGAGAGGGAGGGTGTGTTCGATGTGGCCGTGGCTCAGCTCGGCCTCTTCCGTCCGGAGCTCATCCTGAGCGTCGGAGACCTCATCCAGGGGGACAGCGACGACCTCGCCGGGCTGGAGCGGGAGTGGGACGCCTTCGACGAGCGGGCGGCTCGGGCGCCGGCTCCCGTGTTCCGGGTGGGCGGCAACCACGACCTGACCAGCGCCACCATGCGCGAGGCGTGGGCCCGCCGCTTCGGGCCCGCGTACTATCACTTCGTGTACAAGAACGTGCTCTTCCTCGTTCTCGACACCGAGGACTACACCGACGAACGTCGGGCCGAGATCCACGGGGCGCGACAGGAGGCGCTGGAGCTTCTGTACGGGGGTCAGCCGGAGGTGGCGACACAGATGGCCTACTACCGGATGCCCGAGCGGGTTACGGGAGAGATCGGCCCCGAGCAATCGGCCTACTTTCAGGACGTCCTCGCCCGGAACCCGAACGTGCGCTGGACGATGCTGTTCATGCACAAGCCAGTATGGCAGCGCGACGACGAGCCTGACTTCGCCGCCATCGAGGCGGCCCTGGGCGACCGTCCCTACACCGTGTTCAATGGTCACCTCCACAGCTTCTCCCACACGGTGAAGAATGGGGCGGACCATATCATGCTAGGCACCACAGGAGGCGCTCAGAGCTCAAGTGACGAGAGGGCCTTCGATCACATCACGCTCGTCACCGTGACCGGGACGGGACCCCGTATCGCGCACGTCCGATTGGATGGAATCCTGGACGAGACCGGACACATCCCCCTGGGGGGTGACACCCTGTGCTTCCAGGCGTCCCGGTGCGGAGGTGGAGCCTGGTAGCCGCCTCCGAGACAGTCCGCGGGACCGCGCTCGTCGCGGATCGTTTGCCTTGATGACAGGGGCGACGAGGTCCCACATTGGCCGATGGGGTACGTGCCAGCACCCAATCCCGACCATGAGATCACCCCCTCTCCCCCCAAGGCCTGAGCCGGAGAATGACCGGGAAGCCCAACGCGCGATCCCTCATCGGTGAGCTGAAGCGTCGCCACGTCTTCAAGGTCGGCGCCACCTATGCGGTGGTGGCGTTCGTGGTGATCCAGGCGGCCGAGGTCATGGCCGATGCCCTGTCCCTCCCCACATGGACCCTGCCGTTCATCACCGTACTCGCCATCCTGGGCTTCCCGCTGGCGATCGTTCTCGCGTGGGCGTTCGACCTGACGGAGCAGGGCGTGCGACGGGACGTCGAGGACACGGTGGCTTCCGACACGCCCGATCACGATGAGGCAATCGTGAGACCGAGGGTCGTGTCCGATCGCTCCGTCGCGGTTCTCCCCTTCGCCAATCTGAGCGGCGAAAAAGAGAACGAGTACTTCAGCGACGGCATCACGGAGGACATCATCACGGGCCTGTCCAGGATGCGCGACCTGCACATCATCTCCCGTACGTCGGTGATGCGCTACAAGGGGTCCACGGCGACGGTGAGAGAGATCGCCGAAGAGCTTGGAGTCGCCACTGTTCTCGAAGGAAGCGTGCGCCGAGCCGACGGTCGGGTCCGCATCTCCGCCCAGCTCATCGACGCCCGGCAGGATCGTCATCTCTGGGTGGAGACGTATGACCACCGCTTCGAAGACGTCTTCTCGATCCAGTCGGAAGTGGCTCGCGAGATCGCCCAGGCCCTGGCCGCGGAGCTCTCTCCCGAAGAGAAGGAGAGGATCGGGGCGCGCCCCACGGTCGACGTCGAGGCCTACGACCTCTTCCTCAAGGGGCGCTACCTCTGGAACCGTCGAACGGAGGCTGGCCTGGACAAGAGCATCGGCTACTACCGGCGATCGTTGGAGCGGGACCCGAACTTCGCCCTGGCGGAGGCGGGGCTCGCGGACAGCTACGTCACCCTGGGCCTCTACGGCCATGAGGCGCCCCACGAGGTCATGCCCCGCGCCCGCGACGCTGCCACGCACGCGCTCGCCCTGGATTCCCGCCTCGCCGAAGCGCTGACCTCGCTGGCCACGGTTCGTTCCATCTACGACTGGGACTGGCAGGAGGCGGAGCGGGACTATCGACGCGCCATCGACATGCACCCGCAGTACCCGGTGAGTCACCATTGGCTGGCGGCCAACCTCCTGACGCCTCTGGGTCGCTTCGAGGAGGCGCAGGTGTCCACGATCCGGGCCCTGGAGCTGGATCCTCTCTCCGCGCCCGTCGCGACCTCCCTGGGCATGATCTGCCTCTACTCCGGACGGTGCGGGGTGGCGCTGGAGGAGCTCAGTCAGGTCGTCGACCTCCATGACCGCTTCGGCCTGGCGTTCTACTTCCAGGGCTTGGCGTTCGAGGAACAGGGCAGGATGGACGACGCCATCGAAACACTGGAGAAGGCCGACGCGCTGACGGGGGGGAGCAGCGAAGTGCAGGCGAGCCTCGGCCATGCCTGCGCGAAGGCAGGCGACCTCGGCCGAGCCCGGTCGATCCTCGAATCGCTCGAGCGACGGTTCGAGGAGCACTACGGCTCCCCGGCGCTTCTCGCCCAGGTGCATCTGGGCCTGGGAGACGAGGAACGCGCGCTGGACCTGCTGGAGAAGGCCGCGGAGATGAGGGCCGTGGACATGATCTGGCTCGGCGTTCGACCGGTCTATCGTCCCCTTGCAGACAACGGGCGCTTCCGAGCCCTCCTGGACCTGGTGGGGGTGAGCTGACCGAGGGCATCGTGAGGTCCGTCCCGTGGCAGGCGTGGATTCTCGCTCTGTGTGCCGCATACGTGGCGCTGGCGATAACCCTCGCCCCATCAGAGTACGGCGCGACGCTCCGCATGTATCTCGGCTTCCTGCTCCTGTACGGTCCCGTGATCGTGGCCGTGGGCCTGGTCGTCGTGCCCCTCGTCGAGCGGCCACGGGCCCCCCTCGGACTCCTTCGCGACATCCTGCGGGCCCGAGGCGCACCGGCGCTTGTCATCATCGTGGTCGCCACCCTCACGGGTGCGGCGTTTACGGCGCTGAAGCACAAGATCCCCGAGTACGTTCCCTTCTTCGCCGACCGGGCGCTGGCCGACATCGACCGCGCAATTCACTTCGTCGATCCGTGGGTTGTCGCCCACCATGTCCTGCCCGAGAGCCTCTCGGGCGTGCTGGGCTTCCTCTACGGGCCGTACTGGTTCGTGCAGTGGATCGGGGTGATCGTGCTGATGGCCTTCTCCCGGAATACCAGCCTGCGCGCCACCTACCTGTCGGCCTTCACGCTATCCTTCGCAGCGCTCTCCACGGTGGGACGGACGGCCATGAACTCGGCCGGACCCATCTTCTACGACCGGCTCCTCGGAGGAAGCCGCTTCGCGCCCCTCATGCAGGTCCTGGCCGACGACCGAGGGGGCCGCTCCGCCTTGTCCATCGCCGACTACCTCTGGACGAGCTACCAGGACCAGACAGCCGTCTTCGGGGGAGGAATATCCGCCATGCCCAGCCTCCACGTGGCGGTCGCCTTCCTCAACGCCCTCCTCGCTTCGAGGGTCCACCCGGCACTCGGGATCCTGGGTTGGAGCTACGCGGTTGTCGTGATGTTCGGGTCCGTGTACCTGGGATGGCACTACGCCGTCGACGGATACCTCTCCATTGTCGTCGTTCTCGTCGTCTGGCGGTTGACGGAGCGGTGGCTCGGGCCGATCCGGAGGTGCGTCTCGGCTGACGGGGTCGGGGCGGATCCACTTGCGTGATGATCGACATGAGGTAGAGTCGAGCGACCCGACATCTGATCCTGGACGGCCTGCCGGCGGCGGGCGTCCGGACATCCAGGGAGGCCGACTGCTCCATGGACCCACGAGCGCGATCCAGGAGGGGCTGGTGGGACGCCTTGGCCCTCGTTGCCGTCGGAGTGGCCATGGCGGCGTGGACCTGGGGAGCGTGGGCGGACATTCTCGTCGACTTCGGTCGTGAGCTCTACGTCCCGTGGAGAATCGCGGTGGGCGAGACCCTCTACGGGGACGTGGCCTATTTCAACGGACCTCTGTCCCCCCATGTGAACGCGCTGTGGTTCTGGCTGTTCGGCACGGGACTGTGGACGCTCCTGGGAGTCAATCTGGTGCTGGTGGGACTCCTGACCGCCCTGACCTATCACGTCCACCGGGTCGCAGGCGGACGCGCCCCGGCCCTGTTCGCTTCCACCACGTTTCTCCTCGTGTTCGCGTTCGGGCAAAGGCTCCTGTACGCAAACTACAACTTCGTGGCACCCTATTCGCACGAGGTCACGCACGGCCTGTTTCTTCTCATGCTGGGGATCGTTTGCGTCGAGCGTCACGCGACGCGCGGCGGGCACATCGGGTGGGCCGCGGCAGCAGGCGCGTGTGTGGGATCCGCCCTGCTCACCAAGCCGGAGATCGCTGTGGCGTCGCTGTCCATCCCCACGGGACTTGCCTTTGCCGCGGCTCATCGCCGTCAGGAAGGTGAAGGGGGGCCGGGCCGTCGCAGCTCCCGTGCCCAGGTCGTGGCGGCGTTCGCGGGGGGCCTCGCCCTTCCTCCTGCGGTGGCCCTGCTTTTCTTGGGCGTCCGCCTTCCCCTGTCGACCGCGTGGAACGGATTGACGGGGGCCTGGGGCATGGCATTCGATCCCGACATCACCTCTCTGCCCTTCTACCGGGCCGTCCTCGGCCTGGATGCGCCGGGGCGGCGGATGACAGACCTGGCACGGGCTCTGGTCGGCGTGGGCCTCATCGCCGTACCGGCGATGGCGGTGGTCGCGCGGATGGACCCGCGGAGGCCCTCGAACCACCACCGGTGGATGCCGTTCATCGTGGCCGCGCTCTTCATCGGCGGTGTCGTGACCACGCTGGTGGTGACCGTGGCCGACCGGCCATTCCACCTGGCCCGGTCCATCCCGGCGGTTCTGGGGATCCTTCTGGCCTGGACCGTGTTGGGCGCCCTGGGCCGGGCGCAGGAGCGCATGGAGGCGCGTCGCGCCGTTACCCGTTTCACGCTCCTGGTCCTGTCGCTGTTGTTGTGCTCCAAGATGATCCTGGCCACCCGCGTGGACCACTACGGCTTCGCCCTCGCCATGCTGGGTACCGTCACGATCGTCGCGGCCGTGGTCGGATGGATCCCGGAAGCCGTCGGGCGAAGCGGAAGGGACTCCCGGCCCCTGCGGGCCTGGGTTCTTGGCGCGCTGCTCGTCCTTGCCGGCTCGCACCTGATGGTCGTTGGCGCGAGAACGGGCCAGAAGCGTGTTCGAGTCGGTGTCGGTAAGGAGATCATCCGGACCGACACGATTCGCGGGCCCGTGGTGGAGCAGGCGTTGGCCTTCCTCTCCGCCCGGTCGACGCCGGGATTCACGGTGCTGGTGCTGCCGGAAGGCGCCACGCTCAACTTCCTGCTTCGAGCCCCGTCCCCGACTCCGTTCATCAACTTCATGCCACCCGAGATCATCCACTTCGGTGAGGCCCGCATGCTTCAGGCCCTCGAGACCCACCCACCCGATGTCGTGCTCCTGGTCCACAAGGACCCGACCGAGTACGGCACGGGTCGGTTCGGCGAGGGCTACGGTGGTGGGCTCCTCTCCTGGGTGCTCAGCAACTACGAATCAGTCGCGTCCTGGGGCGATCCTCCGTTCCGTAACGGCAGCGAGTTCGGCATCCAGGCCCTGGTGCGGACACCGTGAGCCGGAGACGGTGGCAAGTCATCGTGCCGTTCGTCGTGTACGTAGCGACGTCGCTGGCGGTGCACGCGCTGTTCGTAGGGGAGATCTCGCCCGAGATCCTGTCGGGTGAGCTCATCGACACAGATAGCTACACGCGCATCCTCCGGGTCCAGGCGCTACGCGACACGGGGGAGTGGTACGAGACGGCGATGGATCGCAGCAACGCCCCCTTCGGTGAGACGTCACATTGGACCAGACCTCTCGACCTGCTGCTTCTGGGAGGCGCCGTGGTCATGGCCCCGGTCGTGGGCTTCGAGGGCGGCCTGTACTGGGCAGCCGCCTTCGTGGGGCCGATCCTCCAGATCCTGACCGGGCTCCTGCTCGCCTGGGCCGTGGCGCCGCTGGTTCGAGGGCGCGGTCTTGTGATGATGGCGCTGCTGGCGCAGCCCGCGGTCATGGTCTACTCCCTGGCTGGCCGGGCGGATCATCACGGCCTGATCCTCCTGACGTTCACCGTCGTCTGCGGCTACGTGGTCCGCACCCTGGTCGCGCCGGGGAAGAGACGCTACGCGTTCCTCGCCGGCGCGTGGGGCGGCATCGGGCTGTGGGTGAGCACCGAGTTCCTCCTCCCCCTGGCGGTGGTTCTGGGAGTGAGCGCGCTGGCGTGGGTCTTCCACGGCCGGACCTACGCCCGGGCCAACCGAACGCTTTCTCTCGGATGGTTCTGTGCCACGGGCGCTGCGCTCGTGCTGGAACGGCCTCTCTCGCAGCTGCTCCAACCGGAGTACGACAGACTTTCCATCGTGCACCTGGTCGTGAGCGGGATCGCGGCGGCGTTCTGGCAGCTGGCGACGTTCGTGGGGTACACCCGAACGTGGCGCGCCTTCGTGCTGGGCGCGGGCGGTGTGCTGTCCGTGGCCGGTGTCTGGTTCCTCTATCCCACCTTCTTCGGGGGTCCCTGGGCCGAGGTCGACCCCGAGCTCGCCCGCATCTGGTTGGGCCAGGTGGCGGAGCTTCAGCCACTGTGGCCCACCGAGCCCGGTGGATGGGGTCGATTCATGGTCTACCTGGGCCTCGCGGCGGTGGTCCTGCCGGGTACGATCTGGCTGCTCGTGCGGGAACGGAGCGAAATGCGCGAGGCAGCCTGGCTGTTCCTGGCGACCTCTCTGTGCGTGTTCTTCGTCGCGGCGGGCTTCAGAGCGCGCTTCGCCACGTTCGCGGAGCTGCTCGCGGTGGTCTTCGTCGCCGGCCTCGCGGATCGCGTGTTCCGCCCGCACGGCTCCCGACAACGGAAGGAGGCGGGGGCGGCACGAGCCCTGTTGGTAACCGCGGTGGTCGTAGGGCCCGTGGTCCTGGGTGGGTTGATCTGGTCGGGAAGCCGTGGTCTTCCGACGAGGGCGGGTGCCGGGTCTCCCGCGGCGTGCTCCGTGAAGGACATGGCGGAATACCTGACCTCGGATCGGCTCCCGGGCGCTCCACCCCTGACGATCGCGGCCCACGTGGATTTCGGTCCCGAGCTGCTCTACCGGACCCCGCATCGCGTGTTGGCCACGCCGTACCATCGCAACCGGGGGATCATTGCCACGCACCGTCTCCTGACCTCCGCCGACGGGGGTGTAAGCCGGATCCTCGCCAGGATGCGTGGTGTCGATCTCATCCTTCTCTGCCCTGCCGCAGACGCGGGCTTCTTTGACACGATCGCCGGGGACGGATCGCTCTACCACAGGCTCATCGAGGGTGACCCTCCCCCCTGGCTACGGAGACTGCCCCTGCCTCCCACTCTCTCGCAGGGGTTCCTCCTGTATTCCGTGAGCCGGTGACCCCAGCGGGCCCCGCCAGGTCTGCCCACCCAAGACGGGGGAAATGGGCACGGATTCTGCAGTTGTGTACGGGTGATTGTCATGGGCCACCCGCACCCCGCAGAATCTGACGCAACCCCTGGCCAAGGTCTCGGATGGGGTGCGGGTCGGTCCGCCAATCTCTGCTCCCACCGTGTGGCTCCGCCGCCACAATCTGTCCCGTGGTCGCAGCGTTCCCGCCCCGTTGGCATACGTCGCGGCCCGCTCACGCACGAGGCTCGTGCTGCGGTTGGGCCCTCTACCCCGGTTATGGACCTTGCTATGTCATCACCTCGCCTCGGACGCGAAGGAGGATCTCACGCTCCTCCAGCCGATCCTGCCGGTAGTCCCAAAGGCGTCGATGGTGAACGCGAGCAGGATGCTCATGACGATCGCTGCGCAGTTCGGCCGCCCCGGGGTGCCTGAGCTCGTTCGCCTGCCAGCGGGCGTCACCGGGTTGCCGCGCGGGTCCGAAGCTCCGATATCGCCTGCCCGGTGCCCGCATGTTTTGCCGGTCCGCCAGGGGCCGTGTGCGCACCTGAGGAGCCCACTGATCCTTGGAAGGCCTTGTGGGCCCAGGGATTGGGCCGGCATGCCATCTCGCCCAGGGCCGTAGGTGGAAGCGGTATGGCGCTTGCCCCCTGGCCGTAAGGGGGCCGCCGTCGGGCCGGACGAGGCCGGTCCCCTTGGGGGCAGGAGAGACCCTCGGGGTCCGCCTATCTTCGAAAGGGAGGCTTCACCGCGTGATCCGATCGCCCAACCGGTCCCTGGCCGCTGTCGTGGCGGGACTTGCCCTTGCGTCGTGCGGCGAAGACCTGGGGCCACCCCTCGAGCCCTACCTGACCCTGGACGTGATGGGGCCGTCCGTCTTTGCGTCTGAAGTGGATACCGACGTCCCGCTTTCGGTGCGTGTCCGGGAGGATGGGGGTCCGCCCAAAAGCGGAGTGGCGGTTACCTGGGGCGTCACCGATGGCGGGGGAACCATCGCCTCGGG
>JARRLD010000155.1:0-18996 GCA_037387345.1 Gemmatimonadota bacterium
GCCGGGTTCTAGCGATGCCGATCCCCCTCTGGCGGGCCAGATGGGGTGCGCTGACGAAGTTTACCTGATGGCTGCCCAGGATGTTCTCCAGGAGCCCCACCTTCACATAGGCCGCCAGGGGTTGCAGGGCCTCCTCCGACGACCCTCCATACCGGACCTCGATCCCCTCCAGGCCGCCTGCGGCCAGGGCGCATCCCAGCTGCCCAAGCCGGCGCCCCAGGTCGAAGAGCGGACGCAACGCGCGAACGGCCTCTCCGCTGATGGCCGGGGCGTTCAACGCCCTGGACAGATCCCCCTCCGCCAGGGCCGCTCTCACGGCCTCGGCGATCTCCCGAGCCACCAGCTCCTGGGCTTCCACGGTGGACGCGCCCAGATGCGGCGTGAGAACGAGGTTGGGGGCGCCCCTGAGCGGGGAGGACTCGCCCAGCGGCTCCGTGCTGAACACGTCCAGGGCAGCCCCGGCCAGGTGTCCGGATGCGAGGGCATCCACCAGGGCTTCCTCGTCGACGATGCCGCCCCGGGCCACGTTCACCAGATACGCACCCTCGCGCATCCGCGAGAGGGCGTCCGCGTCCACCAGGCCCCGGGTGTCGTCGGTCAGGGGAACGTGGAGGGTCACGATGTCCGCGCCGGAGACCACTTCCTCGAAGGTCACCCGCTCCACCCGGAGCTCCTCGGCCCGCTCCTCCGTGAGGTACGGGTCGAAGGCGAGGACACGCATCCCGAAGGCCTGCGCCCTCCGGGCGACCTCGCCGCCGATGCGTCCGGCGCCCACGAGGCCGAGGGTACGGCCCCGGAGCTCCGCCCCCTTGAACCGGGCACGGGCCCACTCCGCTCCGCGTACCGATGCGTCCGCCGCGGGGATCTGCCGGATCATCGCCAGCATGAGGGCCATGGTGAGCTCGGCCGCCGACACCGTGTTGCCCGCCGGCGCGTTGTTGACCGCGACGCCCCGGGCCGTGCACGCCTCGAGGTCGATGTTGTCCACCCCAACGCCCGCACGCCCCACCACCCGCAGGATCGGAGCTCGGTCGAGGAGCTCGCTCCGCACCTGGGTGGCGCTGCGCACCACCAGACCGTGGGCCCGAGCCAGGGCGGCGGCGAACTCGGGGGTGTGGGAATCGTCGACCTTGACCACCTCGAAACGTCCGTCCTCGCGGAGGGGCGCCAGGCCGGACTCGGACACCCGGTCGGTGACGAGGACCACGAACGGCTCGGCGCTCACGCCAACACCTCCGACAGCTGGTCCAGGAGCGCGTCGAGCTCGGAAACCGTGTGGTCACCCATGTGTCCGATCCGAATCGACCCTTCCTTGAGCTTGCCATACCCCCCTCCGATCACCCATCCCCGGTCCCGCACGGCCTCCACCACCGCCGGTCCCCTCAGGTCGTCGGGCAGGGCGACGGCGGTCACCGTGGGCGACCTGGCGCCCTCGGGGGCCAGCACCCGGAAGTCCCTTCCCGACGCCTCCCTCAGATCCTTCACCCAATCCCAGGTCCGCTCCGCCATCGCTGCATGGCGGGCCCAGCGCGCCTCCATGGTCTCGGTCTCGATGCAGCGGAGCTGGGCCTGGAGGGCGTACAGCAGGGTGAGGGCCGGCGTATTCGGAGTCTGGAGCCTGGCGAGATTGTCCTCGAAGGCGGCCAGATCGAAGTAGACACCTTTGGCCTTGGCGTGGCGGGACCGGTTCATCATCTCCTGCGACGCCACGCCGAAGGCAAGCCCGGGAGGCAGCGCCAACGCCTTCTGGGATCCGGTAAGGACGAAGTCGAGACCCCAGGCGTCGGTCTGTACTTCGGTCCCCCCGAGTCCCGTGACGGAATCCACCAGGAGCACGATATCCTCACGCCCGCCCACGACCTCCGCGAGCTCGGGGAGGGGATTGAGCGCGCCCGTGGAGGTCTCGGAGTGGACCACGGTGACGGCATCGTAGGCGCCTGCCCCCAGGGCCCGCTCCACCTCGGCGGGATCGTGGGCGCTCCCCCACGGCACCTCCAGCCGGTCCACCTCGAGCCCGCACGACTCCGCGATGTGGGCGAACCTTGCGCTGAAAGCGCCGTTGACCAGGGCAAGCACGCTGCGACGGGCGCCGTTGCGCACCGCCGCCTCCATGAGTCCGGTGGCCGACGAGGAGGATACGAGCACCGGGCGTTGGGTGAGGAACACCATCTTCAGGCCCGCCTGGAGCTCTTCGAAAAGCTCGGAGATGGCGGGTCCGCGGTGTCCGATCACGGGCCGGCTCTGCGCCCGGAGAATCCCGGGTCGGACCTCGGTGGGACCCGGAAGGAAGAACCGTCCGAATTCCGCGGGAGTGGTCAATCCCTCCATGCCGTCTGCCACCTGTTGTACTGCACGGTCATCACGCCGGCCCGCTCCAACACGTCCAGCCCGGCCGGATCCCGGTAGGCAGTGCGGTAGAAGACGTGCGACACCTTGGCCTGAACCATGAGCTTGGCACACATGACACAGGGACTCGCCGTGATGAAGGCCACCTTGTCGGGGACCTCGCCCGGGGCCTTGACCAGCGCATTCATCTCCGAGTGGATGCATCCGCATCTTCCGGCCTCGTCCGAGTCGCACCGGTTGGGGAAGCCGCGGACGTTCCCGTTGTATCCGATGGCCAGCACGTGCTCGAGGGCCCCGTCGGTGAGCACCGTCCCCACCTGCAGCCGCGAACAGGTGCTCCGGTTGGCCAGCTCCTCGGCCATCCGCATGTAGACTTCGTACAGAGGCGGTCGCGTCACCTGATCCACGGAGGCGACGAAGTCGTCGGGCACCTCCACCACGTTCAGGGGGTGGGTGTTCTCCGGGACCCCGTCCTTGAATATCAGCGGCATTCTGGCTCCTCGCGGCCGGGGCGGACCTCAGCCCAGCTGTTCCTCGATGGACCGCGTGCGGTCCGTGATCGTGTCACCCGTGTGCTTCGTCGAGATCGGCTCGATGAGCGCGATCCAGCACTCTTCCGGAGCGAACGGCTGATGCCGCACACCCGCCGGAACCACGTAAAGGTCCCCCGGGGCCAGGTCGACCTCCCCGTCCTCCAGCCGGATCTGCATCCGGCCCTTCAGGACCAGGAAGAGCTCATCCTCGGCCTCGTGGGCGTGCCAGACGATGTCCCCCTGCAGCTTCGCCACCTTCACGTACTGGTCTGCCACCCGGGCCACCACCCGGGGTGACCAGAAGTCGGTCAGCGCCCGGCAGGCATCCTCCAGGTTCACGGTCGTCATCGCCATCGGAGCCCTCCCAGAAAGACTTTGGCCTGAAGATACTCGACCGGAGCCCATGCGTCCGTCAGAGGCGGCCCTTCACCTCGCACCCTGATCCCGGAGGGCTCCATCGTCGCCAGCCTGCTCGGGTCCGCGCCGGCGACGACCAGGAGGTTCCGGATCGCCGAGGGATCCGCGTCCGGCTGCGCCGTGTAGACCCGGACCTCCTCGAACACCGCCTCCACGGTAGCCAGCATCCGCCGCAGGAGCGGAGCCCCCGGACCGGTCGTGGGCGCGAGCACATTGGCCATGAACAGGCCACCGGGCTCCATCCGCGCCGCCATGTCCCCGAGCGCCTCCTGTGTGATCATTGTCCACGGAACGGTGAGCAGGTGGTCGAAGACGTCCAGATAGACCAGGTCGTATCGACGCCCCGGCTCCTCCAGGAACACCCGCGCGTCCTGGTGGACCACCCGGATCCCCGGGTGTGCCCGCTTTCCGTAGGCGAAGTAGCGCCGGGCAAGATCCGTCACCACCGGGTCGATCTCCACCACGTCCACCCGGAGCCCCGGATTCCTGCCCTCCAGGGCCACGGGAAGGGTCAGGGCCGCTCCCCCCAGCACCAGGGCGGACTCCAGGTCCTCGAGAACCGGCGCCAGCAGCTCCAGGCTACGGACCGCATAGTCGTGCGCCGGCTCGCCGCTCTCCACGTACTCCGCGGAGGAGAGCGTACAGCGTCTGCTCGGCGTGGAGGGTGTCCTCCGGAAGCCGGGACGCCGCCCCCACCAGGACGATCACGCCCGCCGCGACGGCCGCGACGGGTCCGGTCCGGATCCTCCCCCCGAGTATCCGGCCGGAAAGAGCCGCCAGCAGGAGGAGGGCGACGGCGGTGAGGCCCAGCAGCATGGGCAACGGCAGGAGGGGCAGCAGGACGAAGCCCGTGGCGAAGCTCCCCACGATGGAGCCTGCGGTGGCCATGGCGCTGACGTCTCCGGCCCGCCGGCCCACGCTGCCGAGACTCTCGGTATCTGCCTGCACCAGGTAGGGGACCACCGCGCCGAGGCAGAGCACCGACGGAGCGAAGAGCACCGCGGCGCTGGCCACGGCCCCTCCGATGAACCCGAACGCGGCACGGGCCAGCCAGGGCACGCCACCACCCACAACGGGAAGGGCGGCGGTGAGGGCCGCCACCACGAGGACCAGGGAGAGGGGGACCCGCCCCGCGTCGGCGAGCCGACCCCCGTAGTGGCTACCCAGCGCGAGCGCCCCGAGAATGACGCCGATCACCGCCGTCCACGGAACCGCCGACAGCCCAAAGACCGGCGCGATGAGCCGGGCACCTGCGATCTCGATGGTGAGCACCGCGAACCCGGACGAGAACGCCAGGACGAAGAGCCCGGCCCGGCGGAGCCCCCTCGGGCGGCGAGCCTCCCCGGGGGTCGGGTCGACGCTGTCGTGTTGCGGTGGACCGTCCACAGCCGCTCCCGTCGCCACGCCATTCGGATGGGATGAGCCCGGCTCCCTCGAACCGGGCCCCGAAGATCGGGAATGCCGCACCACCAGGCAAACCGGTTCGGTCATCTCATCGGTCCCGAAATCCGGGGCCCTGCCCTGCCGTATGCCAGGGGGAAAGGAGCTTCCATGGCACGATCCACGGCGCGGCGTCGGCCGCGAATCCTCGCGCTCGCCTCGCTTTGCTTTGTCGTCGCGTGCGCCGACTCCCCCGTCGCGCCCGCGAGCTTCGAGGCGGTCGACCTCTCCCTTCCCTGGCAGACGGCCGATCCTCGCGCCCTGTCGGTGGACGTCGCACCCCTGGAGGAGGCCGCCGATGAGGCCGGCAACCTCGATCGGATGCGCAGCCTGCTCGTGGTCCGGGAGGGTCGCATCGTCCTGGAGCGCTACTACCACGGCTTCACCCGCGACTCCCTGGCCGACGTCCGTTCGGTGACCAAGAGCGTCGTGTCCACGCTGGTCGGGATCGCCCTGGCGCAGGGGGAGCTGCGCTCCCTCGACCTCACGGTCGGAGAGCTGCTGCCCCCGGAGCTGGGCACGCCCACCGGGGCCCAGTCCGCAATCACGCTCCGCCACCTGCTCACCATGAGCGGAGGATTCCTCTGGGACGAGTCGGGCGTCAGCGAATACAACAACTGGAGGCTCTCGGGAGATTTCATCGGGCACCTCCTCGACCGTCCCGTGGTGGACGCGCCCGGAAGCACCTTCAACTACAACTCGGCCGCCGTCCACCTGCTGGGGGTGCTTCTGGAGCTCGCCGTGGGCACGCCTCTGCCGGTGTTCGCGGACCTCACCCTGTTCGGGCCCCTGGGCATCTCCCGGCGACGTTGGGAGGGCATGATCGACGGATCCGTGAACGGTGGGGCCGGCCTCGACCTCCGCCCCCGGGACCTGGCGCGGCTGGGGCAGCTGTTCCTCCAGGGCGGACGCTCCGGGCATCGACGCATCCTGCCGAGGGAGTGGGTCGACCTGGCCACGGCGCCCTCCTACGACTGGTCCACGCCGTCGGGCCCTGTCGCCGCCCTCACCTATGGCTACCTGTGGTGGATCGACCGGGAGCGGGATGCCTTCCTCGCCTGGGGGTACGGGGGCCAGTTCGTCTATGTCGCCCCGAGTCGGGCCCTCGTGGTGGTCGCCACCACGGAATGGCGCTACCTGAGCCAGGAGGGAGGGCCGAGTGCGCTCACCTCGGCCGTCCTGGACGTCATCGTGAACGGCATCGTCCCGGCGGTCCCGGCGCGCTGAGGGGACTCTGCACCCGCCACGGGTCGGGCAGCATCAGCGGGCTCCATCCTTCGTCCCTGCCACGATGTACATGCGTCCGGATCGCCCCCCGGCCACCGCGCTCCACGCCGAGGTGAGCAGAAGGTCTGGCACGCCGTCTCCGTCCACGTCGCCCATGCCCGTGGTGTCGAAGCCGAAGGTCTCACCCATGACCTTGCCGGTGATGGTCCGCACCAGGGAGCCATCCCTGCCCGAATAGAGGTAGACCTTACCGCCCGAGGGAGCCGCTCCGCCGTACTGCCACGCGCCGATGACCAGGTCGTCGTGGCCGTCGCCATCGACGTCGCCGGCATCCGCGACCCCGATACCGAACCCGTCCCCGGCAGCCTCGCCCGCCAGGTCGTACAGGAGTCGGCCGTCGGCACCGGAGTGCACGTACACCCGACCCGAGCCGGGACCGTTCGTCCCTGCGCTCCAGTCCGATGCGTAGACGTCAACCGTACCGTCCGCGTCCACGTCCCCCACCGCCGACACGAACATGGCCCCGAGCTGCGCGCCGGACTCGTCGGAGGTGATGACGAACGCGGGCTCGGCCGTGAGTCCGTGGTAGACGTAGGTCGCCCCCCGGTCGCCCGGGCCGGCGTTGGGCGCCCCCACCACCAGGGTCACGAGGCCGTCCTCCGAAACGTGCCCACCCGCCGAGGAACCGAACGCATCGCCGGCCTCCTCGCCGGTGAGGGTCAGGAGCACGTCGCCGCTCCGCCCCGACAGGAGGTAGGCCCGGCCCGCGTCGGTGCCGGCCACGTCATTCCTCGGCGCACCGACCAGGATGTCGTCGTGGCCATCCCGGTCCACGTCACCCACGTCCCCCACCTTGCGACCGAACCACTCTCCCGGCTGGAGGGCATGCAGGTCGTGGAGGATCACGCCGTCCGTTCCGGAGAAGACCAGCGCCCGATCGGCCCCCGGGGCACCGGCCACGACGTCGGGCACGCCGTCGCCGTTTACATCGCCTGCTGCCTCGATGCCCAGGCCCAGCTGATCACCGGCCTCGCCATCCGCGGTCCACAGGAGGCCGCCGGTCCGGCCGGAGTAGACGTAGACCCGGCCGGCAGACCTGCCCCCGCTGCCCCAGGTGGGCGCCGAGGTGGTGACGTCGTTCACGCCGTCGCCATCCACGTCGCCGATGTTCCGGGCAATCCAACCGAACTGGTCGTTGACGCCCTCTCCACGCCACTCGTGGATGATGCGAGTGGGCTCCACGAAGGGATCCTCGAGCTCCTCGGCCGAGGGGAAGAGGGTCGCGTACCGGGGATCCTCGCGGAGGACGGCCGCCGCCGGGTCGAGATCCACCGATGTGACGTCCACCGCGCCGCTGTCTCGCGCCTCGCGAAGCCACGCGAAGGCCTCGTCCAGGTTCCCCGCCTGAGCCAGGGCCAGGCCCCCGTTGAGGAGCACGGCAGGAGCTCCCGGCGTGAGCTCCGCAGCGCGGGTGTACGCCGCGACGGCCTCATCGTACCGGGAGAGCTGGCGCAGGGCCTGGCCCAGGAGGCTCCACGCGCGACCATTGTCCGGCTCCCGGGTGGTGAGGTCTCGCAGCAGCCCCTCGGCGCCGGCCGCGTCACCCGCCTGGAGCCGGCCCAGAGCCTCCTGGACGCCTGGAGGGGTCTGACCTCCTGCCGCGGCTGAGCCGGACAGAAGCAGAAACAGAAGAGGTACGAGGCAGCGTCGCATGGGTCGTCTCCGTGGGCAGTTCGGAGCAACGTACGCGGCGCCCTCGGACCGGTTTCAGCCAGGCCATCCGCCTTTACCGCGGCCGCGAGGCACGTCCCCGTCGGCCGGGGGGCGGGCAGCGGCGGCGCCTAGCCTGTCTGGTTGGCTGCCCGTGCGGCCTTCTTCCGCAGGATGGGATCCAGGACGCGCTTGCGCAGGCGTATGCCCCCGGGGGCGACTTCGATGAGCTCGTCGTCCTCGATGAACTCGAGGGCCAGCTCCAGGGTGATCAGACGAGGGGGTTCCAGCTTGATGTTCTCGTCCGACGAGGTCGTCCGCATGTTCGTGAGCTTCTTCTCCTTCGACACGTTCACGTCCATGTCGTCCGTGCGGGAGTTTTCCCCCACGATCATCCCGCCGTATACCTCGTCCCCGGGCTTCACGAACATGGCAGCGCGTTCCTGGAGATTGAAGAGGGCGAACCCCACGGCGGCGCCCTGCCGGTCGGCGACCAACACGCCGCGTGACCGTCCTCTCAAGGGTCCGGCCCAGGATCCCCAGGAATGGAAATTGTGGTGGAGGATGCCCTCGCCCCGGGTGTCCGTGAGGAACTCCGACCGATACCCGAAAAGCCCCCTGGCCGGCACCCGGAACCGGAGGCGGGTGGTGCCGGAGTCTCCCATGGGCTTCATCTCCGTCATCTCGGCCTTGCGCGGCCCCATGTTCTCGATGACGGTGCCCACCATGTCCGACGGCACCTCCACCACCGCCTCCTCGTAGGGCTCCTCGAGCCCGCGGTCCGTGCGGCGGGTGATGACTCGCGGGCGCGATACCTGGAACTCGTAGCCCTCGCGGCGCATGGTCTCCATGAGGATGGTGAGGTGGAGCTCGCCTCGACCGCTCACGGTGAATGTGTCGGGCTGGTCGGTGTCCTCCACACGGAGAGACACGTTGCGCTCCAGCTCCCGGTACAGGCGCTCCCGGAGCTGGCGCGTGGTGACGAACTTCCCGGACCTCCCGGCGAAGGGCGAGTTGTTCACCGTGAAGTCCACCGAAAGGGTGGGCTCCTCCACGGCAATGCCCTCGAGTCGGTCGCGGTGTTCAGGCTCGGTGAGGGTCTTTCCGATCTCCACCCCCTCCAGCCCCGCCAGCGCCACGATGTCACCGGCCGTGGCCTCGTCCACCTCGATGCGGTCCAGCCCGCTGAACGTGTAGAGTCTGGACACCTTCGCCAGCTCCGCCTGGTCGTCGTCCTCCACCATCCCCGGCTCCCCAAGGTCGAGGAGGGCCACCCGATCCCCCACGCCGACCCGACCCCGCTCGATGCGCCCGATGGCGATCCGGCCCACGTACGACGAGTGGTCCAGCGTGGAGACCAGCATCTGGAAGGGTCCGTCGGGGTCGACCGAGGGCGGCGGAAAATACGATACGATGGCCTCGAAGAGGGGTGTCAGGTCGCCGCCTCGCTCGTCCACGGCCCCGGATGCCCAGCCGTCGCGGCCCACCGCGTACAGGAAGGGAGCATCCAGTTGCTCGTCGCTGGCCTCCAGGTCCATGAACAGCTCCAGGACCTCATCGTGGACTTCCTCCGAACGGGCATCGCCACGGTCCACCTTGTTGATGACCACCAGGGGCAGGAGGCCCAGCTCCAGCGCCTTGCGGGTGACGAACCGCGTCTGGGGCATGGGTCCCTCCGCGGCGTCCACGAGGAGCACCACGCCGTCGACCATGCGCAGGATACGCTCCACTTCGCCGCCGAAGTCGGCGTGCCCCGGGGTATCGACGATGTTGACCTTCACGTCCTTCCAGGTCACGGCGGTGTTCTTGGCCAGGATGGTGATACCCCGCTCCCGCTCCAGCGGGTTCGAGTCCATGACCCGCTCCTGCACGGCCTGGTTCTCCCGGAAGATCCCGGCCTGGCGGAACATCTGGTCCACCAGGGTGGTCTTGCCGTGATCCACGTGGGCGATGATGGCGATGTTGCGGATGGGCATGGGCGTACGGGCCCCCGAGGGCCTTCGAAGGCAATTGAGCTATAGCATTGAATGTTAACGGAATCATGAAGGAATGCTGAAGGCATCGACTGCCGGTTCAATAGTCGCGACAACCCTTCCATCTTCCAGTACACGCTGATTCATCCTGAAGGTGATCGACGTGCCTCGATCATCCCACCACCCACGGAAGACCACGGACCATGCTCGAAATCACGGATGCGACGTTCGACGGTACCACGGAGAACATCGACGGCAAGAAGTACATGCGATGCACGTTCACCAATTGTGTCCTGGTGTTCTCCGGCACCGCCCCCGTCGCTCTCGTGGACTGCGTATTCAAGGCTTCCCGTTGGGAGTTTGCCGGGGCGGCGGCCACGACGCTGTCGTTCCTGCGCGCGCTCTACCACGGTGTCGGGGAAGGCGGACAGAAGCTCGTCGAGGGCACGTTCGAGAGCATCCGCCGTCCCCCGTCCGCCGAATAGCCGTGGAGCCGAATAGCCGTGTAGCCGCGTAGCCGTCTGGCCTTGTCGCCCGGGAGGGTCCACCGTACCGTGCCCTCCCCGCAGCGACCGAACCGCCCCGACCCCACCCCCAGGAGGCCTTCCGTCTGGCCGAAGCGTGGGACTCCTGGGCGCTGGAGCGCCTCATCGAGCTCACGGAGATCCCGGCACCTCCCTTCATGGAGACGGAGAGGGGCATCCGCTTCGCGGGGCTCCTGGCCGAGGCTGGTGCGGACTCGGTTTGGACCGACGCGGAGGGCAACGTCATAGGCCTCAGGCGGGGCCGCACCGGAGAGCGCACCGTGGGCTTCGGCGGTCACCTGGACACCGTCTTCCCCGAAGGTACCGATGTCACCGCCCGCATTGCGGGTGACACGGTCTTTGCCCCCGGCGTTGGCGACGACACCCGGGGCCTGGTGGTCGTCCTGGCGGTGCTGCGGGCCATGGAGGAAGCGGATATCGAGACCGAGGACGACGTCCTCTTCGTGGGCGTGGTGGGGGAGGAAGGCCTCGGCGACCTCCGAGGCATGAAGCACCTCTTCCGGGAGGGCGCCGACCCCATCCATTCGTGGATCGACGTGGACGGCGGTGGTCTCTCCCGCCTGGTGAGCATGGGCCTGGGCTCCGTGCGGTACCGGGTGACCTTCAAGGGACCCGGCGGCCACTCCTGGGGCGCCTTCGGATTGGTCAACCCCGCCCACGCCATGAGCCGGGCTGTACGGCACTTCCAGGACGTGGCGGACACCCTCACCCGCTCGGGTCCGCGCACCAGCTACAACGTGGGGCGTCTGGGCGGTGGCACCTCGGTGAACGCCATCCCCTTCGAGACGTGGATGGAGGTGGACATGCGCTCCGAGAGCCCCGAGAGCCTGGCGCGCATCGAGGCGGCGTTCCTGGCGGCCATGGACCGGGCGCTGGAGGAGGAGAACGACCTCCGCCGGGAGGGAGCCCCCCTCACCGTGGAAAAGGCGAAGATCGGCGATCGACCCTCGGGCGAAGGGGACCCCGGCACGCCCCTCATCCAGCGGGCTCTGGCCGCCACGGCCGCCTTCGGCGTGGACGGCGAGCTGGACCGCTCCTCGACGGACTCCAACATCCCCATCTCCCTGGGAATCCCCGCCGTCACCATCGGCCGCGGGGGCGTTGGGGGCAACGGGCACGCCCCTGACGAGTACTGGGTGAACCGCGACGGCCACCTGGCCATCCAGCGCGCGCTTCTCCTCGTGACCGCCGAGGCGGGACTGGCCGGGCTTATCGGCTGAGGACGATGAAGGCGCCGCTCCTCCGGCCGACGTTCACGGTCCCCCTGGACCTGCCCCGCGCCGAGGCGGTCGAGGAGATCCGACGCCGGCTGGTGGCCCGGGAAGACCTGGCGGGGCGGTGGCGAGGCAAGGGGCGCTGGTTCGACCTGTTCGTGCCGGACCCCGCGCGACGCCTCTGGTCGCCCCACCTCTCGGTCCGACTCGACGAGGACGGGAGTCGATCATCGGTGTTCGGGCGCTTCGCCCCCCATCCGGAGGTCTGGACGTTCTTCATGTTCCTGTACTTTCTGCTGGCGTTCGTCGTCCTCTTTGGAGCGACCTTGGGCTACGTCCAGTGGGCGTCGGACGAGCCCGCCTGGGGCTGGTGGACCGTGGGGGTCGGCGTGCCGATCCTGCTGCTCATCCACGTGTCCAGCTACGTGGGATCCCGCCTCGGGCAGACACAGATGCGCGAGCTGAGGGGGATCCTCGACGAGGTGCTGGACGGCCTCACCGACGAGTCCTCCGTCCACCGTCGTCCCGTCCTCAATCCCCCAGCACGTACGCGAAGACGAGGGGCGCCACGATCGTGGCGTCGGAGTTGATGTTGAAGCGGGGCGTTTCGGCGCCCGCGAGCTTTCCCCAGGTGATCTTCTCGTTGGCCGGAGCGCCGGAGTAGCCGCCGTAGGACGCCTGAGCGTCTGTGATCTGGGCGAAGTATCCCCAGAAGGGCACATCCATCTTCAGGTCCTGGATCATGCAGGGCACGGCGCAGATGGCGAAGTCCCCGGCGATACCTCCCCCGATCTGGAAGAAGCCCACCGAGCGACGTCCCTGGTCGGCGCCGTGGTTGGCGATGTACCACTCCATGAGCTCCTGGAACTGCTCGGTACCTGTCTTCACGCAGGTGTGGTGGGCGATCTTCCCCATCATCACGTTGGCGGAGAAGATGTTGCCGATGGTCGAGTCCTCCCAGCCAGGCGCCCACACCGGAACCCCTTCCTCCTTGGCGGCCAGCATCCAGGAGTGGGCGGGATCGATCTGGAAGTGCTCCACCAGGGACGGGTCGTCGAGGAGCTGGAAGAGGAACTCCGCCGGCGTGTGTCGGCCACCCGCCTCCGCCGCCTCGGCCCACAAGTGGAGGAGCCTCCCCTCCACGTGACGCATCACGGTCTCGGGAATGCAGGTGTCCGTCACCCGGTTCATCCCGCGATCGTACAGGGCCGCCTCGTCCTCGGCCGACAGCTCCCGCCACGACGGAACGATCTCGTATTCCTGGTTCGCCAGAAGGTTGAAGATGTCCTCCTCCAGGTTCGCACCGGTACAGGAGACGGCATGGACCTTCCCGGCGCGGATCATGCGGGCCAGAATGATCCCCAGCTCACCGGTGGACATGGCACCCGCCAGCGTCACCATCATCTTTCCGCCGGCCGAAAGATGCTCCTCCCACGCCCGGGCCGCCCACAAGGCCTCCCGGGCATTGAAGTGCCGGTAGTGTCGGTCCATGAAATCCCGAATGGCACCCAATCTTCCCTCCAATCGAGGGTGGTTACATCCCCTTGCGGAGCACCCGACCGGCTCGGACGTCCGTGAGCTCGCCGTCTCGCACCGCCGCCTGTCCGTTCACGAAGACCCACACCATGCCTTCGGCGAGGCGATGGGGGTCGGTGTATTCGGCGGTGTCCCGGACCCGGTCCAGGTCGAACACCACCACGTCCGCCGCCGCACCGGCCCGCAGCGTCCCCCGGTCGGGCATGTCGAAGACGAGCGCCGGTAGCGAGGTCATGCTGCGGATGGCCTGCTCCAGGCCGATGACTCCCTTCTCCACCGCATAGACCCGGATCTTCCTGGGGAACGCGCCGTAGCTGCGCGGGTGGGGCACGCCCACTCCCCACGGAACGAGATCCCCGTCGGAGCTGGTCATGGTCCAGGGCTGGACCATGAGCGTCTCCACGTCCCCCTCGTCCATGTTGTGCGAAACGATGCTGACGCTGCCGCCCTTGATGAGGTCGATGGCCACGTCCAGCGGGTCGACACCGCGCTCTTCGGCCAGGTCGCTGAGCATCCGACCCTCGATGGAGGGATCGGGGCGGTAGCGCCGGAACTGGATCCGTCCCGCCCCGCCCCGCCGGGCCAGGTTTTCGGTCATGGCCTTCCGGATCCGGGTCATCTCGGAGGGGCGACCCATCCGTGCCATGAGAGAGTCCCGCCCCCCGGCCTGGGACCAGCGCGGCAGCAGCGCCGCCTCCAGCCCCGTTGCCGACGCCGTGTAGGGATACTGGTCCGCGAAGACCTGGACGCCCTCTTCCCGCGCGCGCTCCACGCGCTTCGCGATGGCTGCGCCGTAGCCCCACACGAAGGGCCCGAGGGCTTTCACGTGGGTGAGCACCGCCGGGATGCCCGCCACCCGGCCCACGTTGATGACCTCGTCCACGGCGGCGATGACCCCCACCGTGTAGTTGGACTCGTCCCGGAAGTGGCTCTGGTAGGCCCCCCCGAAGGGGGCGACGATCCGGGCCAGATCCTCGATCTCTTCCGGCTCCGCATAAAATCCGGGCACGTAGAACGTGCCGCTGGACATCCCCCACGCGCCCTCCTCCATGCCCGCGCGCACCAGGGTCCTCATCCGCTCCATCTCGGCGGCGGTCGGCGCCCGGTCCTCGGTGCCCAGGACGGCCCGTCGCACCGAGCCGTGGGACACGAGCTGCGCCACGTTGACTCCGAGGCCGTGCTCCAACAGCGACGTCCGCTGTGCGGCCAGGTCGACGGGTCCCCCACCGTCAGGATTGGCAAAGATCGTCGTCAGGCCCTGGACCAACAGGGGTCGGCCGTGGCTCAGCTCTTCCGACGCCAGCCCCGAACCCGCATGGGAGTGGGTGTCGATGAACCCGGGGGAGACGTAGAGACCCGCGGCGTCGATGACCTCGTCCGCCTCGGCATCATCGAGCCTCCCCATCGCTGCGATCCGGTCGCCACGCAGGAGAACGTCGGCACGGATCCATGGATTGCCGGACCCGTCCAGGACGCGTCCGTTGCGGATGAGCACCGTGTGCTCCTGCCCACGCAGGGGCGACACCACAGCAGACAGCACGAGGGCGGCAATAAGGGCGGTTCGCATGGCTTTCGCCTCCAGGAGTTTCTCGTTCATCGACGGGGACCGCCCGCGGCGCTCTCGGACCAGCGGGGGTCTCCGACGCCCCGAAACGTTCCGTCAGGCAGGATCTCCACGGCATTCAGCCGGGCGAAATAGGTCCGCTCCCGGGGCTCGACCTCAAAGCCCAGATTGGCCAAAGCGTCCGCTCCTGGCCACCCCCCCTCCACGAGGACCACCCCCCCGGTGGGGTGGAGCCGGGGCTCGGCCAGGGCCACATCCAGTCGAATCGCCCGCCCGAGGACGTCCGTCAGCGTGCCCACCATCGCGGACAGGATGCGTCGCGCGCCGGCCCCTCCGATGACCAGAGCCGGGCGGCCCTGCCGGAGCGCGACAAGCGGTGCCTGGGATGACCACGGCCGGTAGCCGGGGCCTCCTCCCGCCAGGTAGCCTCCCAGGGTCGACGCGTAGACGAATCCCAGGCCGGGCGTGACCACCCTGGCCCCCAGGGTCGGTCCCAGGGATTGGGTGAGGGCCACCACGCAGCCGAACGTATCGGCGACGGACACATGGGTGGTGAAGGCGTGCTCCCCGTCGGACGGGATTCCTGACATGACCCCCGCCTCCCGCTCGAGCTCCCCATGCGACGCGACTCGCGAGGCGCGACGTTGCAGGTCCCGGGTCGCGGCCCCGGCCCGACGAAGGGCGAGGGAGTCCGAGACCAGCCAGGACACGGCCTCGCCCGGGGGACGGGGCTCGGCCAGCTCACGATCCTCGAACCCCGCCAGAAGCGCCTCCACCAGCGCTGCGTCTCCCAGGGCGTGGCCGTCCGGCGGATCCATCCGATCCAGGATCTGGAGGATCTCGATCACCGTCACACCCGAGGCGGGCAGGTAGGTCCCGACCAGCTCGGTGTCCCCGAACCGCCCCCTCCCGATCTCTGAATCCAGCGCCCGGTACGAGGCCAGATCATCCAGGGTGAGGAAGCCGCCGTTCGCTTCCATGTCGGCCACGATCCGCCGTGCGATATCTCCCCGGTAGAACGCCGCCGCTCCACCCTGCCCGACCGCGTCCATCACCTCGGCCAGATCGGGCTGCACCAGGAGGCCGCCCCTGGGGAGCGCAGTGCCCTCGGACGACAGGAAGATCCGCCCCAGGGGTGACCGGGGATCGATCTCCCCCGCGACGCCATCCAGCCGGCGGGCCTCGCCCTCGGGCAGGGCGATCCCGTGCCGCGCCCAGTCCGCGGCCGGCTGGATGACCAGGGAGAGGGGAAGCGACCCGTGCTCCGCCAGGGCGCGGGTCAGCGCCGCCACCGTGCCCGGGATGGCCACCGCGGAATGTCCGTGCTCCCCCGCCGGCGCCGAGGCGGGATCGTAGCCGGCGGGCACCTGGGTGGTCCCGTCGATGCCGGCGACGGTGCCGTCGGCGCTGCGGATCAGGATCTGGGTCCGACCGCCCAGCCCCGACTGGGTGGGCTCCGCGACTGCCAGCGCGAACGCGGCGGCCACGGCGGCGTCGACGGCATTGCCGCCCTTCTCGAGCATCCGGACCCCGGCCTCGGTAGCATAGGGGGATCCGGTGACGACCATGCCGCCCTCGGAGGTGGCCGCGGCCGGGTACTCGGGCACGGCGTCCCCCGTCGCGGCGACGCGCCCCGGGTCGTCGCCCGGGCCGCAGGCCGTCAGGGCGAGGCTCGCGCCGACGCAGGCGCTGCGCCATCGGCGTCGATGCCACTCCGGCGCGCGGGCATCGGGGGCGGGCCCAGCGCTTCGCCCCCTACCCACGGGCCGCGTGGAGGAAGATGCGAGCGTCCACCGCCTGGACGCCGTGCTTGTAGACGAACAGCGGGTTCACCTCGACCTCCTCCACCTCGTCGTGTTCCTCGATACAGCGTCCGACCGCCATCGCCGCTTCCACCACGGCGCCCAGATCCGCCGCGTCCCTTCCCCGGGCGCCGACCAGAAGCCCGAAGATGCGCAGCTCCCCCAGCATGACGCGGATCTGGTCCTCATCCACCGGGAGCACGCGGTGGGTCACGTCACGGAGAACCTCGACCCATATGCCGCCGGCTCCCAGGGTGAGCACCGGGCCCACGCCGGAGTCCCTCCGGGCCCCGATCAGGATCTCGGCCAGGGGCGTGGCCATCATCGGAGCGACCAGGATTCCGTCGATCCCCGGCTCGAGGCCGTGGTCTTCCAGGTACCGGGCCGTTCGCTCCGTGACGCCGCGGAAGGCGTCGCGGGCCTCCCTCGCCGAGTCGACGCCCAGCACCACCCCACCGGCGTCGGTCTTATGGGGGATCTTCGGCGACACCACCTTCATGGCCACGGCCGTCTTCATCCCCTCCACCGCGTCCGCGGCCTCCTCTTCCGACGTGCACAGCGATGACGGAGGGAACGGCACGCCCGCGTCCCTGAGCAGCGCCCGGGCTTCGGGCTCGGTGAGGGTATCCCGGTCCTGCGAACGCGCCCGGCGGATGGCTTCGGCCGAGCTGAGCAGCTTGAGGCGCCGTCCGGCCGCCGGCGCCACGATCTCCGGGTTTCCGTTGGGGCGCCATCCGGGACGGGACAACGTATGACCGCGTCGCCACGTCTCGGCGATGCACCGGCACGCCACGTCCAGGGATTCCACCGCCGGAACGTGAGCCTGGCCCAGCAGCCTGAGCGCCGCGCTGCGATGGCTGGCGTATATGGAGTGGACGACGAGCGGCTTGTTCGCGTTTCTCATGGTGGCCGCCATGACGTCGGCGGCCCTTTCCTCGGCGGCGGCCAGCTCCTCGGCGAATCGGATGCCATACCCGCCGAAGAGCCCGACGAGCAGAACGCCACCGACCGCCGCGTCGGCCGCCAGGAGCTGCAACGCCCGACCGAAGACCTCCGGGTCCGAGTCCGAGGCTCCGGCCAGGTCCACGGGGTTCGACGCCGGGCTTGTCCGCCCGATGAGGCGGGCCAGCTCCGCCGCCACGGGCGGAGAGAGGGTTGCCAGGGGGATGTCCATCTCCGAAAGGGCGTCCACGGCCAATGTCCCCTGCCCACCCCCATCCGACAGGACGGCGATGCCCCGACCACCCTCCACCGCAGGCTGTGTGGCCAACGTCTCCGCTACGTGAAGGATCTCGTCCGTGCGGGTTACCTCCACCACGTCCACCTGCTTCAGGGCGGCCCGGAGACGGTCGTACTCCCCTGCCACGGCGCCGGTGTGCGACCGGGCGGCGGCCCGCCCCGCGGCCGACCGCGCTCCCTTGATGACCAACACCGGCTTGATCCGTGACACCCGCGCCGCCACCTGCAGGAAGGCTCGCGTGTCACGGAACCCCTCCACATAGCACACCACGGCCCGGGTGCCCTCGTGATGGGCCAGAAAGTCCAGGTACTCGTGGAACCCCAGGTCGAGCTCGTTCCCTACGCCGACGCAGATGCCGATGCCCTCCTCGGAGCGGGCCGTCACCTCGTTCATCAGTGCCAGGGCCATGTTTCCCGACTGCACGATGAGGGACAGGGTGCCAGCCCGAACGCCCCGGGCACCGATGAGGTTCAGGCCGAGAGGCAAGTTCAGGATGCCCGACGTGTTGGGACCGACCAACCGCACCCCGTGCCGCCGCGCCGCTTCGAGGACCTGCCCCTCCAGGGCGGCCCCGTCGTCCCCGGACTCCCGAAAGCCCACGGCCAGGATCACGGCCCCGCGGATCCCATGACGGCCGCATGCGTCCACCGCCTCGGGCACGCTTTTCGCCGGCGTGCAGATCAGGGCGAGATCCGGCGTCTCAGGCAGCGCGCCCGTCGACGTGCTCACCGGAAGGCCCAGGATCTCCCCACCCTTCGGGTTCACGGGAAACACCCGCCCTCGATAGCCAGACTCCTGAAGGGCGCGGAGTACCTGGAAGCCCCGTTTCCTGGGGTCCGACGATGCCCCGACCACCGCCACGGACCGGGGCAGGAAGATCGGGTCCAGCGGATGCCCGGGGCGCCCCCCCGAATCACTCACCCAAAAACTCCGGCTCCCGACGCTCCTCGTAGGCTTTCACCCCTTCCGCCCAATCCCGGGTGCCGAGGATGCGTTCCAGAGCAGCACCCTCCATACGCAGGGCTCGTGTCCTGGACATGGTGCTCGCGGGACCGATGAGGCGCTTGGCCCAGGCCAGGGAGATGGGAGCCTTCCTGGCGAGCTTGCCGGCCAGGGTGACGGACTCCTCCAGCACACGCTCGGAGGGGACCGCACGGTAGGCGACGCCCATCTCGGCCGCCTCGCTCCCCAGGAAGAACTCACCCAGGTAGATGAGCTCGCGGGCCTTCGGCACACCCACCCGTTCGGCCAGGGTGTACACGGTGCCGCCGCCCACGAACGTGCCGAGAGAGATCTCGGGAAAGCGCAGCTTCGCCTCGTCGGCGACGATCATGAAGTCGGACGAAAGGGCCATCTCCAACCCGGCCCCGATGGCGTGTCCGTTCACCGCGGCCACCACGGGCTTGCGACCCTGCTGGAGGAGTCGGTTCACCCTCTGGCCCAGGCCCA
>JARRLD010000156.1:0-14420 GCA_037387345.1 Gemmatimonadota bacterium
ACACGAGAGACCCGACGCCACCAGCGCGAGCAGGACGCTCCGGAGCACCGGGAGCGGAACGGGGAGGTGGGGGACGATCCGGCGGTCCGGCATGGTTGAGCGGATTCCTGTGTTTGGGGCCCTGACGCGTTGACGGCGTCGGTCCCGACCCCGATGCTTGGCCCATGAAACGGACAAGCATGGGGCGCTTCCGGCGCCGAAGCTCCTGGATCAAAGATACCATCGGGTTCCCCGGAGGGTTACCGTCCCGTTGGCTCGCGCTCCTCGTGGCGCTCGCGGTGTCGACCTGTACGCCTTCCCAGCCGGAAGGGACGGCAGAGCGGCGCGACGACGTCGGGCACCTCCGGTCGGGCCTCGAAGTCCTGCTCGCGGATTCGCTGCACCTGCTCGAGGGGCGGTCGGTCGGGCTGGTCACCAACCACACCGGCGTCATCCTCCGGGCTGTGGGCCAACAGGCAGGTGCGCAGCGGGAGATGGGCACCACGATCGATGCCTTGTTCGAGGCCCCCGAGGTGAACCTGGTGGCGCTCTTCGGCCCGGAGCACGGGATCCGGGGCCAGGAGGAGGGAGGCGCGCGCATCGAGAGCGGCACGGACGAGCGCACGGGACTTCCCATCCACTCCCTCTACGGGGAGACGCTACGCCCCACGCCGGAGATGCTCGAAGGTGTCGACGTCCTGGTCTTCGAGATGCAGGACGTGGGGGCTCGGTACTACACGTACGTGTCCACCATGGCCTACGCCATGGAGGCGGCGGGCGCCGCGGGGATCCCGTTCGTCGTGCTGGACCGCCCCAATCCCATCCGGGGAGACGTCGTCCAGGGCAACGTCCTGGACCCGGCCTTCAGCACGTTCGTCGGACTCTATCCGGTGCCCATGCGCCACGGTATGACGGTGGGGGAGCTCGCCCGGTTGTTCGTGGCAGAGTTCGAGATCGACGTCGAGCTCCATGTGGTGCCACTCGATGGCTGGCGCAGGGACATGACCTTCGACCAGACGGGGCTGCCCTGGGTGCCGCCGTCTCCCAACATGCCGTCCCTGGAGAGCGCCCTGGCCTACCCGGGAACCTGTCTTTTCGAAGGCACACCCCTGTCGGTGGGCCGGGGCACCGATCGGGCCTTCCAATGGATCGGCGCGCCCTGGTTGGATGGGGCGGCCCTGGCGGACGCCCTCGAGGGCTACGGCTTCGAGGGAGTCCGATTCGAGGAAGCGACGTTCACCCCCCGGGATCCAGGAGACGGCAAGTTCCCGGACCTGGCAGTCCGGGGCGTGCGGCTCGTCGCCACGTCGTCCACCTACGACGCGCCCCGGGTCGCCTTGGCAGCGCTGCTGGAGGCCCGGGCCCAGTCCGGGGATCGATGGACCTGGAGGGTTTCCCACTTCGATCGCCTGGCGGGGACCGACGAGCTCCGCCTCGGCATCGAGGAGGGACTCGGCCTGGAGGAGCTCACCGCCGGCTGGGCCGAGGACCTCCAGCGCTTCGAAAGCCTGCGAACTCCCTACCTCCTCTACCGATGACACGACCCCTCCTGGCCCTGACGACGGTCCTGGCCGCTTGCGCCGGCGTTTCCCCCGCCTCCGCCCCGCCCGCCCCATCCACGCTGCCCGAGGAGCTGGGAGACCTCCACGACGCCATCCGGGTAGAGGCCCTTCTGGACCGGCGCTTCGACCACGCCACGTACTGGGACGCCGTATCCCCTTTCCTGGACGGTCCGGTTTCCGTCGAGGTGGCCGGCCACAGCGCCGAGGGCCGGGCCATCCGACACATCACGTTCGGATCGGGAGCGACCACGGTGCTCCTGTGGTCCCAGATGCACGGGAACGAGAGCACGGCGTCCATGGCCCTGGCCGACATCATCCGCTTCTTCCGCGAGCGATCGGATCATCCCGTGGCCCGCCGGATCGCGGACGGCGCGACGATCCACGTGATCCCCATGCTCAACCCCGACGGGGCCCAGCGCTTCCAGCGACGCAATGCGCAGGGCATCGACGTGAACCGGGATGCGCGCAGCCTGCAGACTCCCGAAGGTCAGCTGTTGAAGCGCCTCAGCGACGAGCTCCGGCCCGACTTCGGCTTCAACCTCCACGACCAGGCAGCTGCCGTTCGCGTGGGCAGCTCGGACCGGGGCGTGGCAATCGCCTTGCTGGCGCCGGCTTTCAATGAGGCCCGCGACGTGGACGCCAAACGTCGGCGCGCCATGCAGGTGGCGTCGGTGCTGGTGGAATCCATGCGGCCCCTGGTTACCGATCACATCGCCAAATACGACGACACGTTCAACCCCCGGGCGTTCGGAGACCTCATCGGAGCCTGGGGGGCCAGCACCGTGCTCATCGAATCGGGCTCCTGGCCCGACGACCCGCAGAAGCAGCACCTGCGCAAGGCGAACTTCGTGGGAATCCTGTCGGCGCTGGACGCCATCGCGACCGGTCGATACGCCGACTACGGCCCCGAGACGTACGAGAGCCTGGAATACAACGGCCGCCGGGTTCCCGACCTGATCATCGCCGGAGGCACGATCGCGGTACCCGGGCTTCCCGTCCTGGAAGCCGACATCCTGGTGAACTACGATCGACCGCTTCTCGAGGAACAGGGGGTCATCGTCGACATCGGGGACATGGGCGAGCGCGAAGCCCAGGACACTCTGGACGTCCGGGGCCTGTTCGTGATCCCTCGGGCGGCGGCGCTGGACGCCACGGGCGGGCTGAACGCCGGTGCACCGGCCCATTTCACCGTGGCGGAGGATCCCGAGGGCCGCATCGTCCGGTTCGAGTTCCTCGGAGGACCGCCGAAGCGCAGGCCGTGACGACCGTCGACCGACCGGCGGGCGGCCCCGTGGAGGCCCACGGGCCCTCCGGCCTCCGGCCACTCCAGGTCGGTATTGCCCTGGGTAGCGGCTCGGCCCGCGGCTGGGCCCACATCGGCATCATGCGGGCTCTCGCCGAGCAGGGCATCCGGCCCGACGTGGTCGCAGGAGCGTCCATCGGATCGCTGGTAGGTGCCGCCTATGCCAGCGGTCAGCTCGAGGCGCTCGAGGCCTGGGCGCTGGGGCTTTCCCGGGTGGACGTGTGGAAGCTCCTCGACACCACCATCCGGCGGGGAGGAGTGATGAGCGGGAATCGCCTCATGCGGGCCGTGCGCGAGCACGTCACCGATCATGCCATCCAGGATCTTCCCGTCCCGTTCGCCGCCGTGGCCACGGAGCTGGACACCGGGGTCGAGGTGTGGCTCCGGGAGGGGTCCATGCTCGACGCGGTCCGCGCCTCCAGTGGCATCCCCGGCATGTTCACGCCGTCCTGGTATCAGGATCGGTGGCTGATCGACGGAGGGGTGGTCAATCCCGTGCCGGTGTCTACCTGCCGCGCCCTGGGCGCCGACTACGTCATCGCCATCAACCTCAACAAGCACCTCCAGGCGTTCACCGGCCGCCGGCGTTATCCGCCGCCCCCGGACGATCCGGAGTTCGTGCACGAGGAAGAATCCGAGGAGGAGGGCCGCGCCGGGCTGGAGCGGCTCACGGGACTGGTCCACGGACTCGTCGATTCCTTCAAGGCCGCGCGGGGCGTGGAGCCGGGGCTCTTCGACGTCGTCGGGGCATCCATCGCCATCATGCAGGATCGGATCACCCGGAGCCGCATGGTGGGAGATCCCCCCGACGTGGTCATCGAGCCGGATATCGCGGACTTCGAGCTTTTGGACTTCCATCGGGCGGGAGAGGCCATCTCGCTGGGCCGGGATGCGGTGGAGCGGGTGGACGAGGAGCTCCAGGACCTGCAGCAGGCCCTTCCGTAGGGAAGCTCTGCACGTCCTGCTCAGGGGACCCGCGAATCGGGGCCGGATCCTCGGACCCGACCCCGATCCACGAGACCGCTGCGTCGATCACCCTCCTAGGCCCGGACCACCAGAACCAGGTCCGCCCGTCCATCCCGGTCGTAGTCCACGATCTCCGCGAACACCATCCGCCCCGAACGGATCTCGACCGAGACGCCACCCCGGCGATCCCGAACGATGTGGGCTGCGAGCCTGCCGCGCAGGCCGAGCCTCGCGGCGTGGCGATGGAGACGCTCCATGATTCTTGCCTCGAAGATCACCGACGCCGGCAGCCATTCGACGCGACCGCTGCCCCTGGGAGCGTGGAATCTCACCCCGCCCCACCGCACCCGATCCCAGCCCATGCGGGCGGCCCGTGCCGATGCCCGAGGGGCCCACCCCTTTTCGACACACCACCTCCATCCGTGGACCGGGTGGCCCCGTCCGTTGCGGCAGAACGCGGGACCCGACCCCCGCGGGTCGTCTCGGCGCCCGCGTCGGTCGTACACGACGTCGCTCCTACGCCTCGCTCCAGCCTCCACTCGCACACTGATGACCGCGTCCACGCGGCCCTGGGCAGTCGCAGGAACGGACGTGAGCGCCGTGCCCAGCACGGCCATCGAGATCGCGACATACGTGGTCTTCATCGTCCCCTCCTTGGCTCCGACCTGGGACCGCCACGGTCCCGAGGCCCTTGTATCCGGTCGAGGGGAGGCCGTGGCGATGCCGTCGTCCCTCCCGACGACCCACCTCAGCGCATCGGACGTGCCCGAGCGGTCAGATGGCCACATAAAGCGTTACACTAAAATCACATAGGAGTATCGCCAGAGGCTTCGTGGCGAGATGGGAACTGTCCTCCACAGAGGACAGATTCGTGGGTAGAAAGGTCCCGCGCTACCGCACCGGGAAGCGGAACTCGGTGCCGATCTCCGGGAGCCAGGAGGGACCGGAGAATACCCGCTCCAGCCGGCCGCGGAAGTGGCCGATGTCCGTGAGGCGGATGGAGCGTGTCGGCTCCGACGGTGACCGGAAGAAGTCCTCCCAGTGGCCGAGGAGCACCCAACGGGGATGCAGGTTCTCCACCAGGGCCTCGGGATGCCACTCCACCTGGTCGAAGGTGGCCGGAACGAACACGGCTGCGTCGACGGGCCGCTCTCGTATCAGGGTATCCGGAGCGAAGCCCAGGGGAGGCTGCACGACGGCATCCTGATAGTAGATGCGGAACGCCACGGTCCCGTCGGGATCCAGGAAGTCGACGAGGAACGCATAGGTGTGTCCGTCGAGCCATTCCGACGCCCATCGTGGCTCCTCGACGAATGGCTCGTCCGCCGTCCCGTGGTACAGCGTCACGCCTTCGAAGTGGGGCGCATGCATCGAGCGCAGGGGAAGCACTCGCAGCTCCGGCCCGAGCGCCATCCAGCGCCCCGGATTCCGCTGATCCCCGGCATGCTCGTCGACCACGTCGACCCGGCCCGCCAGCCCCGACCAGGTCCCCAACGTGTTCAGCACGGTCCTGCTGCCCAGGATCCGGGCCCGAGGCGCATGCCGGCGCGCGATCTGCGGCACGTCCATGAGATGGTCGTAGTGACCGTGACCGACGAGGATCGCCCGGGCCCCGGACACGTCGTAGGCCGCCATGGATCGGGAAACCGCGGCGGTATCGGAGCGGATCGACATCAGGCCCGTCCGAGGGACGGACGGATTCGTGAACAGGGGCGCCGCCAGGAGCTGCACGTCTCCGCGCTCGATGATCCAGCCGCCCACGCCCAGGTAGACGAGGCGCACCACATCAGCCCCGGGCGGCGCCACGTCCACGCGGCCCGACACCTCCGGCGTCACGCCGCGCAGACATCCGCCCAACGCGAGGATCGGGATGAGGGCCGCCCAGCGCATCCCCGAGGCGATCAAGCGTGGAGCGCAGTCTCCGTCGCCACCACCTGATCCACGCGCTTCTTGAAGCCGGCCGCCAGCGTCCGCGTCACCGGGCCCACCTTCCCATCGGCCACCGCTCGTCCGTCCAGCCGGACGCAGGGACGAACCTCGCCGGTGGTCCCCGTGAAGAAGAGCTCGTCGGCGTGGATGAGCTCCTCGACCTGGATCGGCCGCTCCTGCACCGGTATACCGTTGTCCCGGGCGACTTCCAGGACCACGCTCCGGGTGATGCCCGGGAGGATGTGGTTGGTCGTGGGATGCGTCACGGCCACGCCATCCAGGACGGCCCAGAAGTTCATGTGGGCGCCCTCGATGGCCACCCCGTCCCTGACCAGGAGGGCGTCGTCGGCGCCGGCCTCCAGCGCGTCCTGGAACGCCAGAGCGTTGGGCAGGAGGCAGATGGTCTTCACGTCGACGCGGCTCCAGCGGCGATCAGGCACCGACGCCGCGCTGAAGCCCTGCTCCCAGCGCTCGGGAGTGGGCCGGTCCCACGCCTTGGCGTAGGCGTACACAGTGGGCGGGACGTGGGTCTTCGGAAAGTAGTGGGTGCGCGGCGCCGCACCCCGGGTGATCTGGAGGTATACCAGGGACGTGGGGGCATCCTGAAGCGCGTTGTCACCGATCAGGCGCCGCGCGATCTCCTCGAGGGGGGTCACGTCGTATTCGATCCTCATCCACGCCAGACCCCGGGCCAGCCTGTCCAGATGGCCCTCCAGGGCGAACGGCGCTCCCCGGTAGAAGGGCGTGACCTCGTACACGCCATCGGCCAGAAGGAAGCCCCGGTCGTCAGGGGAGATGTGGGCCTCGTCCTTGGGGAGAAACGCGCCGTTGAGATAGACGATGCTCATGGTGGCTCCGACTGGAGGGGCACGAACCGAACTCCGAAAAGATGCTGCGGCCGGCCGAATTGAAAAGGGGGCGCGCACCAGGTGCGCGCCCCCCAGCCTCTCTGGTTCCGGAGGCTCAAGACTCGGCCGATCTCTCCTCCAGTCGATCGAACTCCTCGAGAAGCTCCGCCTCGGGGATGCCCTCGGCCTCTTCCGGCGACACCTCTTCGACCTGGGCTTCCTGGACCTCCTCGCCGGAGTCGCCGGCGCCTAGCTGCTTCGGCTCCTCGGGCTCCGCCGAGGGCAGCAGGCCCATCTCCTGCTTCAGGGCCGCCAACTTCGACTCCACGTCGGCGCCGCCATCTCCGGCCTCGAGACGCAGGAACTCGGTCTCCAGCGTATCGCCGGCAAGGGCTTCGGTGACCTCGGCTTGGGCCAGGCTCCTGCGCTCCTCTTCCTCGATCTTGTCGGCCATCCGGTTGAAGGCCTCGAAGGCGGAGGTGTCCGACAACCCCGACATGGTCTCGTGGATACGGCGCTGCGCCTGAGCCCGCTTCTGCTTCGCGATGAGGAGATTCCGCTTGCGCTTGGCTTCCTCGATCTTGTCGTTGAGCTGACGCAGCGAACCTTTCAGCTTCTCGGTCTCCGCCGCCTGCGCCTGCCAGGTCTGTTGGAGCACGTGGGCCCGCTCGGCGTGCTCCTGCTGGCGCACCAGCGCCTGCTTGGCCAGGTCGTCCCGTCCTTCCTTGACGGCGAGCATGGCCCTGTGCTCCCAGTCCCGCGACTGCTTCACCTCGTCGTCCAGCTGTGCCTTCAGCTTGCGCTCGTCGGCGATCGCCGCTGCGACTTCGCGCTTGGCTTTCGCCAGCTGGTCCCGCATGTCCAGGATGATCTGGTTCAGCATCTTCTCCGGGTTCTCGGCCCGGGAGATGACGTCGTTGATGTTCGACTTGATCAGCGTGGACAGCTTGTGGAAGATGCCCATGTGGTTCAGCCCTCCGCCTCTTCGCCCGCCAGGGCTCGAATCCTCTTCATGTGTCCCGAAGCCGCCAGCTCGATGGACTCCACCGACGCCTGCAGCTCGAGGAAGTCCAGTGTCTCCAGCTCGAGCGTGTCGCTGAGGATGAGCTCACCCTCCTCGATCCCGTAGGCCCCGTGAACCACGTCGCTCGCATTGAGCTCGAGCAGGGTGCGGTACAGGTCGAGCGCTCTGTCCCCCAGATTCTCGGGCAGGTCCATGAGCTTCATCCTGATCAGCAGGAGGGCGTCGGCGTGATGAACCACCATGGGCGCGCCGCTGTTTCGGCCGCGCACGAGGAACATCCCCTCGTCGACCTCCTCGTATTCCGTGTCCATGCGGATGAAGAAGCTCTCGAGATCCTCTCGGGTTACCATGACCGTCTCCGTTCTCTGAGCCTCCGCGGGGCGAAGGCGGTCCTCTTCTTCGATGCCGACCCCTACGTCCACGCCGCGAGCCCGGTTTCCCTCGTGGAAGCCAGGACCTACCAAGGTAGTCGGTCTCGCCCTCGTGTGCGACGTTCTCGCTCAGGGAGACCCCACGAGGGACGCCAGGTGCCGGCCGGTATGTGACCTCGGGTGAGCGACCACCTCCTCGGGCGTGCCCTCCACGACGATACGACCGCCGTCGTCTCCTCCTTCAGGCCCCAGGTCGATGATCCAATCCGCCGTCTTCACCACATGGAGGTTGTGCTCGATCACCACGACGGTGTTGCCTCGGTCCACGAGACGGTGGAGGACGTCGAGAAGGAGGCGCACGTCGTCGAAGTGAAGACCCGTGGTGGGCTCGTCCAGAATGTACAGCGTGCTTCCCGTGGACCGCTTGGAGAGCTCGGTGGCCAGCTTCACGCGCTGCGCCTCCCCGCCGGACAACGTGGTGGCCGACTGACCCAGGTGAATGTAACCGAGGCCCACGTCCGAAAGGGTCTGGAGCTTGGACTTGATCCGGGGGACCGCATCGAAGAACTCCAGAGCCTCGTCCACCGTCATGTCCAGGACGTCGGCGATGTTCTTTCCCTTGTAGTAGACGTCCAGCGTCTCCCGGTTGTAGCGACGCCCGCGGCACACGTCACACGGTACGTAGACGTCGGGAAGGAAGTGCATCTCGATCTTTACGAGGCCGTCTCCGGCGCAGGCCTCGCAGCGACCTCCTTTGACATTGAAGGAGAACCGCCCCGGGCCGTAGCCCCGCATCTGTGATTCGGGAAGGGTCGCGAACAGATCCCGCATGGGTGTGAACAGCCCCGTGTAGGTGGCGGGGTTCGACCTCGGAGTCCTGCCGATGGGTGATTGATCGACGTCAATGACCTTGTCGACAAGCTCCAACCCTTCCAGACGATCGCCCAGGGGAAACCGCACATCGAGCCGCTTGAGGTTGTGGCCGGACGCTCCCCGCACCGTCAGGGCCCTGGCCGGGTCCACGGTCCTGCGTCGGTCGGGAACCGGGATCTCCCGTTCCCCACGCAGGTAGGCCCCCGTGAGGGAACGCTCCTCGGCCAAGATGGTCTCCAGAGGTCCGCAGGCCACGACCTCGCCCCCGTGCCGCCCCGCCCCGGGGCCCAGGTCCACCACGTAGTCCGCCACACGGATCGTCTCCTCGTCGTGCTCCACGACCACGACCGTATTGCCCAGATCCCGAAGGCGCTGAAGGGTGGCGAGGAGTCGCTCGTTGTCTCTCTGATGGAGTCCGATGGAGGGTTCGTCGAGGATGTAGAGGACACCCACCAGCCGGCTGCCGATCTGGGTGGCCAGGCGGATCCGCTGGGCTTCCCCCCCGGAGAGGGTGCCCGCCGAGCGACCCAGCGTCAGATATCCCAGGCCCACATCCCGCAGGAAACGAAGACGCTCCTCGACCTCCTTCAGGATGGGTCCGGCGATGTCCACCGAAAGCGCCCGGCCGGACCCCGGCCCAGGCCTTCCTCCGTCTCGCCCCTCCACCGGCACGGCGCTGAAGAACCCCGAGGCCTCGGAGATGGACATCTCCACGACGTCGCCCAGGGAGCGCCCGTCGATGGTCACTGCCCTCGATTCCGGCCTGAGACGTGAGCCGGCGCAGGCGGTGCACGGCAGCGTGGACATGTACTCCTCCAGCTGGCTCCGCACCGCGTCGGACTTGGTTTCCCGGTACCGGCGCTGGACACTGGCCACCACGCCCTCCCACCGATCCTCGTAGTGCCCCTCGAACCGGCCGGAGCCCGACCGATAGGGAAACCGGATCTTCATGGAGCCTGAGCCGAAGAGGATCGCCTCGCGGACCTCCTCCCGGAGCTCGGCCCACGGTGTGTTGGCGTCGAACTCGTAGGCCGCAGCCAGGCCGGCGATGACCGACACACGCAGGTGACCCGACGGCTCGCCCCAGGGGAGGACCACACCCTCCAGGATGGACACGCTCCCGTCGGCCACCAGGAGGTCGGCGTTGACCTCCTTGCGGGTGCCGAGCCCCCCGCACTTCTCACAGGCTCCGAACGGCGAGTTGAACGAGAATTGCCTTGGCTCCAGCTCCGGGAGGCTGGTGTCGCAGTTCACGCACGCGTAGTGCTCGCTGTAGAGGTGGGATGTAGGCTCGCCGCGACCCCGGTGCTCCAGGACCTCCAGGATCCCGCCCGCGGTCCGCAGCGCCGTCTCCACCGAGTCGGCCAGGCGTTCCCGATCCTTCTCCCGGACGATGATCCGGTCAACCACCACGGCGATGTCGTGGTTCTCATACCGGTTCAGCCCGGGGGGCTCCGTCAGGTCATGGGTTTCGCCATCGACCCGGACGCGTACGAATCCCTCCTTGCGGGCCCGCTCGAAGAGATCCCGGAACTCGCCTTTCCGGCCCCGAACCAGGGGTGCCATGACCTCGATGCGCGTCCCTTCATCCAGGGCCATCAGCCGGTCGACGATCTGGGAGGCGGACTGCCGCATCACAGGCTCCCCACACGTGGGGCAGTGGGGGGTTCCTGCCCGGGCCCACAGGAGCCGGAGGTAGTCGTAGATCTCCGTGACCGTGCCCACCGTGGAGCGTGGGTTCCGACTGACGGTCTTCTGTTCGATGGAGATCGCCGGCGACAGCCCCTCGATGGCATCGACGTCGGGCTTCTCCATGAGGCCCAGGAACTGTCGGGCGTACGCGGACAGCGACTCCACGTACCGCCGCTGACCCTCGGCATAGATGGTGTCGAAGGCCAGAGACGACTTGCCCGACCCCGACAGGCCGGTGATGACAACCAGAGCCTCCCGCGGGAGCTCGACGTCGATGTTCTTGAGGTTGTGCTCCCGGGCGCCCCGGACGACCAGCTTCTCGCGCATCATAGCCTGGTAACGTATCCAGGCTCCGGAGCGCGTTCAATCCGTGGGTGCGCCCCCTGCGGACGCAGGGTGTAGCCCCACAGGAGCTTCAGGCGAATTCCGACATCCTCCTCCCGGCTCACCGGGGTAGGTTGAGGTTGCGGAGGTCCGTTCGGACCTTGCGCCGTCCGCATCCCCTGGCAGTCCCGCCCGGTCGGGACGGAAGGAGAGACCGATGCTCCAGTCACTCCTGGTGCCCCTGGACGGCTCGGAGTTCAGTGAGCGCACGCTACCCCTCGCCCGCGGACTCGCCAAAGCCACCGGGGCCTCTCTGCACCTGGCTCACGTTCACGTATCCCATCCTCCTGACCACTTCCTCTCCAACACCCAGTTCCACTACGAGGGGTTGGACATGGAGGAATACGACGCCCGTCACAAGCGGGAAGAGCGCAACTACCTGGCCGAGTGGGAGTCGCGTCTCGCACGGGACGCCACGGTCGATTCCGCCCTCCTGGAGGGTCAGGTCGCGGAGGAGATCGCCGAGTACGCCCAGAGGATCGGCGCCGACATGGTGCTGATGACCACCCATGGCCATACCGGCGTGAGCCGCATGTGGCTGGGGAGCGTGGCGGATGCCCTGGTCCGCCAGACGACGCTCCCGCTCCTGGTGATCCATCCCGGTCACCACGGCCACGTGCCGGCCGAGGTCCTTTCGTTCGAGCACATCCTGGTGCCCCTGGACGGATCGGACCTGTCGGCTTCGGTGCTGGCGCCGGCCGCCGACCTGGCTCGGGCGACGGGAGCGAGGATCACGCTGACCCACGTGGTCAGCGCGTCGGCCGTGCTCGGGGCCCGCATCTTCCCCCTGCTGCCCGACGACATCACCCCGGCCCTCGACAAGGCCCAGGATTACCTGGAGGACAAGGCGGAAGGGCTCAGAGCCGACGGCTTCGCAGTGGACGTCCACGTCGAGGAGCACGAGGCGCCCGGACGGGCTATCGCGGCCATCGCCGACAAGCTCGACGCGGACGTCATCGCCCTGGCCACGCACGGGTATGGAGGCCTGAAGCGTGCGCTCCTCGGGAGCGTAGCGGACAAGGTCCTCCGGAGCAGCCCTCTGCCCCTGCTGGTGCAGCGGCCCGGCTGACCTCTCGGCAGTAGCGTGCCGAGGGTCGGGTGGCCGGCAGCCATCCGGCCCTCGGCATGAGGAGGCGGGTCAGCCTCCGGTCAGGCGTCGAGCTCCCTCAAGCGAGCGATGCGCTCCTCCGTCGGGGGGTGGGTCCGGAAGAGGCGCGTGATGCCGCCTCCCCGACCGCCGGAGAGGGGATTGATGATGGCCAGCTGGGCAGCCGCGGGATTCACGGGAAGGGGAACGCGCCGGGTGTAGCTCTCGATCCGCTGGAGGGCCCCCGCCAGCCCCATGGGATCGCCGGTGATCCGGGCGGCGGTAGCGTCGGCCTGGTACTCGTTCTGCCTGCTGATCGCCATGTGGATGATGGCCGCCGCGATGGGAGCCACGAGAGCCATGATGAGGAGGGCGAAGGGGTTGTTGCCCCGGTCGTCCCGGCCTCCGAAGCCACCCAGGATGAAACCCCATCGGGCGATGGTGGCGAGCATGGCGATGGCCCCGGCCATGGTAGCCGCCACCGTGCCCACCAGCATGTGGCGGTGCCGGACGTGCGCCAGCTCATGGGCGATGACGCCTGCCAGCTCCCGAGGCGGAAGGGCGCGAACGATGCCCGCCGTGACGCAGACCACCGCGTTCCTGGGATTGCGCCCCGTCGCGAACGCGTTCGGCTGCTCGGAAGGCGCAATGGCGACCGTGGGCATGGGTAGCCCCGCCCGCTGACGGAGGTCGTCCACCATCTGGTAGAGCTCCGGCGCATCCTGGGGGCCGATGATGCGCGCCCGATACATTCGCAGGACCGCGCGGTCGCTGAACCAGTACATCCCGAAATTCATCGCGGCGGCGAGCACGAACGCGAAGACCGCTCCTCCCGATCCGCCGAAATAGCTCCCGATGGCCACCACGAGTACCGTGAGGCCGGTCATCATGCCGAAGACCTTCAAGGTCTGCACGTCTCCACCTCTCTGCCTGTGATCGTCGTTTGTCCGTGTGTGATCGTGCGAACAGTTTCTACACCGGATCGATTCCGCGGGTTGCGATGGGCCAGGGTGGCTCTCGCCGACGTCGCGGTGAGGGGTCCTAGTACCCCCATTCCCGGAAGACGAACACGCCCCACACCTCCTCAGGGTCGATGGCCCCTCCGAAGCCGCCGACGACGGTGCGCAGGAACCGGTCCTCCCAGAAGCCCTGGGCGCTGTAGTCGTCGGAGAGGGCGACCTCCACGCGGGCGCCACCGAGGATCCGCTCGACCCCGCTGTCCCCTGGCCGGGCCACGGGCTGCAGGACCAGGACGAAGAACACGTCCTGTCCGAGGTACTGTCCGACCTCCAGCTGGGTCCCGGCCAGGATGGACTCGGAGGCACGGCCCGTGATCACGTCCAGATCGGCCGTCTGCGTGATGGACAGGTAATCCACGCCGATCTGCCGGGCGAAGGCAGCGCTCAGCTGGTTGGCCAGGGTGCCCGTGGCCCAGGTCACTCCGAAGCCCGTGGCAGCGCCGGCCAGCGAGCCTGCCGCCCCGCCGACGAACGCTTCTCCCCCCGAGGCGAGCTCGTAGCTGGGCCGCCCGAAGATCAGGTAGCTGACGAGGTCGGATTCGGCCACCCCCTGCTCCTCGCTCGACAGGGTCACCCGTGGCTGCGTCAGATTGCCTGTGACGCTCGCCGTCACATCCAGGGGGTCGCCCTCGCGCCGCCGCACGCGACTCACGGCTCGCAGGTCGAGCGTGGGGTTGATGCCCGGCGTGCCGATGAATCCCACCACCCCCTCTTCCACCTGGAAGCGGCGTCCAAGAACGGTGTACGTGCCCCGCAGCGCCTCGAGCTCGCCCACCATGACCAGGTCCCGGCTGGCCCGGTCATAGGTCATCTCCAGCTCGCCGCCGATCTCCACGTTGATGTCCCGGGAGCGCAGCCACGTGTCTCTGGGCACGGACAGGTCCACGTCGACGCGGAGACTCTGAAGGAAGGGGTTGTTCATCCCCGCCAGCAGGGGACGGTAGGCGAGGGCCGCGGTATCCTCGCTCTGGAGAAAGCGGTCGTCCAGGAGGCTGGGGTCGGAGAGATCCACAACCTGGGCGCTTCTGGCGAACTCCTCCAGGAAGAGGGTGCCCCGACCCACCGTCAGCCTCCCCTCCACCAGAGGTCGCCTGTAGGTCTGGACGAGCTGCACCTGACCGCTGATGCTGCCCTCCACGTCTCGCCGATCGACCGCCTGGAAGTTCCTGAACGTGATCTCGAGATCCAGGGTCGGGTTGGTGAGAGGATCCATGAGCACGGAGCCCGTTACCGTGGCCGTTCCCCCCGACGACCCCCTCAGGTTCGCCTCCACGGTTCGGTCGGGCCGGAGCGTGAGGGTTCCCTGCACGTCTCGGTGCCGTACACCCAGCGCCTCGAACGTCCAGCCCCCACCGGTTACCTCGAGCACACCCGAGGGTGCCG
>JARRLD010000157.1:0-11942 GCA_037387345.1 Gemmatimonadota bacterium
TCCTCGTCCACGAACGCGTTCAGCATACCCCAGACGCCCTCGGTTCCCGTTGGCAGGCCGCGCTTGCGGTGGGACTCGATGAACAGGTCGAGACCACGCGACAGCTCCGGGTCCACCTGATACGGGTTGCCGATGAGCGCCCGGTAGCCCTTCTCGGCGATCCACTCGAAGCTCGACGGGGTCTTCATCACCGTGCAGTAGATGGGCATCGGCGACTGAACGGGGCGTGGCTGGATGCTCACGTCCTCGAGCTGCCAGAACTCGCCTTCGTAGCTGAAGCGCTCGTTCGAGAGCAGCCCCTCGATGATGGTGATGGCCTCCCGGAAGCGCGCAGTGCTCTCGTTCATCGGGACGCCGAAGGTCCGGAACTCGTGTGCCTGGTAGCCGCGCCCGAAGCCGGCCTCGAAGCGCCCCCCGCTGATCACGTCCACCATGGCGATCTGCTCGGCGAGGTCGATCGGGTTGTGGAACGCCGGCACGATGCACGCCGTGCCGATGCGGATGCGCTCCGTCACCGCGGCGATGGCCGAGGCGGCGACCGGCAGGCTCGCGATGAGGCCGTAGGGCGAGAAGTGGTGCTCGGCAAGCCAGACGTTGTCGAAGCCGAGCTCCTCGGCCCAGCGGGCCTCCTCAAGCAGGTTGTCGAAGACCTGCTTGTCCATCAGCCCAGGCGGCTTGTCACCGAGCAGGAATATCCCGAATTTCATCGGCTTTCGGCCTCCATCCTCGCAATGATGTTGCAGTCACTGCAAATATGCCATGACTGCACTTTTCGCGTCAATGAGGTATGAGGGCGCCATGCACACGCAGTTCGAGACCATCCGCTACGACATCGAGGCGGAGCACACGGCGATCATCACCATGAACCGCCCGGAGCGGCTGAACGCCTCCAACGACCAGATGCGGACCGAACTCGGTGAAGCCTGGGCCCGGGTGAAGGCCGACCCCCAGATACGGGTCGCGATCGTGACGGGGGCCGGGGACCGGGCCTTCTGCGTCGGTCAGGACGTCAAAGCCACCGTCGCCGCGGGCAAGACGCGCAACAAGGTCTCGGGATCGCGAGGTTGCCACGACGTCTTCAAGCCCGTCATCTGCGCCGTGAACGGGATGTGCGTCGGGGGTGGGCTGCATCACGTCGCCGAGAGCGACCTGGTGATCTGCTCGGAGCACGCACGCTTCCTCGACACCCACTGTGCCGTCGGGAACGTGTTCGCCCTGGAGGGGATCGGGCTGTCTCGGAAGATTCCCCTCAACATGGTCATGCAGCTCGCTCTCATGACCCGCGAAGGGGCCATCACTGCGGAGCGAGCCTATCAGATCGGCCTCGTCAACGAAGTCGTACCACACGAGCGCCTGATGCCACGCGCGCTCGAGGTCGCCGCCCACATCGCAACGCTCTCCCCCGCGACAGTACAGGCATCACTCGAGGCCATCTGGGAGAGCCTCAACGTCGGGCTTCGCAACGCGCGTGACGTGGGGTGGCGCTACATCCTTCACCATCAGCAGAACCATCCCGACTACATGGAGGGGATGCGAGCGTTTGGAGAGAAGCGTGCCCCAAAATGGACGGTCGACTAGCAGGATCGCGGAGCACATGAACGGGCACACACCACCGAAACGGGCGACGGACAGACGGCGACGCCGGCGCGACCGGACGCGGCACGCCTTGATGAGCGCAGCGCTGACGCTGTTTCGCTCAAAGGGATACGAGGCCACGACCATCGAGGACATCACCGATGCAGCGGACGTGTCGCCCCGGACGTTCTTTCACCATTTCGCGTCGTAGGAGGAGGTGCTGTTCGGCGGCCACGGCGAGCGCCGGGCCGAGCTGATCGCCGAGCTGCACGCCCGACTCGAAACCCAGCCGCTCTGGTCCGCGGCGCACGATGCCCTCATGACCGTCGTCGACGCCCTCGAAGTGGACCCGACATTCTATCGAGAGCGCGCGCACCTCTACACGACCGAGCCCGTCCTGCGCTCCGCCGTCCTGCGGCTGAACGACGAACTGATCGACGACATGAGCGTCGTGTTCGCCGAGCATCTGGGGCTCGATCGGCAAGATCTCCTGCCCACGTTGATCGCCACCCTGGCGAACGGGGCGCTGCGCTCGGCCATCGACCGCTGGGTTGGCGTTGGGGGCCGCGCCGATCTGCGTGCGCTCGCGACCCGGTCGCTGCAGATCGTTCAGCCCGCGATCGTACAGGCCGCAGAGCAGGCCTCGCGCCTCGGCTCCCCACGCGCGCAGCGTGCGCGCTGAGCGATCCGCTACGAGGACTGTCCGCCGGAGCCGACGACGCCGGCGGCGCGCAACCGCGCCGCATCGACACCGACTTCGGCCAGAATCTCGTCCGTGTGCTCGCCGAGGCGCGGAGCCGCACGCGAGATCGCCCACCGGCTCTTCTCGAATGCGTACGGGGCCCCCGGGTAGCGCACGGTCCGCCCGAGTTGCGGCTGCTCCACCTCGACCTGGAAGCCACGCGCGACGAAGTGCTCGTCCTCGTAGGCTTCCTCCGGCGCATAGATCACACCGACTGGGATTCCCGCCCGTTGCGCTCCCAGGAAGAACTCCCTGGCGCCCACCCGGCCGGCGATGAACGTCAGCGCCTCGCGTCCCGCAGCGAAGATGGCGGTCACCTCGTCGTCGACTCCGATCTTCGACAGATCGATCCGGTCGCGCTTCGCGCCCATCTCGAGAAAGACCGCCTCGGGAAGCTCGCCCTCGAGCCCGAGGTCTCGCAGCCATGCGAGCAGCTTGGCGTACTCGCCGGGGGTACGTGGCGGGACGCCGGTGTTGACGTAGCGGCCATCGGCGCAGCGCTGCTGCGAGGGCATGGATGGCGTCTGACCCGCGTGTCGCCCCGTCTGGCGCTGCACCGTGCCCTTCGCAACCAGCCAGTTGTAGGAGCCCATCTCCGTGGTCACGTTGGCGGCGGCGTGCATCGAAACGTCGACGCGCTGGCCCCGGCCGCCCAGCTCGCGATGCAGCACGGCCGTCAGGACGGAGAGCACTGCGTAGTGGCAACCGATGGCGTAGCCGTGCCCACCCCCACCGCGAATGGGCGGAAGGGTGTGATCGTCGTAGCCGCAGTTCCATGCCGGCCCGCCGCCGGCGAGCAGCGTGAGGTCGGTGGCGCGTTCGTCGCGGCGCTCTCCGGTCGGGCCGAAGGGCGTCATGGAGACGTGCACGAGGCGGGGCAGCACACCGGTGAGGACACCGTCTGTGAGTCCGTGCGCGCCGAGGACGCCCGGATCCTCCGATTCGAGGAGCACGTCGGCCTCGGCGAGCAATGCCTGCAGCGCCGCCAGGCCCTCCGGTCGCTTCCAATCGAGCTCGATGCTTCGTTTGCTGGTGTTGTAGTGCCACCACGTGAGGCTGCGTTCCGGGTCCGGAACGTCGTCGACGAACGGCTCGTGCCACCGAGTCGGACAGCCGCCGAGCGGCTCGACCACGACGACGTCGGCGCCCATGTCGCCGAGGAGCTTCCCAGCGAGGGCGATGCGCTCGTGAGCCAGCTCGACGACACGAAGGCCCGCGAGCGCGCTCACACCACCCCCTCCTCGCGCAACGCGGCGACCTCGGCGGCGCTCAGCCCGAGCAGCTCCACCAGCACCTCCTCGGTGTGCTCGCCCACGCACGGCCCACCCCGTTGGATCGTCCACGGAGTCTCGGCGAAACGGACCGGGAGACCGTCGACGCGCACCTCGCCCATTTTCGTATGTCGAACCAAGGGCCAGAGACCGAACTCCGCCGTGGCAGGATCGTGGTCGATGCGCTCCTCGGGCTTCTGGACCGCCGCCGCCGGCACGCCTGCCGCCTGGAACGCCCGCTGCACGTCGAACTTGCCACGGCGACCACACCAGCCGTTCAGCCGCTCGTCCAGGCGGTCCTGCGCTGCAAGGCGACCCGCCAGCGTCGCCCAGCATGTCTCGCCGGCCCACGCCTCGCCGATCACCGCGATGCACGCCCGCCAGTCACGATCGTCGCGGCATGCGATCGCCACCCATTCGTCGTCGCCCTGGGCGCGGTAGATTCCATGCGGCGCCATCCGGGGCCAGTCGCTCCGATTGCCGTTCGGTTGGCCGGGACGCCGCATGGGACGACCGTTCACCGTGTAGTCGAGAATCGCCGGGCCGTTCAGCGTGAGACCCGTTTCGCAACACGCCATGTCGACCCACTGCCCCTCTCCGGTGCGCTGTCGATGGATGAGCGCCAGCAGGACGGCCATCGCCATGTAGAAGCCGCCGGTGTGATCCATGTAGCTGAAACCCCAGCCCGCGGGCTCCATGTCCGGCAGGCCCGAGGTGAACGTCAGCCCCGACAGGGCCTGTACGATCGGGCCCCAGGTCTTGAAATCCGCATACGGACCCGTGTGACCGAACCCGCAGTTCGATACGTAGATGATGTCCGGCCGAAGCGCCTTCAGCGCCGCGTACCCGAACCCCCACCGCTCGAGGACGCCCGCGGCGAAGTTCTCCGTCACGACGTCCGAGCGCTCGACAATCGCGGCGAGCAGCTCCTTTCCGCGCTCGGTCCGAAGGTTCAGCGTGATGGCTCGCTTCTCGACGTTGTGGTTGTTGAATCCGCCGCCGAAGTCCGGGCCGCGCCGGTCGTCGACGAATGGCGGCACCGAGCGCAGGATGTCCCATGCACCCTGATTCACCGGATCCTCGATGCGGATCACGTCGGCGCCGAAGGCGGCGAGCCACTTGGTCGCACCCGCCCCGGCCAGCTGCCCGGTGAAATCACAGACGCGAATCCCCTCGAGTGCCTTCATGGCGACACGACCTCCCAGTGTGGGATTCGAAGCTCCGTGTCGCGTTGCGGGTTGCTCACCCTCGCGAATACGACCCGAACCCGATCTCCGATCCGTACGGCATCGGCAGGCGTGCCCTGCACGTTGCCCGCCACCAAGATGTCCGGGACGTCGTCTATCGACACCAGCACGATCGCGTACGGGACCTGATCCGCCAACGTCGGATGCACCGGATGATACACGACGGCGACGCTTTCGATGCGGCCCTGCCCTCGGCTCTCGAACCAGCCGAAGTCGAGCCCCTGGCACGCCTCACACACGTCCTCGGGCGGATGCTGGACGTGCGAGCATGCGCGGCACTGCTGAAACGTCAGCACCCCGGCCGTGAAGAAGCGGCGAGTCGATTCGTCGAGCTCCGGAAGTACCCACTGGTCGCCGAGAACGCGAGTCATCGTGGCGCACCCAAGAGCACCGCGCTGCCCGGCGCGTACCCGGGTCCCCCGACGACGAGGGCGTGCTCGACTCGCTCGACCTGGCACGTGGAGTCGCCGCGAACCTGGCGAACGGACTCGTTGATCATCTCGAAGCCATGAATGTACGCCTCGCCGAGATTTCCTCCGCTGGTGTTGAAGGGGAACGCGGCGTTTGGCCCCTCCAAGCGACCACCGGAGACGAACTCCTCAACGCCCTCGGGCGACGTGAACCCCATCTCACAGAGCGCCCTGAGCACGGGCCCCGTGAAGTTCTCGTAGAACTGGACCCCGTCCACGTCGCCGGGTCGTACACCCGTCGCCTCCCAGAGATGCTTCGCCACCTGCCGATAGTGCGCGGATGCCAACGTGCCCTGCGAGAAGAATCCGAGCGGCGGTCCGATGCCCTGCACGGCCGCCAGGATGGGCACCGGCCGATGGGGGAGATCACGCGCTCGCTCGGCGCTGGTGACGACGACGGCGGCCGCACCGTCGTTCTCCGGACAGCAGTCGTAGAGATGAAACGGCGTGACGATCCAGCGGGACCGATGGTACTCCTCGCGGGTGAGCGGCCTTCCATACCGCAACGCCCTCGGGTTGCGCTGGGCGTTGGCGTAGCAGGCCAGCGACACGTCACAGAGGGCTTCCTGCGAGATCCCGTGATCGTGCATGAAGCGGGCCGTATGGAGCGCACACTGCTGCGCGGGCGTGACCAAGCCGTACGTCCCGTTCCAGGCCAAGGGACCACTCGCATAGGGCGCCCCGGCACCCCCAGCCTGCCCGAATCTTCCGTACTGGCCCTGAGCCAGGGCCCGGAACACGACGACGTGGCGCGCGTACCCCGCGCTCACGGCGGCATCGGCCGCCTGTACCGCGGCCGCCACGCTGTGCCCCCCACCGGCCCACGGCACACCGGTCCATCGGAGCTCCTCGACTCCAAGGACCCGCGCCAGACGCGTGGGGAGGTTCCGCTGGTCCATGTAGGAGACGAATCCGTCCACGTCCGAGAGAGCGAGGCCCGCATCCTCGACGGCCCTCTGAATCGCGATGCAGGCGAGCTGAAACTCGGAGTACGGCGATTGTGCGCGCTCGTAGTACGTCGACTCGCCGATGCCGGCTATGGCCGCAGCACCGTGCACCTCACGCCCACCCGGCCCGCGTCATGATTGGTCTGCGCGAATCGCTCGCCAGCAGAACGTCCAGAGATCGTCTCCCGACCGGTCGGCGTCGAGTTCCCCCGCGCTGCCGAGCAGCACTGCGTGGATGTGCGCGGAGACCAGACTTACGATGAGGACCGCGAGCCGACGCGGATCCGCCTCCCGGACCGACCCCGCGTCCATGCCCGCCCTGATCTGCGCTTCCACGAGCTGCGTGAGCGGCTCCATGGCGTATCGCAACTCGACGGGACGGGCCTCCGCCAGACGCAGGTGCTCGCGCGACAGCGGGACGCTCTGCTTCGCCGCGTCCCCCTGTAGGGCCCGGGTGAACAAGCCGGTCACCGTCGCATGGAGCCGATCGACCGGATCGACGATATCGGCCGACTCCGCCTCGTGGAGGGCCGCGGCGTCCTTGACGGCTTCCTCGAAGACCGCCAGCAGCAGCTCGTCCTTGCCGGCAAATCGCTCGTAGAAGGCTCGGAGCGAGAGCCGGGTCCGGTCGAGGACCGCCTGGATGGTCAGCCTGTCGAGGCCGTCATCGCGCACGATGTCCCGCGCAGCCTCGACGATCCTCCGGCTGCGCTGGACGGCACGCTGCTTCCGAGCGTCCAGGACCCGGGACACGGAGCGCTCCTCCCAGCCCTCGTACGCGCTCGCAGCCTCTTGGGTATTTCCCTTGGAGAGGATGGTTCTCATCATCCCCCATGGGGCGCCGAATCGTCAAACGAACTTATGATGACTATGCTTTTCGAATATCACCTGCAGGAGTTTGTCCCCATGTCGGCCTCTCTGGTATGCGTAAATGAGAATCAGGTTCTCGGCGCATGACCAACCCGGACATCTACTACGACCCTTACGACTACGAACTCGACGCGCATCCGCATCCCGCCTGGAAGCGGATGCGCGACGAGGCGCCGCTCTACCGGAACGACCGCTACAACTTCTACGCGCTCAGTCGGTTCCAAGACGTCCTCACCGCCAGTACCGACTTCGAAACGTTCTCGTCCCGGCACGGTACTGTCCTCGAGATGATGAGCGAGGAGGAGTTCCCGCACTCCATGATGATCGTCCGGGATCCGCCGGAGCACACCCGCCTTCGCAAGCTGGTATCCCACGCCTTCTCTCCGAGACGGATCGCCGCACTGGAGAAGGACATTCGCGCCATCGCCGCCGGCTACCTCGACGAGTGCGTCGGCAGGTCTCGCTTCGACTACGTCACGGATTTTGGGGCCAAGCTGCCGATGATGGTCATCGGCACGATGCTGGGCGTCCCGAGAGAAGACCGGGAGCAGGTCCGCTGCTGGGCAGATCAGATCATGCACCGTGAGCCGGGCGAGACGGACAACCGCGAGCGTACGAAGGACGTCCAGCAGGGGCTTTGGGGCTACTTCGCACGGTACGTGGCCGAGCGTCGCACCAACCCTCGCGACGACATGATGACGGACCTGATCGAGGCCGAGCTCGTGGAGGATGGCTCCACCCGCCGTCTGACCGACATCGAGCTGCTGTCGTTCATCGGACTCCTCTCCGTCGCCGGCAACGAGACGGTCGCCCGGCTGATCGGCTGGGCGGGCGCGACGTTGGCCCGGAATCCCGGCGAGCGGACCAAGCTGGTCGCGAACCCCTCCCTCATCCCGAATGCGATCGAGGAGCTCCTGCGGTACGAGGCGCCGTCCCCCGTGCAGGGCCGCTGGGTGACGCGCGACGTCGAGCTCCACGGACGAACGGTTCCTGCCAAATCCCGGATCCTGCTTCTCACGGGATCCGCGGGCCGGGACGAGCGCGAGTTCCCGGACCCGGATCGCTTCGATGTGGAGCGCACGATCGATCGCCACCTGACGTTCGGCTACGGCGTGCACTTCTGCCTGGGCGCGTCGCTCGCCCGCATGGAAGGGCGGATCGCCCTCGAGGAGACGTTCCGGCGGCTCCCCGAGTGGGACGTCGACTGGGACGCCGCCGCGATGGTCCACACCAGCACGGTGCGCGGCTGGGAGAAGCTCCCGCTCCTCACATAGGCCCCTTCGCCATGCGGATGAACGACATGATCCTCGTGAGCGTCGACGACCACATCGTCGAGCCGCCCACCGTCTTCGCCAACATCCCGGCCAAGTGGGCCGACCGCGCCCCACGGCTTGCCTACCACCCGAAGACGAAGCTGCAGACCTGGTCGTGGGAAGGCGGCATGAGCCTGACCCCTTTCATCAACGCCGTCGTCACGCTGCCCCGCGACGAGTGGGGCTTCGACCCGAGCACCTTGGCCGAGATGCGCCCCGGCTGCTGGGACGTCGATGCCCGGGTACGCGACATGGACGCCAACGGTATCCTCGCCTCGATGTGTTTCCCGTCGTTCACGGGGATGGCGGGCAGCTTCTTCGGACGTGCCGAGGACAAGGCGCTCGCGTACGCGTGCCTCCAAGCCTACAACGACTGGCACATCGACGAATGGTGCGGTCGCCACCCCGGACGCTTCATCCCGCTCGCGCTCTCGCCCCTCTGGGCTCCCGAACTCGCCGCCCGGGAGGTCCGGCGGGTGGCACGCAGCGATCACTTTCTGCGAGGACACCGAGGCATTCGGGTATCCGAGCATCCACGGCGGCTCGTGGGACGTCTTCTTCGCCGCGTGCGTCGACGAGGACGTGGCCCTCGCCATCCACATCGGGTCCTCGCTCAGCGGAATGCCCGGCCGCCCCACCTGGCCCATCGACGTGCAGGTGACGCTCCCGTGCTGGAACGCCCTCCCCTGCGCCGCCAACTTCCTGTGGAGCAAGTCGCTCCAGAAGTTCCCCGACCTGCGGATCGCCCTCTCGGAAGGCGGAACGTCGTGGATCCCGGGTTTTCTCGACCGCATGGAACGCCACTACGACAACCAGAAGTGGACCGGCGCCAGCCTTGGAGGTCTCTCCCCCACCGAGACCTTCCGTCGGCACTTCCTGGCCTGCTTCATCTGCGACCCGTCCGGCCTGCTGCTGCGGGATCGGGTCGGCATCGACAACATCGCATACGAGGTCGACTACCCGCACTCCGACTGCACGTTCCCCGGATCGCCCGAGGAGTTGTGGGAGCACGTCCAAGCCGCGGGACTGAGCGAGGCAGAGGTCCACAAGATCGGGTGGCAGAACGCCGCACGCTGGTTTCGCTTCGACCCGTTCGCCCGCACGCCCCGCGAGCAGGCGACCGTCGGGGCTCTCCGCGCTCGCGCGACCGACGTCGACCTCCGGACTCGCTCGCGGGCCGAGTACAAGCGCGAATACGAGGCGACGCACGGTGCCGTCGTCTGAGGGCGCGGGTCGGGAGCGGAGCCAATGAGCTTTCACGGCAAGGTGGCGGTGGTCACCGGGGCAGGCGGTGGGATCGGCGAGGGGTACGCCAAGGCACTCGCCGCGGCCGGCGCGCAGGTGGTGATCGCCGAGATCGACGCCGACCAGGGTCAGCGCGTGGCAACCGAGATCAACGAGGCCGGCGGCCGCGCGCTCGCCGTCACGACGGACGTCTCGAGCGAGGACTCGACCCAGGCCATGGCCGCCGCGGCGGTCGAGGCCTTCGGCGGCATCGACTATCTCGTGAACAACGCCGCCATCTTCAAGACCATGGAGCCGATCGGCCTGCTGGACGTCCCCTTGGCGTACTTCAACCGCTTCATGAGCGTGAATCTCACCGGCGCCCTCCTCTGCACGCGCGCCGTCTATCGGCCCATGGAGGCACGCGGTGGCGGGGCCATCGTGAACCAGTCGTCGAGCGCGGCATACATGGCGGGCACGGGCTTTTACGGCGTCGCGAAATCGGCGCTCAACTCGCTGACGCAGAATCTCGCCGCGATGCTGGGAGCGAAGGGCATCCGCGTGAACGCGATCGCGCCCGGACCGACCGACACGGAAGCCACACGAACACTGGTTCCCGAGGCATTCATCGAGCACCTCACTCAGAACCTCGTGATAAAGCGACTCGGCACGCCAGACGATCTCACTGGCCCGCTGCTCTTCCTCCTGTCCGACGAGGCACGGTGGATCACGGGCCAGATTCTGAACGTGGACGGCGGTCAGATCATGCGTGCCTGAGCAGAGCCATGAAGTCACCGATGGAGGGCGTCCGTGTCGTCGAGGTCGCACAGTTCACCTTCGTTCCCGCTGCCGGGGCCGTGTTGGCGGACTGGGGGGCCGACGTCATCAAGGTGGAGCACTCGGTCACCGGCGACGCGCAGCGCGGCCTGGGGCAGCTCGGTGTGCTCAACATGCGCGGCAGCGCCATCAATCCGGTGATGGATCACGCGAATCGTGGCAAACGAAGTATCGGGATCGACCTGGCGAATCCCCAGGGCTCGGGGAGCGCGGGCCAGAGCGCGAGCACGGCGGCTACGACATGACTGGCTATTGGTGTCGTGCCGGCAGCGCAGCAAGCTGCACACCCGCCGACATGCCCGGCGTCGTGACACAGCCGGGCCCAGCCTACGGCGACTCGATCGGGGGCATGACGATCGCCGGCGGTATCGCGGGCGCGCTGTTCGCGCGCGAGCGGACGGGCGAGCCGTCGATCGTCGACGTCTCACTGCTGTCGACCGGCCTTTGGGCAATGGGCCTGGGCGTCGGGCTCACCATGGCAATGGGACAGCCCTGGGTGGCCCCCAAGGCGGGAGGGCACGCAGCGCCCTCCAACCCTCTCGCCGGAACTTATGAGACGAAGGACCATCGATGGATTGCGTTCGTGATGCTGCAGGCGTTCCGGTACTGGCCAGACCTCTGCGCCCACATCGACCGTCCAGAGCTGGTGACCGACCCACGCTTCGACTCGGCGCAAGGCCTCGCTGAGAACACCGCGGCCGCTGTCACGATCATCCGTGAGGCGATCGCGAGCCGGACGCTCGCCGAGTGGACTGAGCGCTTCACGACACTCGAGGGCCAGTGGACGCCGGTGCAGAACACCGTAGAGGTGCTCGAGGATTCGCAGATTCAGGCCAACGAGTACGTGCGGCCTGTCGAAGCGGCCGACGGCTCGACGTTCCGACTCGTGGCGAACCCGGTCCAGTTCGACGAGACCCCTCCGACCCTCCGGCGCTGTCCAGAGTTCTCCGAGCAGACCGAGGAGATCCTGCTCGAGCTGGGGTTGGATTGGGAACGGATAGCGCAGCTGAAGGATGCGGGTGCGGTGACATAGCCACCTTTGGCGCCCCTACCGTCCGCTTCATCTACGGGGGAATGTACCCCCGTCCGCGTCCCCCGGTGCGTCCCCGGCGCCGAAATCGGACGCCGAGACGCAACGAACTCGGTTGCTTGAGCGAGTGGAGGCGGGGGGAAGAACCCCCGTCCGAAGCGTAAGCCGCCCGCACCATAGGTCGCCAGGATTGACCTGAAGTGCCGATCTCGGCCGTTCTCGCTGTTCTTCGTCGCCAGGAATGGTCCTGAGTGACCTGCAGACGTGGAACGAAAACTGGAACGCGCGTGGTCCGAGGCGATACGTCCCGGACGGAGCAACTCCCCCGGGGACCGAGGGCGCCCCCAGCGACGCCCTCGGTCAGCTCCCCTGTCAATCGATGAAGGCTCCGCTCGGAGAACCGCCTACGGGGCACC
>JARRLD010000158.1:0-8841 GCA_037387345.1 Gemmatimonadota bacterium
CGTCAGGTTGAGGCGGTCCGACGCCTGGAAGTCCAGGTTCACGCGCCCGGAGGCCCGGGCGTAGGACGAGCCGATGACGATCCCTTCCTGGTCGAAGTACGATCCCGAGACCAGGTACTTGAAGCGGTTGCCGCCCCCGCTCATGGAGAGCTGGGTATTGCTGATGGGCGCCGTGCGCAGCACGGCGTCGATCCAATCGGTGTCGATGGTCGAGTTGATACCCAGCCAGTCGAACTCGTCCTGGATCTCCGCCTCGGTGTAGCCATCCCCCCGCATGGCCGCCCCGAAGTAGTCCATCCACTCCTGCGTGTTCAGCATGTCCACCTTCTTGGCCGCCTCCTGGCGGCCCACGGACGTGTTGAACTCGAAGCGGGGGATGCCGGGCTCACCGTCCCCCGCGCTGACCATGCCGCGCTTCGTCGTGATCATGATGACGCCGTTTGAGCCGCGGGAGCCGTAGATGGCGGCGGCGGCGGCGTCCTTGAGGATGCTCACCGACTCGATCTCGTCGGGGTTCAGCCCGGTGATGGCCGAGAGATCCTGCCCCCCCAGCCCGAGCTGCCCGAAGTCTTCCCGGAAGATGGGCATCCCGTCCACCACGTAGAGGGGCTGGGCGCTGGCGGAGATCGACGACGAGCCGCGGACCCGGACGGTGATGCCGTTTCCGGGGTTGCCGGCGTTCTGGACGACCTGCACCCCCGCCGCCTTGCCCAGCAACGCCGCGTCCAGGCTGGCCACCGCCGGATTCTGCAGGTCCAGCGAGCGGACCGTGCTGATAGCGCTGCTCACCTCCCGGCGAGTCTGCTGGGCGTACCCCGTGGCCACCAGCTCCTCCAGCTCGATGGCGCTGATGCCCATCTGGAAGTTCACGGTCTGGGTTTCGCCCGGGGCGACCTCGACCGTCGCCGACTGCGTGGCGTAGCCAATGAACTCCACCCTGATCTCGATCCGTCCTTCCGGCACGGAGGCGAGCAGATACTGTCCCAACGCGTTGGTGAGCGCTCCCATCCCGGTCCCGCGGATCGAGATCTGGGCGCCCGCGATGGGCTGTCCGGTTTCAAGCGCAGTGACGGTTCCCCGTACAGCCCGGTTCTGCGCAACGAGGTGCTGTGGCAACCCCAGAAGCAGAAGGACTGCGGATGTGAGGAAGGCCCCGCGGACACTCATTTGCATGGCATAGCCCCTTGTGGGAAAAGAACCATCGCAACAGCGGAAGGAGGGGGGGCGCTACCGCGTGAGCTCGCCTGGCTGCATGGGCATATTCCTGAAGCCACTCGCTCCCCGTCTTCCCAATCCGCCCGGCGGCCCCTTGCCGCCGACTCCAGCTTTGCCTCGGGCATGGGAGGGCGTGCTGGTCCTGCACGCGCGACAGCGTGGCTGTCATGCCCCTCGAGGCGGTACCAGTGATGAGATACGGTAGCACGCTCGCACTCTTTCGCACAACCGTTTCTGGCCGTCTATCTCCCTCTGTACAGGACCGTGCATGATTCCCGTCATCGTCGGGCACCGTCCGGGACGAGGACGGCCCCCGAGCGCCGACGATCGAGCGGCCAGACGTCCATGAAGCGAGGGCCCCGTCGCCTCTTCGCAACCTCTCCCGGCGGTCGCCGGGTCACCCGCCCCAACGCACGGTCGCTTGCACGCCGCCAGGCTGCGGCCTACCCTGCCCTCCCTCCGCGCAGAAGAGCGTGCCTTCGGTAGAGCGTATCCCCAGCGGCCCATGCTTCGTCGCCTCTCGGCTTTCGGTGTGATCCTCGTCACGGGCCTGCTTGACCTGGCGATCGCTCGGGCACCTCTGCAGGGACAGGACGTCGCTGCCGAGGTGCCTCCCGAGCGGCTCGCGGCCCGAGAGCGGTACCGCGACGACCGCTTCGGCATGTTCATCCACTGGGGTGCCTACAGCCAGCTCGCTGCCGGCGAGTGGGTCATGCAGAACCGCGGTCTCACCGTGGACGAGTACGAGTGGCTCGCCGGAAGCTTCGATCCGGTGCGCTTCGATCCCCGGGCCTGGGTGGAGGTCGCTCGGGCGGCGGGCACGCGCTACATCACGATAACCGCCCGACATCACGATGGGTTCTCCATGTTCGCCAGCGACGCGACGGAGTACGACATCGTCGACTGGGCGCGGTTCGGACGGGACCCCATGGCCGAGCTGGCGGAGGCCTGCCGGGAGGCGGGTATCCAGCTGTTCTTCTACTATTCCCAGCTGGACTGGCATCACCCGGACTACTACCCCAGGGGGAACACCGGCCAGGCCACGGGTCGCCCCGATTCCGGCGACTGGCCCGCCTACCTCGACTTCATGGACCGTCAGCTCGAGGAGCTGCTGACACAGTACGGCCCTGTGGGAGGGATCTGGTTCGACGGCATGTGGGACAAGCCCGACGCCGATTGGCGCCTCGAGGAGACCTATGCCCTCATCCACCGCGTCCAGCCCGCCGCCCTCATCATCCCCAATCACCATCAAGCCCCCCTCCCCGGGGAGGACGTACAGACCTTCGAGCAGGATCTGCCCGGCTCCAACTCCGCTGGCTGGAACACGGCGGACATCGGTGAGCTTCCCCTCGAGACGTCCCTGACCATGAACGGCTCGTGGGGCTTCAACCTCACCGATCGAAGGTGGAAGTCCGTGCGGGAGCTCATCCATACCCTGGTGCGGGCCGCCGGAGCCGACGCCAACCTCCTCCTCAATGTCGGCCCGCGACCCGACGGTACACTGCAGCCTGAGGCGGTCACGCGGCTCCGCGGCGTGGGCGCATGGCTGGATACGTACGGCGAGTCGGTGTACGGCACTCGTGGAGGGCCGATCCCCCCGAGGGCGTGGGGCGTCACCACGCAGACCGAGGACCGGGTCTACGTCCACGTCCTGGAGTGGCCGGATGCCGCGCTGAGCATCCCCGTCATGGACCGGCGCGTCGCAGCGGCACGGATGCTCGCCTCCGGTGAGACCGTGGCGTTCCGGCAGACCGAAGCCGGTGTCACCCTCCGAATGCCCGGGAGCGGAGGAGACGGGCCGGACCGCGTGGTGGTTCTGGAGCTGGCGAGATGAGTCCTCCACCAGCGCGGCCGTTCGCAGAGCCGACACCCGGTCGCCACCGAACGGACCGACCGGTGCCGTGACGCTCCCCCTGGACGGCATCCGCGTGGTGGACTTGACCCAGGTCATGGCCGGCCCGTTCTGTACCCTCCTCCTGGCCGACCTGGGTGCCGACGTGATCAAGGTCGAGCCTCCCGGCCGAGGGGACCTGTCACGATCCAGGGGAGGCGAAGGCCTGCGCATGAAGGGCGACGACCACGCACCCTTCCTGGCCCTGAACCGGTACAAGCGCAGCGTGGCGCTCGACCTCAAGGACCCCGAGGGCCTTCGGGCCTTCTATCGGCTGGTCCGGACAGCCGACGTGGTGGTGGAGAACTTCCGCCCCGGGGTGACGGATCGCCTCGGTGTAGGATATGCAGACCTGGCGGAGCTGAGTCCGCGCATCGTATACGCCAGCATTTCGGGCTTCGGACAGTCAGGGCCCTACGCCGGCAGGCCCGGATTTGACCTCATCGCGCAGGCCATGTCGGGCATCCTGAGCGTTACCGGCACCCCGGGTGGCGAGCCGGTGAAGTGCGGCGTGCCGATCTCCGACCTGGCGGCCGGGCTCTACGGTGTGGTGGGTATCCAGGCGGCGCTTCTCGCCAGGACCCACACGGGAAGGGGACAGCATGTGGAGACGTCCCTCTTCGAGGCGGCGCTGGGGCTCTCCGTATGGGAGACCACCGAGTACTGGGCCACCGGCGAGGTCCCCCGGGCGTGGGGTTCCGCGCACCGGCTCAACGCGCCCTACCAGGCGTTCCGCACCAGCGACGGATTCCTCGTGCTGGCGGCGCTCACGCACCGTCAGTGGGCCGACCTGTGCTCTGCACTCGCGCGGGCGGATCTTCGGGACGACAGCCGGTTCGCCACGAACGAAGCGCGAATGGCGAACCTCGCCGACCTGGTGGAGGAGGTGGAGAAGATCCTCACCGGTGCCCCGACCGAGGTATGGGTCGAGCGGCTCCTGGAGGCGGGCGTTCCCGCGGCTCCGCTCCTGGACTACGCTCAGGTATTCGCAGACCCCCACACCCGTGCCCGGCGCATGGTGGAGGAAGTGGACCACCCGGTGGAAGGCCGGGTCCCCACGCTCGGCTTTCCGCTGAAGATGACGGACACGCCCTTGCGGGTCCGCAGGCCGCCTCCCCTTCTGGGCGAACACACCGACGAGGTGCTCCGGGAGGTGGGAGCCCTCCCCTCACCGGAGGACGGCGGGTGATGGAATCCGACGGCGCCGTACATCTGGAGCGACGGGGCTCCGTGGCCTACGTCACGTTCGACAGGCCCGACGCCCGGAACGCCATGACCATGGGCATGTACGCTCGCCTGGAAGATCACCTCGGCGAGGTGGCGACGGCCAGGGACGTTCGTATGGCCGTGCTGCGCGGCGCCGGTGGGTCGTTCGTCGCCGGGACCGACATCCGTCACTTCACGCGGTTCGAGTCGGCGGAGGACGGCATCGCCTACGAGCGAAGCATGGAGAGGGTGATCCAGAGCCTGGAGTCCCTCCCCGTTCCGACCGTGGCCGTCGTGGAGGGAGCGGCCGTGGGTGGTGGCCTGATCCTGGCGGCGGCCTGCGATCTTCGTCTGTGCACTCCCGACGCACGATTCGGGATGCCCATCGCCCGCACCGTGGGTCACGGCCTGTCCGTGGCCAACCACGCCCGGCTCGTCGCGCACCTGGGCCCTGGCCGCACCAACGCCCTGCTGCTCCTGGGAGACTTCCTCGATGCGGGCGAGGCTCACTCCGCCGGATTCATCCATCGGGTGATCGAGGCGGCGGAGCTCGAGGAGGCGGTGGACCGACTCTGCCGGCGCGTGGTTTCTCACGCCCCGCTTACGCTCCAGGTGGCCAAAGAAGCGATCCGTCAGGTCCTGCGGCAGGCGCATCCGGAGGAGGACGAGGACCTGCTCCGCACCGTGTACGGGAGCGCGGATTTCCGGCGAGGCGTCCGCTCCTTCCTCGACAAGGAGGACCCGCGCTGGGAGGGGCGGTAGCCGCCTCCCCGCCGCTGTTCGCGGGTTGCGCCGCACATCACAGGCTGGACTCGAGCGACTCCATGGCTGCCTGGACACCGCCGCGCCGGCACGGCACACCGGCCAGCGCCAGCCCCGACTCCACCCCCCCGAGCGTGCCCAGGAGCATGAGGTCGTTGAAGTGCCCCAGGTGGCCGATGCGGAACACCCGTCCCTTCAGCTTCCCCAGGCCCGAGCCCAGTGTGAGGTTGAAGCGCTCCCGGACCAGAGCACGAAAGCGATCCGCGTCATGTCCGTCCGGAAGACGGACCGCGGTCAGGACGTCGCTCTGCTCGTCGTGGCGAGCGCACTGCACCTCCAATCCCCACACCTGCACGGCGGCCCGGGTGGCGTCGCCATGCCGCCGGTGACGCCGGACCACGTCGTCCAGGCCCTCGGCGCGCAGCATGGTCAACGCCTCCTTCAGGCCGAACAGGAGATTCGTAGCCGGCGTATAGGGAAAGTACCCGTCTTCCGTGCGCTCCAGCATCGGGGTCCAATCCCAGTGGGCCCGGGGCAGCGAGGCACCTCTCGACGCGTCCAGAGCTCTGGGGCCCATGGCGTTGAACGCCAGCCCCGGCGGGAGCATGAGCCCCTTCTGGGAAGCCGACACCGTGACGTCCACCCCCCAGTCATCGTGCCGGTATTCGAGGCAGGCCAGGGACGACACCGCGTCCACCAGCAGCAGGGCGGGGTGTCCAGCCCGGTCCAAAGCGGCCCGCAGGTCGGGCACGCGACTCACCGCGCCGGTGGACGTCTCGTTGTGAACGACGGCCACCGCCCGGATCGCGTGCTCCCGGTCGGCCGACAGGCGCTCCTCCAGGACCGACGGATCCGCCCCGCGACGCCAGTCGCCCGGGATCACCTCGACGTCCAGTCCGAAGCGCCGGGCCACCTCCGTCCAACCGAGGCCGAACTGGCCGGTTTCGAACATGAGCACCCGATCTCCGGGACTCAGGGTATTGACCAGCGCCGCCTCCCATCCGCCGTGACCGGACCCCGGATAGACGACGACGCCGTGCCGCGTCCCGAATACCCAGCGCAGGCCGTCCAGCACCTCTCGTGTCAGCTCGGGAAAGCCCGGACCCCGGTGGTCGACGGTAGGCTGGGCCATGGCGTCCAGGACGCGTCGGGGCACGTTGGTGGGGCCGGGAAGCTGAAGGAAATGCCAGCCGGTGGGTCGTCTCGACACGGTCGTGTTCCTCTCAGGATGCGTGACGGGCGCCGGCCGGCGGGCCCTTTCCCGGCGCCCCCCGGCCCGCATGGACGAAGCTAGGAGCTTTCCCGGCCGAGGCCAGGGACACCACGCCTCCTTCCCGGCTGGCGCTCCGGGCGCCCGACCGACCTATTGGCCGGATGACCCGGGCCACCCCCAGCCTCCGCCGAGCCCTCGACGCCGCGCTCCGAGCTGCGGTCGCCGGAGACGTAGGCTTCGACGCCTATACCCGCCATCTCTTCTCCACCGATGCGAGCATGTACGCCATCGACCCGGTGGGCGTGGTCTTCCCCAGGGATGCATCCGACGTCCAGGCCACCGTGGAGGTGGCCGCGCGCTTCGACGTCCCGGTGCTCCCCCGCGGAGCGGGCACCAGCCTGGCGGGCCAGACCGTGGGTCACGCGGTGGTGCTGGACCTTTCCCGGCACATGAACGGGATCGTGCGCATCGACCCCGAGTCGGCAACGGCTACCGTCCAGCCGGGCGTGGTCCAGGACGACCTGAACCTGGCCGCGGCGCGTCACGGCCTCCTGTTCGCTCCGGATACGTCCACCGGAAACCGCGCCACCCTCGGCGGGATGATCGGCAACAACTCGTGTGGCGCGCGATCGGCACGCTACGGCATGACCATCGACCACGTCCAGGCCCTCGAGGTGGTGCTCTCCGATGCCGCCACGGCCCGTCTCGAGGAGGTGGACGAGGGTGACCTCGCCCGCCGGCGTGGAGGCACCGATCTGGAGAGCCGTCTCTATCGGGTTCTTCCCGCGCTCGTCCGCGAGAACGCCGACGTGATCCGTGGGGCCTTGCCTCCCCACTGGCGGCGCTCCGGCGGATACCGTCTCGAGCGGCTCCTCCCCGACGCCGGGCCCCTCAACCTGGCCCACCTGGTGGTGGGATCCGAGGGAACGCTGGCGGTAACCACCGAGGCCACCGTCCGGCTCGTGCCGCGGCCCGGAGCCATCGCCGCGGTGGTGGGGCACTTCGAAACCGTGAACGCGGCCATCGAGGCGGCGCCCGGCGCGATGGAAGAGGGAGCGACGGCGGTCGAGCTCGTGGACCACATGATCCTGGGGCTGGCGCGTCGATCGCCGGTGCATCGTCACCTGACCCAGCTCCTCGAGGGATCCCCCGGCGCCATCCTCTGGGTCGAGTTCTACGGAGCGGACGAGGGCGAAGCCACGTCGGGCATGGAGCGCCTCCGGGCCCGGTGGGCGAGAGAGGGGCGCGGCTACGCCCTGCTCCCCGCTCCCACGGCCCGAGAACAGGAGGGGTTCCGTGCGCTGCGCAAAGCGGGCCTGGGCCTGCTGATGGCGGCGGGAAGGCATGGGGAACGCTCGGTGGCCTTCGTGGAGGACACGGCCGTAGCGCCCGAAGTGCTTCCCGAGTATACACGGCGGTTCGCCGGGATCCTGGAGGAGCACGGGTTGAAGGCGGGCTTCTACGGGCACGCCTCGGCGGGGTGCCTCCACATCCGGCCGTTCATGAACCTGGCCCGGCCCGGCGAGCCCGCACGGATGCGAACGGTGGCCGAGGCGGTCCTGGAGCTCGTCACCGAGTTCGGAGGCATGAACGCCAGCGAGCACGGTGACGGGCTGGTCCGCGGGGAGTTCAATCGCCGCTTCTTCGGCGATGACTTCTACGAGCTCATGCGTCGGGTCAAGACGACGTTCGACCCCCACGGGCGCATGAACCCGGGAAAGAAGGTGGACGTCCCACCCATGACCGAGCACCTGCGCGAGCCGGCCCTGCCTGTCGCGCCGAAGCCTCGCACCTACTTCCACTTCCCCGAGGACGACGGCATGCGCGGCGCCGCCCGCCGATGTCAGCGCATCGGAGCGTGCCGGAAGTCGCCAACGTCAGGCGGCGTGATGTGCCCGTCCTACATGGCCACACGGCAGGAGGAGCACGCCACCCGCGGACGAGCCAACGCGCTGGTGGCCGCCCTGTCCCTGGGGGATCCGGAGACGGCGCTGGGAAGCGCCGCCCTGCACGAGATCCTGGACCTGTGCCTGGAGTGCAAGGCGTGCAAGACGGAATGTCCGCTGTCCGTCGACATGGCGACTCTGAAGTCCGAGGCTCTGGCGTTTCGCCATCGGAGCCACGGGATCCCGCTCCGGACCCGACTCTTCGGCCACGTCCGGGCGGTGAACCGCCTGGGCGCCGCGCTGGCGCCTCTTTCGAACCTCTCGGCGGACGCAGGGCCGCTCCGGGTCGTTCTGGAGCGCGTCGTGGGCATCGACCGCCGCCGGCCCCTGCCGCGCTTCCGCCGGGATAGCCTGCCCCGGTGGTTCCGGGGCTTCCAGGGCTCGGTGAGGGCGAAGACCCGGAAGCAGGCCGGCCAGGCGCCCCGGGGAGGCCGTCTTCCCGACATCCCCAACCCCCACCGCGGCCGCGTCCTCTTCCTCGCCGACTCGTTCACCAGCTACATCGAGCCCGAGATCGGCCGAGCCGCCATCGAGCTGCTCCACCTCGCCGGATGGGCGGTGGAGCTGGTGGAGGATGTCTGTTGCGGTCGCTCCTTGATCTCCAAGGG
>JARRLD010000159.1:0-11941 GCA_037387345.1 Gemmatimonadota bacterium
CTTCCACCATGGCGAGAGCGGGCGCTGCCGCAAAAAGCAGCAGGCCCGCTCCGATACTGAGAGCAATCCTTTGCATCCCAGCTCTCATAGCCTCAAATCACAGGTTGCAGGGGCGGTCGTGAACCCGTTCTGCACAACCCGATCAGTTCGGCTCGACCAGCAGTTGAAGCTCGTCGGTGTAGCTACCGGCGGTTGCACCGTCCAGGTTGCCTACTTCTGCGAACGTCACGTGCACAGACGCATTGTCCGTCGCACAGGAAGGCGGCGGGAATGCTCCGGGAGCACCGGTGGAGCCGGTTTCCGTATCACCATCGGTGACGACGGTGCCGACCGAACCGTCGGTGCCGGCCAGGTTCAGACGCGTGACATAGGTCACGCTGTCGGTTCCGGAGGATGCGGTCATGGACGTGGACGTGGAGGTCACCGTGATCTGGTAGTTCCCGGTTCCCTGATTGGTCCACACACAGAAGTCGTCTTCCGCGGTCTCACCGCCACCGCCAGGCACGTAGGTGCCGGCATCGAGGCCGTCGAGACGCTGAATCCAAACGAGCGGGTTAATCGCTATATCAACGTCGACCGTGCCCGTGGAGGTTGCACCCGGCGCGATGGGGTTCGACGTGGCGGCGACGTCGCGGACGATCCCACCGGCGATCGGGCGTCCTGGGTGAGCGACGAGTATCCCTTCCGCCTCGTCTCGCGCCGGATGAACTCGCGCTACAACTCTGGCGGCCACACGCTTCGAAAACTCCAGGGCAAGGACGCGACCAACCCCGCGTTCGTCCACCCCGACGATCTCGCGGAGCTCGGCCTCGAGGCGGGCGACCTCGTGCAGGTGCGATCCGTTCGGGCATCTATTCCGGCGGTCGTGCAGCCGGACGACGCCCTCCGGCGCGGGCTCGTATCGATGACGCACGCCTGGGGAGATGCGCCCGACAGCGACGACGAGGTGCGGACGCGAGGGGGCGCGACGGCTCGCCTCTCCAGCGTCGACGACGCGTACGATCCCTACAGCGGCCAGCCGGTGATGAGCAACATCCCCGTCGCACTGCGGGCCATGCCGCCCGACTGACGACGCGCCCGCGCCCGGGCGCGCGAATCCGGGCGCTGAACACCCCGTCCGTGCGATCCGGTGCGGCGGAACCGGCTTCGGAGGATCTCGATGCAGATGACGGTCTGGACGGATGCACTCGAACAGGCCGAGGCGATTCGAACGGGCACGGTCAGCGCATCCGAGCTGGTTCGAACCTATCTCGATCGAATCGAACGCCTCGACCCCGCGCTTCGAGCGTACGTAGCGGTCGATGCCGAGGGTGCAGTCGCCGCGGCGAGAGAAGCGGACGCGCGCGTGAGTCGCGATGGATCCGCGTCGCTGCCGCCCTTCAACGGCGTGGCGATCTCGGTGAAGGACGTGGTCGACGTAGCGGGGCTCGCGACGACGCATTCGTGCAAGGCGCTGGCCTCGAACGTCGCGAGGGTCGACGCCCCGATCGTCCACCGCCTGCGCACGGCCGGCTTCGTGGTCCTGGGCAAGACGAACGTTCCGGAGTTCTGCACGTCGATGACCTCGTCGGAGCTGAACGGCACCTGCCGCAACCCCTGGGACCCGACGCGCACACCGGGCGGGTCGAGCGGCGGCGCGGCCGCGGCACTCGCCGCCGGGCTCTGCGCCATCGCACACGGGACGGATGGAGCGGGCTCGGTGCGCGTGCCCGCGGCGTTCTGCGGTCTCGTCGGGATGAAGCCGACGCGCGGCCTCGTGTCCTTCGGCCCCGAGCTCGGCGACCCGTACTACGGAACCAGCAGCGACGGGATCCTGGGGCGATCTGTCCGCGACGTGGCCGCGATGCTCGACGTCCTGGCCGGTCGAACCGACTCGAGCCTCCCGGGACTGCGGCTTCCAGCGAAGCCGTGGGCGGATGCGTGGGCCGACGACCCGGGCCGCCTGCGCATCGCCGTGACGACGGCGCCGCCCTTCGGCGAGGTCATGCCCGCGTGTGCCGACGCGGCCGTCGCCGCAGCGCGAGCGCTCGAGTCGCTTGGGCACCACGTCGTGGATCGCACGCCGAACTGGGGCTCGATCCTCGTCGCTGCCGCGGGGCCAATGAGCGTGCCGGGCCCGGCGGGCCTCGTCGACCTGGATCGAATCGAGCTGTTGGAGCCGCGCAATCGACCGATCCTCGAGCGCATGGCGAAGCTGACGATCGTCGAGCACGCCCGATGGGTCGACCTCGTTCGCGCAGCCTCTCGTGAGTTCATGACCTTCTGGGACGACGTCGACCTGCTGGTCTCACCCACGGCCGGGATTCCCGCGCCGTCGGTGGATTGGGCCCCCTGGAGCCAGAGTCCGAAGTCGCACCTCGACACGTTCAGCACGTTCCCGAACTTCGCACAGCCCTTCAATCTCTCGGGACAGCCGGGGCTTAGCGTGCCACTCGCGTGGAGCTCGGAAGGGCTACCCCTCGGTGTGCACCTGGCGGGGCCTCGCTTCGGGGAGGCCCTGTTGCTGCGCGTCGCTGCTCAGCTCGAGTGCAGCGTGCCCTGGACCGGGCGGCGACCGAAGGGGTTCCCCTGACGGCACGACGTCAGCGCGCTCGAGCAGTGTCGACGATGACCGAGCAACTGCTTCAGCGGGGCGGCGGATCCGGCGCTCGGCCACCGGCGCTTCGCGTCGCCTCTCTCGCGGCAGCCGTGATCCGCTCGGCGAGCGCGTGGAGCTCCGCCCCCGTGACCCGTCGATCGGGGCCGGGCACCAGCAGCGAGGCGGTCACACGCTCATCGGGACCGAACACCGGCGCCGAGATCTGACCGACGCGCACGGTCGCCGCGTCGTCGACGTCGGTGTCGAGATAGCGGCTGAGCGTCAGCTCATCGAGCTGCAAGCTCCGATCATAGAATCCCGAGGCCGCGTCCGACGCCTCAGCGAGTCGCTCGATCATCTCGAGCTCGGGGGTCCGCGAGGCGGAGCCGCCGACGCTGTAGCCACGGCGGCGCACCTCCGCGAGCGCAAGCCGGTAGCGGTTGCGATCCTCCTCGGTGTCGGCGGCCGCGATCCACTGTTCGGCGTCCTCGTCCCAAGCGACGAAGACAGCACCGAACGGAGGGACGAGTGCGATCGCCTGTCCCACACGCACACGAAGAGCGAGCATCGGCGCAAAGTCGAAGACCTCGGCGACCCGGATCATGTCGCCATCCCGGATCGACACAGCCACGCACGTGCGCATCGCACGTGCGAGCTGCTCGGCAGCGACCCGCGCGGCGGGCAGCATCGGGTTCGCGCGGCGCGCTGCTTCGCCCAGACCGATGTTGGCCGGCCCGAGCACATATTGACGACGCCCCTCCTCGCGACGCGTCACCAGCCGGTGCACTGCCAGGGCCTGGAGGATCGCGTCACAGGTCGCGCGCGGAATACCGACGGCACGGGCGAGCTCCGATACCGAGCAGGCCTCCGTCGGCCGCTTCTGCAGAAACTCGAGGAGGTCGCCTGCGCGGAGGACCGCCGGCGAAGGGGCAATGGGCATCCGGGCTCCTCCGATTTTTCGGTTGCCAGGGGGCTCGATCGATGAGATGCTAAAATACACCAATATCTGCTGAAATATCAGCACTCGAGTTGTCGGAGGTGACCATGCCGTCCTCGCCCAAGGCTCGTACGAGCGGCTCGAGCGACGCGCGCGGGTCGGTCGAAGTGGGTGCCAACGAGGCCGAGCGCATCCGCAACCGCATACTCGGCGCCGGCTCGGTCGACGATCCGTACCCGCGCTACGACGCGCTCCGCGAAAGCGGACCCGTTCACGAGGGCACGATCGCCGCTGCGTTCGCTTTGGAGGGTGCCCCCGCAACACCGACGACCGACGGGGCGAAACAGTTCTCCTGCTACGACTGGACGACCGTCGAGGAGGTGCTGTGCGACGCTGAGACCTTCTCGTCGACCTGGTACAAGCCGCTGTTGGAGCCCACCGTCGGAACGAGCCTCATCCAGCTCGACGGCGCGGAGCACCGCCGACACCGGGAGTTGATCCAGCCCGCGCTCACACGAAGCCGGATCGACGGTTGGCGGGACCGCTGGATCCAGCCCACGGTCGATCGCATACTCGATGACTGCATCGAGCGCGGCGGCCCCGTGAATCTCTACACGGAGCTCTGCGCACAGCTTCCTGTCTATACAATCGCGAGCGCGTTCGGCATCGCCGGAGACGATGTCTCGCGCTTCCACGACCTCGCCATCCGCACAGTCGGCGGCACCGGGGATCCCGCGGACTCGATTCGTGCTTCCCAGGAGATCGCGAAGTATCTCGGCGAGGTGGTCGCCGATCGCCGTGCGCACCCCAAGGACGATCTCATCAGCCTCCTGTGCACGGCGGAGATGCGCGACGCCGATGGAGGCGGACGCCACGTCCTCGACGACGAGGAGATCCTCGCGTTCGCGCGTGTGATGCTCCCCGCCGGCGCCGGTACGACGTACCGCGGCCTCGGTTGCCTGTTGCTCGGCCTCCTGCAGACGGGCCAGCTCGAACTCCTGCGCAGTGAACGCCATCGTCTGGACGACGCCATCGAGGAGGCGCTCCGCTGGGAGCAGCCGCTGACCTCCCTCGGCCGCGTTGCGACGCGTGACACCGAGCTCGCCGGCGTTCCGATTCCGAAGGGCAGTCAGGTCTATGCGTGTGTCGCCGCGGCCAATCACGACCCGTCACGCTGGCCGGACCCGCACCGGTTCGACATCACGCGCGAGCATCGAGTCCATGCGAGCTTCGGTCTCGGCCCGCATCTCTGTATCGGGATGCACCTCGCGCGAGTCGAGCTACGCACCGCGATGAACGCGATCCTCGACCGACTGCCGGGTCTGAGACTCGATCCGGATGCGCCGGAGCCCTGGATCACGGGGCTCGTCTTTCGAATGCCCACCGCGGTGCCGGTGGTATTCGAAGCCTGACTCGAGCCGGGGAAAGAAGAGGAAGAATCGATGCTGCTGGAAGGAAGGGTCGTCGTCATCACGGGCGTAGGCTCAGGAGTGGGACGCGCAGCGGCCCGCCTCTTCTGCCGCGAGGGCGCCCGCGTCGTCGGCGGTGACGTTCGCGAGGACTGGGGCAAGGAGACGTGTCGGCTCGTCGAGGAGGGAGACGAGGGCAAAGCCACCTTCGTGCGATGCGACGTCGCCGTCGAGCGCGACGTCGAGGAGCTCGTCACAGCCGCCGTGTCACAGCACGGACGACTCGACGTGATGTTCAACAACGCCGGCGTCAGCACGCCGCGCGTCGGAATGTCGTTCGAAGAGCACGATGCCTCCGACTGGAAGCGACTGATCGACATCAACCTGCTCGGCATTGCCCACGGATGCAAGCACGCCACCCTGCAGTTCAAGGCACAGGGCGACGGCGGCGTGATCGTGAACACCGGGTCGGCGGCCGGAATGGTCGGATGGGGCGGCGTCCCCTACGGCGTCACGAAGGCCGGCGTCATCCAGATGACGCGGGGACTGGCGATCGAGCTCGCGCCGTTCGGGATCCGAGTCAACTGCTTCTGCCCCGGCGCAATCGACACGAACTTCGCCGTCCCCGAGGAGGCGGCTTTCCAGCCCAAGCCAGCGCCCTTCCTCGAGTTCGTCGGTCAGATGCATCCGCTCGGTCGGCCGATCGAGGCGGAGGACTGTGCGAAGGCAGCCCTGTATCTGGCTTCCGATCTCTCGTCGAACGTGACGGGGATCGCCCTGCCCGTCGACGGCGGCTATCTCGCGCGCTAGCAGGAAAACGCGGGCCTTGCCGTCCGGAGGATCTGGAAGGGAAGAGACGAGTTGGAACGCTTCGACTCGTGTAGGAGCGGCTGGCTGCATGTGGCCCGGGCGCTGCATGAAGGAGACCTGAAGTGAGCGGAATCCTATCGGGCGTTCGCGTCGTCGAGCTGGCGCAGTGGGTGTTCGTGCCGTCGGCCGGTGCGTTGCTCGCGGACCTCGGTGCGGACGTGATCAAGGTCGAGCACCCACGACAGGGCGACCCGGCACGAGGCCTGCGGACGCAGGGTCTCGGCGGCGCCGGTGGAAGCGGACCCAACCTCGGCATCGAGCAGAACAATCGAGGCAAACGCAGCGTCGGGCTCGACGTCAAGGCGAAGGGGGGTCGTGACCTTCTCCTGCGTCTCGTCGAGACGGCGGACGTCTTCCTTACGAGCCTGCGTCCCGCGGCCCTCGAGCGGCTCGACCTCACCGTCGACGCTCTCCGTGCGCGCAACCCGAAGCTCGTCTACGCGCGCGGCCACGGGGTCGGCGTACGCGGGGCCGACGCCAACAAGCCCAGCTACGACATGTCGGCCTTCTGGTCGCGTGGAGGCGTCGCGCACTCGCTGACCGCTCTGGACGCGGAGCGTCCCGTCGGTCAGCGCCCCGGCTACGGGGATCACACGAGCGCGATGAACCTCGCCTTCGGGATCGCGACCGCACTCTTTCGCCGCGAGCGAAGCGGCGAGCCATCCGTCGTCGACGTGTCGCTGCTCGGCACCGCCATGTGGGTGATGTCGTCGGACATCGTGTACAGCGCGAGCCCCGCCTACGATCCGCACGCGCTGATGCGCGGTCCGGTCGCGAATCCATTGACCGGCACGTACCGGACGAAGGACGGACGCTTTCTCGCCCTCGTGATGCTCCAGGCCGACCGGCACTGGGCGGACTTCTGCCGCCACCTCGACCACCCTGAGTGGATCGACGATCCCCGCTACATCGATGCGAACGTCCGCCGGCAGCACGCGACCGAGTGCGCGAACGATCTAGAAGCCGTATTCGCGACCCGAACGCTGGCCGAGTGGCGCGAGCGCCTCGCCAGCCTCGACGCCGCATGGGAGCCGCAGCAGAGCGTGCGCGAGCTGCGCGACGATCCGCAGGCGCGCGCGAACGGCTACCTGACGCGGGTTGACGGCAACGACGGCGATCCCTACGAGCTGGTCTCGAACCCCTGCCAGTTCGACGAGGTCATTCCGGAGCTCGCGCCCGCGCCGGAGTGTGGTGCGCACACCGAAGAGGTACTGCTCGAGCTGGGTCTCGACTGGGACGAAATCGGCGCGCTCCGCGAGAACGGGGTGCTCTAGCGAGACACGACCGCGAGCGGACCGCGGCACCAACGGGAGTGGTGATGAAGACCTGGCGGATGTACGTCGACGGCAAGTGGCTCGAGGCCGACTCGGGCCGGAGCTACGCCCTTCCGAACCCCGCGACCGAAGAGGAGATCGCGCAGGCGCCGGATGCGTCGGTTGCGGACGTTGGGCGGGCGATCGAGGCTGCGCGGCGGACCTTCGACGCTGGAGTGTGGCCGCGCACGCCGGTCGCCGAGCGGGCCGCGATCCTCGATCGCATCGCCGACGGAATCGAGGCGCGAAGGGACGAATTCCGCGATCTCCTGGTCGCCGCGCACGGCGCCGAGTTCGTGACCCACGGCCCCCAGCTCGACCAACCGATCCAGCTCTTCCGCACGATGGCCGAGCTCGCTCGCACCTATGAGTTCGAGTCCCTCCTGCCGCTCGTCGAGCACCAGACGCCGGCCGGCTCGAACCTCGTGAGCACGCTGCTCGTGCGTCAGCCCGTCGGCGTGTGCGCGCTGATCCCGACCTGGAACTATCCGCTCTGGGTCACGGCCCAGAAGATCGCGCCCGCCATTGCGACGGGATGCACGATGGTCGTGAAGCCTTCGCCCTGGGGCCCGCTCGTCGATCTCCTGCTCGCCGAGGTCGCCGAGGCGGCCGGGCTCCCGGCGGGCGTTCTGAACGTCGTCTGCGGTGAGTCTGCGGAGATCGGTCCCGCGCTGGTCGCCGACCCCCGAATCGACAAAGTCAGCTTCACCGGCTCGAACGCGACGGGCAAGCGGATCATGGAGAGCGCCGCCCGACACATGACGCGCGTGCACCTCGAGCTCGGGGGCAAATCCGCGCTCGTCGTCCTCGACGACTACGAGCTCGGCCCGGCCGTCCCGAACGCCGCCTCGACGGCCTTCTTCCATGCCGGACAGGGCTGCGCGATGAATAGCCGCGTGCTCGTCAGCCGATCGCGGCACGACGAGCTCGTCGAGAAGATGGTGGCCTTCGTCAACGCGGTCGTGAAGATCGGGGATCCGTCGGATCCCAGCGTGATGCTCGGTCCTGTCATTCGGCCCGAACGACGGGAAGAGATCGAGGGCTTCATCGCATCGGCCATCGAACAGGGCGCGGAGCTGGCGATCGGCGGCGGGCGCCCGGAAGCACTCGAGCGCGGCTGGTTCGTCGAGCCCACGATTTTCGGAAACGTCCGGCCGGACATGCGGATCGCGCGGGAAGAGATCTTCGGCCCGGTGGTCTCGGTGATCCCCTTCGAAGACGAGGAGGAGGCCATCCGCATCGCGAACGACTCGGACTACGGCCTCTTCGGTGGCGTCCTGTCGGAGGACAAGCGAAGGGCGATCGAGATCGCGAAGCGGATCCGCACGGGTGGCGTCTCGATCAACGGGGCCACCAACACGTTCCAGAAGCCGTCGGGTGGCTTCAAACATTCGGGCATCGGTCGCGAGAACGGACGCTTCGGTCTCGAGGAGTACACGGAGCTGCAGGTCGTCATGTGGCCGAACTGAGCACACGGGATGCGGTGATCGTCGGTGTCGGGGTCACGCAGCAGGGGCGCAACCTGGGGATCCCGGAGCGTGAGCTGCGGCGCGAGGCCGTGGAGCTCGCGCTCGCCGACGCCGGTCTCCGACGCAGCGACGTCGACGGCTATGTCGCGTGCCACGGTGGCGCGGCCTTCGAGGATCTCCGCTATCTGGGCGGGCGGCGCGACCGCGATCTCGGCACTCATCGCGGCGCGTGGCGTGCTCGCGCTCGGCCAGGCGTCGACCGTCGCTCTCTGCTACGGCTTCGCGCCGTCGGCATTGAGAGCGCCGTCGGGCTCGAGGACCGGGTCGGGCACCGGGCTCGGCGGCTACGCCTACGGCTACCCCGCGCTCTACGGGATGCTGGGCGCGGCCGCGAGCCACGCGCTCCACGCTCAGCGCCACATTCACCTGTACGGGACGACATCGGAGCAGTTGGGAGCCGTCGCGGTTACCCAGCGAGGCTACGCCGCGAAGCGCCCCGGCACGCTCGGATTCGAGCGTCCGATCACCCTCGCGGACCATCAATCGTCTCGCATGATCTGCGACCCATTGCGTCTGCTCGACTGCTGCCGCGACACCGACGGCGGCGTCTGCGTCATCGTCGCGACGCGGGAGCGGGCGCGCGACCTGCGCGGTGCGCCGGTCCGCGTGCTCGGCACAGGCACGGGCCACAACATCCGAAACTGGTACGACAAGAGCGTCTACGGGCACCACGACGACATCGCACCCGCGAAGGCGCGCGCGTTCGCCGAGGCAGGAGTCGGCCTCGAAGCGGTGGATGTCGCCGCTCTCTACGACCCCTTCACGATCTCGGTGGTCATGCAGCTCGAGGCGTACGGCTTCTGTGCGCCGGGTGAGGGCGGGCCCTTCGTCGCCGCCGGCGAGACCGGCCCGGGCGGCCAGATCCCGACCAACACGAGCGGAGGTCCGCTCTCGGGCTACTACGCCACCGGATTCACCGCCATGGTCGAGGCCATCCTGCAGCTTCGGGGTCATGGAGGTGCCACGCAGGTGGACGGCGCGGAAGTCGCTCTCGTGAGCGGCCACGGAGGCAATGGCGGCGTGCAGAACACCTGGGCGCACGCGACTGCGCTGCTCGGGAGGGGCCTGTGAGTCGGAGGGTTCGAGATCCGCTCGACTACGCACCGGACGATCTCGACCGGCCGTTCTGGGATGGATGTCGACGTCATGAATTCCTGCTGCAGCGGTCGGGCGTGACCGGGCGCTACCACTGGCCCGCAGTCAGCGATCCGGACTCGGGGCGCGAGGCCATGGAATGGGTGCGGGTGAGCGGGCGCGGCGTGATCCACACCTTCACCATCGTGCATCAGGCCTATCGCGCCGATCTCGCCGATCGGGTGCCCTACAACGTGGTCGTGGTGGAGCTGGAGGAGGGGCCGTTCTTCCACTCGAATGTCGTCGATTGCCCGAACGAGGCGATTCGCATCGGCATGCAGGTGGAGGTCGTCTTCGACGATGTCAGCGACGAGGTCACGCTGCCGCGCTTCCGGCCGCGCCGTCCGAGCAGGCCCGTCGGACCTTGAAGTTCCCCGTCTCGGAGGGCCAGAGGCCGAGCGGTGCGCAGATCAGCCAGACCGCCCTCACAGGGTCGTGTTCGCAAACTCACGCCACACCCCGAGTTGGTCGCTGGGATCCCACCAACGCAGGCCCCGTGGGGCAATTGATGCATTGACAGCATATTTGCAGTTAGTGCAACATTGGCCCCACCCAATCCGATCACACGCCAGGGGGCCCCACTCTCATGAAATTCGGAATCTTTCTGCTCGGCGACAAGCCGCCGCATGCCACCGACCGCGACATCTTCGACCACATGCTGGCGGAAGCGCGCTGGGCCGAGGAGCTCGGCTACGACTCGGTCTGGCTCGCCGAGCACCACTTCTCGCCCTACGGAATGATCGCGAGTCTTCCGGTCGCGGCGGGCGCCATCGCCGCCCAGACCGAGCGCATCCGCATCGGTACCGCCTGCATCGTCCCGGCCTTCCACCACCCGATCAACCTCGCAGAGCAGATCGCCATGGTGGACGTGATCAGCCATGGTCGCTTCGACGCGGGCTTCGGTCGCGGCTACCAGGCGCACGAGTTCCGCGGCTTCGGCGTATCGATGGACGAGAGCACCGCTCGCTTCCGCGAGGCGGTCACCATCATCCACGGGCTGCTCACCCAGGAGAGCTTCAGCTACGACGGCCAGTTCTGGAAGCTGGAAGACGTGCGGCTGCACCCGCGACCCGTTCAGTCGGAGGTCCCGGTCTACTGCACGGTGATGAAGACGCCCTCGAGCTTCGAGTGGATCGCGGAAGAGGGCTACCGCGCACTGATCGGCAACCCCTACCAGGTCGACCCGGAGCTGGCAAAGGGACTCGAGCTCTTCATCCAGTCGCACGAGAAGCGCGGATTGGCCACGGGGACCGAGCAGGTCTGGGGGCTCCTGAACGCCTTCGTCCATGAAGATCTCGCATTCGCTCGTGACTATCCGCGGGAGAGCACCGAGGCCTCACTCGACGCACACAAGCAGTACTCCGATCCCTTCGAGCGCGGCGGTGAAGTGCCGCAGGACTACATCACCTATCGAGACTGGTTCGACGCCCACGACACACAAGCCTACGAGGACATCCTGAACCTCGACCTGACGCTGATCGGCGATCCGAAGACCGTCGTCCAGAAGATGGAGCGCGTCGTCGACATGGGCTGGAGCAACCTCATGCTTCGCATGAGTCGCGGCGGTGCAATGGACCCGAAGCACGTGCGACACTCCATGGAGCTCTTCGCCAAGGAGGTGATTCCGGCGGTCAACGAGATGGAGGCGAAGCGCAACCCGCGTTGAGCCGCCCTACCCTCATCGCGACACGGCCCGCCATCACTTCGACCCGGAGGGAAATCTCGTGAGACTCCGCTTGACCCCGGCACAGGAGGCGCTGCGAGACGAGCTACGCGCGTTCCTCGACGCCGAGCTGCCCCCGGAGCACGAGGAGGGCGCCGAATCGGCCGAGTGGGCGGCCTCGGCATCCTGGAGCAGGTCATCGTCCGCGAAGAGCTGGCGTACCGCCGCGCACCGCTCATCAACCCGAACGGCGTCCACATGCTGGGCCCGGTCCTCATGAAGGAGGCCAGCGAGGAGCAGAAGGCACGCCATCTGCCCGGGATCGCCAGCGCGAACGTGATCTGGGCCCAGGGCTACTCGGAGCCGAATGCCGGCTCGGACCTCGCGGCGCTACAAATGCGAGCCGAGCGCGATGGCGATCACTACGTGCTCAACGGCCAGAAGACCTGGACCAGCTGTGGGATGCGGGCCGACTGGATGTTCCTGCTCGCACGAACCTCGAAGGAGA
>JARRLD010000160.1:0-8722 GCA_037387345.1 Gemmatimonadota bacterium
CGACTACGACGTCCTCGTCTTCCCCAGCGGGAGCTACCAGAGCGCCGTGGGTGACGGCCTCCTCGAGCGGATCCGGGGCTGGATCCGGGACGGGGGCACCCTCATCACCATGGCCGAATCCTCCCGCTGGGCGACTCGCGAGGGCCTGCTGTCCACCGCGGCGGAGCGCCGGGACGGCCGGCTCGAGGGAGAGGACGCTCCAAGCGGGGACACGCCCGAACAGCCCATCGACTACCTGGAGCAAATCGCTCCCGCCGATGAGGCCCCCGAGGCGGTGCCCGGAGCGATCCTCACGGTCCTCCTGGACATGGACCATTGGCTCGCCGCTGGCACCGACGGTCGGATCGGTGCCCTCGTGGACGGCTCCCGGGTGTTCCGTCCCCTCACGCTGGACGACGGCAGCAACGTGGGGCGCTACGGTGGGCTGGACGATCTCGTCCTGGCCGGCGTGGTGTGGGAGGAAGGAAGACCGCAGCTGGCCAACAAGGCGTTTCTCCTGCTCCAGCCCATGGGACGCGGGCAGGTCGTCGCCTTCGCGGAAGACCCCAACTACCGCGCCTACACCGAGGCGACCATGCTGCTCTTCATGAACGCGGTGCTGCTGGGGCCGGGACGGTAGCCGACAGGGCGCGGGCCGTCAGGCCCCGCCCCACGTTCGGAACGACGTCTGAGGGCAGGATCGGTCTGAGAACCTGAGTCAGGATGGTGCGGATCCTCGGTCGGATCCGGCCTACTGACTGTGATGCACGGCTGGATGTCGTGGTGGTCGCGGAGCCTGGAGCGCCACTTCGACGCGGGCAGTTCGAGGCACAGTCAGAGGCCGACGATCCCCACGCGGTGGGGAACCGGTCGTCGGTCTGCCGAATGGATACCGTGTCCAGATGACGATGGTGCCGCAGCGGTGGTTGAACTTCCCCGGTGCGCTTTCACCGGAGTAGATCTCGATCCCCTCAATCTCCTCGGCCCGCATCAGATCGTAGATCGGCATGGTGGAGCGGATGCCGTCGAGCCACAGAAGCGGCTCGCATCCGCGCAGGTTGGCGTCGTTGAACGACACCCGCTGGTCGACGAACACCTTCGATCCGTAGATCCCACCGGACGTCACCCGAAGGCCGGGAACATTCCTGAAGATGTCCGTCACCGACTGGGGCTGCCGGCGCTCGATCTCCGCCCGATCGATGAAGATGCCTTCGTAGCGCTGCTCCTGGCGGGCGTAGAAGCCGTGCCGAGCCAGGGCCGGAGAGCGCACCGTCACGACGAGCTCCTCCAGCACGATGGGATCCGTGGACAACACAATGGTCACCCCCACCAGCGCCTGCGGCGGGACCATCAAAGAGTCGAACCGTTCCTGGTAACCAATGCGCCGGACCCAGAGCCTGTAGCTTCCACCCGAGACGCCTACCAACCGGAACCGCCCGTCGTCGCCTGTAACCACCCTCAGGTCAGTGCCCTCCAACCCCACCTCGGCACCGAGCAGAGGCTGCTCCGTATCCGCGTCCAGCACCTGACCCGCGACCACCCCGTCGGGCGAACGCCCCCGCTGAGCCGCCGTCTCCATCGGCAGCCATGCCGACAGGATCAGCGTCGCCACCGCGACCAGGCCTCTCATGGCCAGCCCCCTCAAGCACCGGTCTCGTTCCGCGTCCTTGTTCCTACGCACCCCTGACCACGACCTTACCGGCCGGGCACCGACCTATCCGGCAAGAACGAGGCGCGGCCGCCCGCCATGCCGATGTCGCGATCCGTGAGGCCCGTCATCATCACGGGCCCAGCGGCCGTCCGGTGCCTAGAAGATCTGGGAGAGATCCTGCTCGATGCGCTCCGCGAACGTCTGGACGGTACGCGCAGGCACCCGCGTGCGTTCGCTCCGCAGGTAGTACGTCCCGCCTGCCACGTCACGGAACAGCTCGAGGAAGCCCAGCACCTGCTCGTCGGACCCCACGTACTCGACGCGCAGCAGCTGTTGCAGTGACGCCTCCGGCACCTCGTCCTCGAATCCCGCGATGGCGAGCTGGCCCAGGCGCTCCATGAAGTTCCCGAAGGTGAGGTCCGGCGGACCGGTGCTGTCGGGCTCCGTCCAGACGGCCGCCTCCCCGGCGCCACCGTCGGATCGGGTCATGTCGCGTTCCCGGCCCAGGGCTTCGACCCGGACGCGTGCGACGTCCGCATCCGGGAAATAGTGGACGGCCCGCTCCCGGATCGCCCCGGAGCCGATCCGAAGCGGTCGGACGAGGGAGCCGGGCAGGACGAAGACCCTGCCGGTGGAGGAGTCCCTCCCGTAGCGATCCGACCCCCCGTAGATGGAGTCCCCCACCTCGATGTCCCGCTCCCCATCGACGAATCCCACGGCGATGGACGCGGATGGGTCGTCCAGGCCGTACTCCCGGGTCCGCGTGGAATCCACCACTCCGAGATCGCGGATCACCCGTAGCTCGGCCAGACCTCTCACCAGCTCTCCTCCCGCCACTCCCACCGGGTACTGCAGCGTGTCGGACATCGCCGAGTCCGATCCGGAGCCGGGTACGACCTCCCGACCCCACAGATACGCGTCGCCGTCTTCCGTGCGCCGCGAGACCTCGACCTCCCGGGCTGCCGACCGATAGGTGATCGACACCACCTCGGTCGTGTCCCGCTCCCAGATCACGGCCCCCTGGACGTCGGTGGGCCGCGTGCGCTCCCGTGTCCACGTGGGGTAGGCCAGGAGAAGCGCGAGCAGGAGCAGGCCCCCGTGGAGGGTCACGCCTTTCATGCCGCTCGCCTCCTTCGCGCCCACCGGGGAGAATAGACCACCACCAGCCCCAGGGCGAGGATCAGGGTCGGAGCGCCGAATATGATGGCGTAGAACCACGCCACGTCCTCGGCGCGGGTATGTACGATGGGCACGTCTTCCTCCGAGACGGTCTCGCCGGCGAACTCCTCCTCCCGACCCAGCCAACGGATCCCGTCAGCCACGATGGCGGCGTTCATCCCGAGGCTCGTCAGCACCGGATCGGAGAACATGTCGGCATCCGCGTAGACCAGGCTCCGCATGGGGCCACCGTCCGGCAGGTCGGGCCCCTCGACGGCCACTGCCAGGTTGAAGCTCCCCCGGGACTCGGATCCCTCATCGAACTGGAGGTTTCCGTTGACGTCGGCGAAGGTGGACGGAATGGTCTGGATCACGAAGCGACGCGATGGGCCCTCCATGTCGGTCACCTCGGTGAGGTAGCCCGATCCGGGCAACAGGATGGCCGAACCGACACCCCTTCGACTCGCCGTCGTGACTGCCGCGTGGGCCGAAAAACGATCCGTGACGATGAGCTGTCGGTCCGCGAGGGTGCGGGTCTGACGCAGGTGCCTCTGATCGTCCGCGAGGGTGGTGGGCACGTACTCGACACCCAGGTCTTCCCGAAGTCCCCCCAGGTCGAAGTCCGAGTCCGGCTCGAGCGCCAGCAGGAGAGAGCCGCCGCGCTCCATGTACTCCTCCACGACGGACATCTCCTCGTCGAGGAAGGGTCGCCGCGGACCGAGGACCATCAGCACGGAGGCATCGTCGGGAATCTGGCTTCCGAGCCCCGTCCTCAACCCGAGGTCACGCACCTGGTAGCTCAGCAGCCCCAACAGGCTCCGCAGAGCGGCGACGGAAGGCTCGTCCCCCGAGGCATCCCTCGCCCCCTCCCGGAAGGGGTCGTTCAATTCCCCGTGACCCACCGTCATGTACGCGAAGAGCTGGTTCCTCTGCAGCTTCAGCAGCTCGGACTGGATCTCGCCGTCCAGGACGCGGAGGCGCCCGCGGGCGGAGCCCAGCTGCGCTGGGAGGTACAGGCGCTCCTGACGATCCCCCCGCATCAGGATGACGGTGCCGTCGTCCCGGACTTCGTACTCCGCGGCCAACAGGGGCTGCGAGAGCCGGTCGTACGTCTCCACCTCGACGTTCCCCGTCGCCGCGCTCAGCTGGCGGAAGTAGGTGGCCAGCTCGTCCTTGACCGGGTTGGCCTCCGGGAAGAACAGGAGCACCCTCAGGGGCTCGGCCATGGTGCGGACGATCTCCTGGACGGCGGAGCCGGGTGTGGAGGTCTTGAAGTAGCTGGCGTCGAAGGTCCGGTCGTGGGCGGCCGTCACGTACGCGCCCACCGCCAGAAACGCGCCCGCCAACGCCACGCTGAGGGCGGCGGTAGCAGATTCCCGCACCCGCATGGACTCCACGCGCGCGGCTCCCGGCTCGTCACGCTCCCAGATCCGCAGGGACCACTGGGCGGCCAACGCGGGGAGCAGCGACGCCGCGAGGACGATGGTCGACCCGACGAGGAAGCCCCGGCGGAAGCGGAGACCCAGGAGTGGATCCGTGAACTCGAGGCCGAGCCACCGGACTCCGTCTTCGGTCCCTACCAGGAATCCGACGAGGGCCACCGCACATCCGACATAGGCCAGGGCGAACACGCGCTCCACGCCCCGCTGGTCGCCCTCCGCCTTACGCCAGCAGTGTACACGCCAGAATGCTCCACCGAAAACCGCGATGAGGCCGGCCGCCGTCAACGGAGCACGTACGGGCGTGAAGTCGTGAACGATCCTGTGCGCCACGAACACGGCGGCCAGACCTCCCACCACCCACCACGTCAGCCCACGACGACTCACTCCCATCGCTTCGCCTCCATGACCTTGGTGGCGGCCAGCAGGAAGAAATACGTCACGGCCAGGTAGTAGAAGACGTCCCGCGTGTGGAGGAGGCCCGATTGGAATCCCGCGAAGTGTCTCCCGTGGAGGGCGAGGGCGGCGAAGACCAGCGAGACCGGCGGCCCCACGACCTGGGACAGCGGCCAGAACAACATGAACGTGGCGACCACCACGGATCCGACGGCGGCGGCCACGAGCTGGTGCCGGGTGAGGGCCGTGGCGAACACCCCGATGGCCAGCACCGCGGAGCCGAGCAGCACCAGACCCAGGTATCCCACGAGGATCTGAGAGACGGATACCTTGCCGTTCACCAGGATGAGGAGCGGCATGTACAGGGTCACGAGGGTGATGCCCGTGAGGAACGCCAGCGCGGACAGGTATTTGCCGAGGACGATCTCCCAATCCCTGAGCGGCGACGTGTTGAGGAGCACCTGGGTGCCGGTCTGACGCTCCTCGGCGATGAGTCGGATGGACAGAACCACCGCGGCCACCACGGTGAGACCGCTGGCATTGTAGAAGAACGCCGCCAACACCTCCCCGGAAAGACGCTCTCCCGCCGAGGGACCCAGGGCCTGGGCATAGAAGAGCAACCCGTCCAGCAGGAGGACCACGGCAGCCACCAGGTAGCCCACGGGGGACCTGAGATAGGCGCCGATCTCACGCCGGAAGATCACGAGGGTACCGTTCACTGCGCCCCCCCTACCAGCTCCACGAAGATCCCCTCCAGCTCCCTGTGGGCGCGGTCGAGGCGCACCACCTCGTGCCCCGCCTCCACCAGAGTCCGGCAGACCATCGCCCTCAGGTCACCCTTGCCGTCCACCCTGAACGTCAATGTGGCCCTGCCCCGATCCGCCAGGCTCGCCCCCGACGCGTGGGGGATCTGGCGCAACAGGCCCAGCATGGACTCCGCCGGGTCGACCCCGGCGCCATCGTCCGGCAGCTTGACCTCCACGGTGGTGCCCGTGGAGCGCAACACGCGCTCGGAGAGGTCACCCTCGGTGCCCGAAGCGACGATCTCGCCGTCATTCAGGATGAGGATCTCGTCGCAGGTCTCGCTGATCTCGGGAAGGATGTGGCTGGAGATCAGAATGGTGTGGGATCCGCGGAGACCCCGGATCAGGTCCCGCATCTCCCGGATCTGTACCGGGTCCAATCCGTTGGTGGGCTCGTCCAGGATCAGGACCTCGGGGTCGTGGACCAGGGCCTGGGCTACCCCCACCCGCTGCCGGTATCCGTGAGACAGGTGACGGATGAGCTCGTGGTGCATGTGGGTCAGGTGGGTCGCCTCTTCCACGGCGGGGATGCGGGCGGTGACCTCGGAAGGGTCCAGTCCCTTGATGCGTCCGGCGAACTCCAGGTATCCCGCCACGGTCATGTCCCGGTACAGGGGCGGGTCCTCCGGCAGGTAGCCCACTTTCCTGCGCACCGCGTGGGGATCGTCCAGGACGTCCACGCCGTCCACCCGGGCCACGCCGGCCGAGGGCCGCAGATCGCACGCGAGGATCCGCAGGAGGGTCGTCTTCCCGACGCCGTTGAGGCCCAGGAATCCCACCGTGCTCCCCACAGGGATCTCGAATGACACGGGCCCCAGGGCCCGTTTGTCGCCGTAGTACTTGGCGACCTCCGACAACTGGATCATGGGGAGATCTTGTCAGCCTGATCCGCCGACTTCAACCCGTGGGAGTCCACGACGCCCCTGTCCCCCTCGATCCGGCTCCTACCGCGATCCGAGAAACCTGAGGAGCAGGGCCCGGTCTTCCGCCGCGAACCGTTCGTGGGTGTTCTGCCCCTCTGTTCCTCCGCCCCTATACGTCCCAGGGGGGTGGGCTGGTCGCCGCCTTGGGCGACAACGGCATCCCCGATCACGTGGCGGCGCTGCGTCAGCTCGGGGCCCGCCACGCCTTCCTCGACCTCGACCGGGTCGGCATCTACGGGCACTCCGGCGGGGGCTTTGCCTCCACGGATGCCATCCTCCGCCACCCCGACGTGTACAAGGTCGCCGTGTCCACGTCGGGCAACCACGACAACCGCACCTATCACGCGGCCTACGCGGAGAAGTACCAGGGTCTCTTCGTCAGGGATACCCTCAGGGGTACCGACAACTACGCCAGCCAGGTGAACGCGTCGCTTGCGGAGAACCTGGAGGGCAAGCTCTTTCTCATGACAGGCGACATGGATGACAATGTCCACCCGGCCATGACCATCCAGGTGGCCGATGCGCTGATCAAGGCCAACAAGACGTTCGACTTTCCCGTCCTGCCCAACCGCGCCCATAATCTGAACGAGCCGTACGTGGTCCGGAGGCGGTGGGACTACTTCGTCGAGCACCTGATGGGCGCAACGCCTCCCAGAGATTTCCGGATCACACAACCGGGCGGCTGACTCCCGGAGGAGGAGCACGACATGATGACGACGATCTCCCAGCCCCGCAGACGCCCCGCCCCGGGTTCTGCTCTCGCGGCCCTCGCCACCGGATTCCTCGTCGGTGTCACGGCGGCGTGCGCCTCTTCGCCCTCGTCGGACCCGCCGGACCGGGCCGCCCCGACCCGGCAGGTTCTCCGCGTGGGCAACGCCTCCGTCGAGATGTACACCCAGGCCGGTGTGGGCCAGAGCGTGGTTTTGGCACCGACCGACAAGGTGTGGCAGGTGCTACCCTCAGTCTTCGAGGAGCTCGAGATCCCTGTCACCCGCCTCGACCCCCGCGTCCCCGAGATCGGCAACCCCGGCTACTGGGCTCGACGGATCGAGGGCCGGCGCATGGGGAACTACCTCGACTGCGGCACCAATCTCTCGGGCCAACTCGCGAATCTCTACGAGATCCGGCTCTCCGTCGTCACCACGCTCTCCGCTGGCCCGGAGGGGAGCACCGTCGTGACCACCACTGTGGACGCGTACGGCAAGCCCCGTACGACCAGCGGCAACCAGGTGCACTGCCAGTCCCGTGAGGCGCTGGAGAAGCGCGTTGCCGAGCTCAGCGCCGAGAAGCTCGGGGTGATCGTGGGCTGAGCCCCGAGCCGCGCTCGGGGATCTCCACCGCGGAGATCCCCTTCCCGGCCAGGATTCCGTTCAGGGCCGGAATCACCTGCCCGACGACCTCGTCCAGGTCCGCCACCCCATCGGCGAAGGCTTCTTCGGTCCAGGACAATCGCTCCCGCTGGGAGTCGTTGGGTCCCGTGAGGCTCCCGATGGTGCTCGGCCCTCCGTCGAACTCACCGATGAGCCCACGCCACCAGCCACGCAGGTCACGGTTCCGTCTCCGCACCTCCGACGCGGCCACGCGGATCTCTCCGAGCAGGCTGTCGGCCAGGGCCACCTGGGTGGTATCGGCCTCTCCAAGGGTGTCCGCCTTGCTGTCGGGCAGCGCCTTCAACGAGTCCACGGCCTCCTGCGCCGCATCCGCGATTTGTCCGGCCTGCACCTGCGCGTGATACCCGACCTGCTGTAGCGCATACAGCGCCATGGTGAAGTCGTATCGGGCACGGATCTCCGAATCGGGCAGGGGCATCATGGGATCCCAGCGGACCTCCACCTCGGTGTCATCGCCGCCCTGCTGCAGCCCGGTGAGGCGGGCCCGGTAGGTTCCGGGCATCACCAGGGGCCCGCGTGGTCCCACGTCCAGAGCAGGCGGGTCGAAGACCGTGGTGTCGTGAGGCACGGGTTGATGCCGCAAGTCCCAGATCACCCGATTGAAGCCGGCGGTCCCCGAGCCCTCCAGCACCCGCAGGACCGATCCGTCCACCGGGTCCTCGATCCGGATCCGGACCCCACGCTCGACCTCCTCCCCGAGCCAGTAGTCCAGGACCGCTCCAAAGGGCGGGTTCGAGGCCCTGAGAATGCCCTGGCCCTGCGACGGGACGTCCACGTTGTACTGGAAGAGCGTGGCGGGGACCACGGGAAAGAGCACGGCGGGCTCCCGGCTTGCCTCCTCGCTCAGGCCCGACAGGGCGGAGACGTTGTCCAGGATCCAGATCCCACGACCGTGGGTCCCCGCCACAAGGTCGTTGTCCCGGGGGTGGACCTCCAGGTCGTCCACCGGCGCTCGGGGCAGGTTGTTGTTCAGCCGGCTCCA
>JARRLD010000161.1:0-9038 GCA_037387345.1 Gemmatimonadota bacterium
CCGCCTGGGGGGGCACCACCCGGCTGCCGCGCCTGGTAGGTCTGCAGGCCGCCCTGGACCTCCTCTTGACCGGAAAGCAGATGTCCGCCCGCCGGGCGCAACGGATCGGCTTCGCAGGCGACATCCTCCCCGCCGAGACCTTCCGTAACGAGGTGTCCGATCACGCCCTGGCGTTGATGGAGGCGCCAGCGCGCTCGTCGATCCCCAGGCGGGGGCTGGCGAAGCGTCTTCTGGAAGACACGGCTCCAGGACGCCGGGTGATCCTCGCCCGCGCGAGGAAGAAGGTGCGCTCCACCACCGGAGGTCATTACCCCGCGCCCATGAGGATCCTGGAGGTGCTACGGGACAACCTCGGGCGCAGCGTGGCGCGCAGCCTCGATGCCGAAGCCCGCGCGGGAAGCGAGCTGGTCGTGTCCCCGGTCTGCAAGAACCTCATTCACGTCTTCCGGCTCCGGGAGGCCTCCAGGAAGAGTACGGGTGTGGAGGCCGCGGGCGTCGCCGTCCGACCCGTGACGGCCCTCGGCGTGGTGGGGGCCGGGGTCATGGGCGGCGGCATCGCCCAGCTTGCTGCCCACCGCGGCGTGCGCGTCCGCATGAAGGACATCCGGCATGAGGCCGTGACCGGAGGGCTCCAACACGCCCGGTCCCTGTTCGACAGAGCCGTCCAACGCCACCGGATGTCGCCCCGGGAGGCCGACCATCGCATGGAGCTGATCTCGGGAGGCCTGGATTTCGCCGGCTTCAGTGCGCTGGACATCGTGGTGGAGGCCGTGGCCGAGAAGCTCGACGTGAAGCGAGCGGTCCTCGACGAGGTGGAGCGGAAGGTGGCGGACACCTGCATCCTGGCGACCAACACGTCGTCGCTCTCCGTAGACGCCATGGCCCAGGATCTGGAGGACCCCACGCGCTTTTGCGGAATGCACTTCTTCAACCCTGTGCACCGCATGCCCCTGGTGGAGGTGGTGCGGGGCAGGCGTACCTCGGATGCCTGCCTGGCGACGGTGTACCGCTTCGCCGTGGCCCTGGGCAAGGTGCCTGTCGTGGTGCGGGACGGACCCGGCTTCCTGGTGAACCGCATTCTCGGTCCGTATCTGAACGAGGCGGGATGGCTCCTGGGCGAGGGGGCCAGGATCCAGAGCATCGACCGGGCCGCAAGAGCCTTCGGGATGCCCATGGGGCCCCTTCGCCTCATCGACGAGGTGGGGATCGACGTGTCCACCCACGCCGGGGCCTCCATGCACCAGGCCCTGGGAGACCGGTTCGCGCCGGCCCCCGCCCTGGTAGCCCTGGGGGAAGGTGGTCGCCTGGGACGGAAGGGCGGGAAGGGCTTCTACGTCTACGAGAAGGGCCGCGAGAAGCGGGTGGACGAGGAGGTCTATGTCGAGCTGGAGCTCCCCGCCCCCCGGCAGCGGCAGGGACCGGACGGCGACCAGATCCGGCAACGCCTGCTGGTGCGGATGGTCAACGAGGCAGCGCGTATCCTCGAAGACGGTATCGTGGACAACGCCGGCGCGGTGGACCTGGCCATGATCATGGGCACGGGGTTCCCGCCCTTCCGGGGAGGGCTCCTCCGTTTCGCGGATAGCCTGCACACGAGGCGTCTCCTCCACCACGCCCGCGACTTCGAAGAGCGACACGGATCGCGGTTCGCCCCCGCCCCGCTTCTCGAGGATCTGGCGCGACGGGATCAGGGCTTCTACGACGCCTTCGGGGGTTGAGATGGTCCTCTGGCGCCGACGGTCCGTCCCGCCTCCGTCTCCGTCCGTCCGGCACGTGCCCGGTGTCATCCCGTGCGCCGGGGAATCGAGTCGTATGGGGAGACCGAAGGCGCTTCTCGACGCCGGAGGACGGTCCTTCTTGTCTGCCGTGGTCGGCGCGCTGGTCGGCGGGGGATGCGATCCCGTCCTGGTGGTGGTGGCCCCGGAACAGGAAGAGATCGTGCGCAAGGCCGAGGCCGCCGGCGCTGCGGTGCTCGTCAACCCGGATCCCGGCGAGGGACCCATCACGTCGCTCCGCCTGGTCCTCGAGCGTCTGGGGGAGGATGCGCCCGGAGTGGCGTTCTGCCCCGTGGACCATCCGCTGCTGACGGCCGAGACGGTGGCGCAGCTCCTCGACGCCTACCGAGAGAGCGAGACAGCTCTCGCCCTGCCCGTGGTAGGTGAAAAGCGCGGCCACCCGGTGATCTTCGGGCCGGCGCTCTTCCCGGAGTTGAAGGACCCGGGGCTGGAGGGTGGAGCCAGAACCGTGGTCCACCGTCATCTGGACGAGGCGCTGCTGATTCCCGTGCACGACCCTGGGGCCGTGACGGACATCGACACGCCGGAGCAATACCGTGCGGCGTTCTTTCCGGGACCACCGCGATGACGCTGGATGCCCACGCCTCGGCAACCCTCGTCCTGCGAACCGTCGAGTCCGGCGGCAGTGCCGTGAGCATATTGGCCTTGCGTGCGGAAGCCCCGAAGGTGCTGGGAGCTCGCCTCGTCGTCACCCGGGATTCCCAGGGTGTGGATGCCATTCACGGTACGCTGGGATCGGAACGGATGGACGCCCTGGCCTTTTCCCTCGCCCGTGAGACCATGGACGACCCCCGCAGCGCCGACGGCCTCAGGACCCTCCCAGCGCCGGACGGGAAGGTGGAAGTCTACCTGGAGGTCCGACGCCCGGTGCAGGACCTGGTCATCGTCGGCGCCGGGCACATCGCCCGCCCCATGGCCGCCATGGGTGCCATGCTGGGCTTCCGCGTGTGGGTCCTGGACGACCGTCCCGACTTCGCGACGCGTGAGCGCTTCCCCGAAGCGTTTCGTGTGGTGCGCGCTGACTTCTCCGAGCCGTTCAGCGACGTTCCCATCCATGGTGGGACCCACGTCCTGCTCGTGACGCGGGGACACCGATACGACTACGACTGCCTCATCCGCGTGCTCCGGGAGCCCTCGCCCCCCGCGTATATCGGCATGATCGGAAGCCGGCGCCGGGTTCGGGCCACCTTCCACCAGCTCCTGGAGGACGGGTTTCCCCGGGGTCGTCTGGAGGAGATCCACGCGCCCGTCGGGCTCGACATCGGAGCCGAGACTCCGGAGGAGATCGCGGTTGCCGTGGCCGCCGAGCTCGTGAAGGTGCGCCGTGGCGGCGCCGGCGGCTCCCTGCGGGACCTGGAGCGTGTGGCCGAGCGCTTCTTCCCGGCCCAGCCACCCACATCCGCGGATGACAAGGAGGCTTCGTGACTCATCAGGACGACCGATCCATCGCCGAGGCCCTGGCCGCCGCCCGAAGGGCCGGACGGTCGTGTGCGCTGGCCACCGTCGTGTCCACCCGGGGCTCGACGCCCCGCAAGGTGGGCGCACGCCTGGTGGTCGATCCCGGTCACGGCCTTACCGGAACCGTGGGTGGAGGGTGCGGCGAGGCCGAGGTCATCGAAGCGGCCCATCGGGTTCTCGGGTCCGGGAGGCCGGAACGGCTCGTGGTGGACCTGACCGAGGATCTGCTCTCATGGAGCCCGGCTGTTTGCGGCGGAACCATGGACGTCTTCGTCGAAGCCGTGGCGCCCACCGTCGAGTCCGAGCGTTCGTGATCGAGCTTCCCCGCGTTCGTATCCATTACACCCGTCCTCCGGACCGCCTCCAGATCTTCGAGCAGGTTCTCGTGCACGACGGGGAGGACGTGAAGGTCACCCTGGCGGAGTCGGTGGATTTCGATCCGCCGCTGTCCATCCACGGTGGAGTCGTCCTCGAGAAGGGCTCGCCGGTGGTCTGGTTCACGTTCCCCGGCAGGTGGTACGACGTCGGACGGTTTCATCGATCCGACGGAACCTTCACGGGTCTCTACGCCAACCTCCTGACGCCTCCAGAGATCCGCGGGCTGGAATGGAGCACCACCGACCTCTTCCTGGACGTCTGGCTTCCTCCCCATGGGGATGCGGCGCTCATTCTCGATGAGGAGGAGCTGGACGACGCCGTGAAAAGGGAGTGGGTGACCCAGGGGACCGCCGCCCACGTCCGCCAGGAAGCGAGCCGGCTGGTGGAGAGGGCCGCCCGGAATGCCTGGCCGCCGCCGGTCGTCGGCCACTGGACCCTGGAGCGGTGTCGTCAGCTCATGGCAGGTTGAGACCGAGCGCCAACTCGCTGGTCCGGGGGCTCTCCTATCCTCCGAACCCGAGGTAGAGACCCGCGGAGAACGCCAGGCTGTGCACGAGGTCCTTGGGCGCGGCGGTACCGGTGAACGTGGGGCCGATCCCGAAGTCCTCGTCCCTGTACGGATTGCCGCTGACCTGATCCGAAGCCTCGACACGGATCGAGAGCGACTCGTTGAGGAGGACGGCGACCCCACCGCCCACCACTCCGCTGGGCAGCCACGGATCCACAGGGGGGAGGCTGACGGGGCTCTCCACCAGGGGCGGGAGGGCCCCCAGGTCGTCGAGTCCCGAGATCCTCCAGTTCGAGGCGCCAACGCCACCAAACACGTAGGGGAGGACCGGACCGGCGCCCGACCACGGATACCAGTAGACCTCCGCGTCCAGCAGCAGCACACGGATCCGGCCCAGCTTCGAAAAGGTGTACGTCTGACGGGTCGTACCGCCCCCTGGGGCGGTACCCGCCGTGATGCGTCCGTGGGTGTCCCCCCCGGAGATCCGCATCCGGAGGGCGACCTGCGGCGCCATCCGTACCTCCAGCACCCCCCCGACCAGCAGAGCCGGCTCGACCTCCAGGTCGGCATCGATCCCGACGCTCACCCCGAGGATCCCTCCGTCGGTCAAGGTACCGCTCACCACACCCAGCACGCTGTGACGGACCTGCCCGACGGCTCCTCCCAGGGTCCAGCCGCACGGCTCGCAGTCCCGCTGCGCACCGGCGCCGCTCTGGGCCACGAGGGAGGGCGCGTCGGCCAGCGACGCGGTCAGCAGGCAGACGAGCGCGGTCCACCAACCAGGAAGCGCGGACGATCCGGTGCGGGTCTCGACGGTAGCTGGGGCCATGATTCGACTCTGCACCGAACCTCTCCCAGGAGCAAGTCCGGCGCTCGACGACGAGCCGGATCCGGAGGGAGGCGGTATTGACGGGCCGGACGCCGGCGGAGAGACTCCGCCCAACCCAGAACCCCGACCCGGAATCCCATGAACACGCCTCCGACGCTCCTCGGCGCCGCAGCCGCTGCCGCTCTGACCGTCGCCGCCTCCGGCCTCTTCCCCGCTCCGGCGACGGCCCGCCAGCAGGCGACCAGGATCGAGATCGTCGTTCCCCCGGAGGTGAGGTCCGAGCCCGTGACCGGCCGCGTCTTCGTCATGATCGCCCGCACCGCCGACAGGGAGCCTCGCCTTCAGATCGGCAGGACCGGGGAGCCCTTCTTCGGCCGGGACGTGGTGGGGCTTCGTCCGGGGCAGGCCGCCGTCATGGACGGGACGGATCCGGGATGGCCCGTAGAGAGCCTGGGGCAGATCCCCGCCGGAGAGTATTTCGTTCAGGGTTTCGTGAGCCTGTACTCGGAGTTCCGCCGCTCCGACGGGCACGTGCTGTGGATGCACGATGACCAGTGGGAGGGTCAGCGCTTCAACCGCTCACCCGGCAACCTGTACAGCGAGGTTCAGCGCGTCCGGATGGACGCAGAGGAGGGCTACACGATCCGCCTCGTGGCCAACCAGGTGATCCCGCCTGTCGAGATTCCGGAGGACACCGAGTGGGTTCAGCGCTTCCGGTTCCAGAGTCCGATGCTCACGGAGTTCTGGGGAAGGCCCATCTACCTGGGTGCCACCGTCCGACTGCCGACGGGCTACCACACGTCGACCATCAACTATCCGGTGCTCTATCGTCAGGGACACTTCTCCCTTTCGGATCCTCTCCGCGGCGCCGAGCTGGAAGAGTGGACATCGGACGACTTTCCCCGGATGATCGTGGTCACCTTCCAGCACCCGACCCCGTACTTCGACGACTCCTACGCGGTGAACTCGGCCAACAACGGCCCCTACGGCGATGCCATCCTGCAGGAGCTCATCCCCGAGGTGGAGCGACGCTACCGGATCATCCGCCGTCCCTGGGCCCGACTCCTGGACGGAGGGTCGACCGGGGGCTGGGAGGCCCTGGCGCTCCAGATCTTCCATCCGGACTTCTTCGGCGGCACCTGGGCCTACTGCCCCGACCCCGTAACGTTCACGAACGTAGAAGGAGTGAACATCTACGAGGACGAGAACGCCTTCTACAAGGATCGGGGCTGGTTCCACGTCCCCACCATCAACACCCGCGAGGTGAACGGCGAGGTTCGGCTGACCTCGGAACAGAGGAACCGGTTCGAGCTGGTGAGCGGAACGAAGGGACGCTCCGGCCAGCAGCTGGACATCTGGGCCGCGGTCCACGGGCCGGTGGGTCAGGAAGGCTACGTCCGACCGCTGTACGACAAGCGCACCGGGGTCATCGACCGAGAGGTCGCCGAGTACTGGAGGGAGCGCTACGACCTGCTCCACTACCTGAAGGTCAACTGGGCGTGGCTGGGCCCGAAGCTCGTGGACAAGCTCCATGTCTACACGGGGGACATGGACAACTTCTATCTCAACGTGGCGGTCATGGAGATGGAAGCGTGGATGAAGACCACCTCACGCCCCCATTACGAGGGCTATTTCGCCTACGGTCGGGGCAAGGGACACTGCTATCGGGGTCCCGTGTCGACGGCGGAGCGCCTGAAGGAGATGGCCCTGCACGTCATGCAGCACCAGCCGCCGGAGCTGGATACGCCCTGGTGGACGTACTAGGGGTCTACCCCTCCACGATCCATGCGGCGCACAGACGCTCCACGTCAACGTAGAGCTGTCGCTGCACCGCGGGATCCTCCCGAACGCAGTCGATGAGCCGCTCGTGATCCCCCAGGGCCGTCCCGGGGATCACCACCTCTTCGTGATGATAGTGGCCCTCGTCGACGAAGAGGAGCCGCACCCTCACGTCACTGTCGTTCATGGCGACCGTCTTCTCATGCGACCCACCTCGGGCAGGGAAGCCAGGAAGATCAGGGTGGCGAGGATCGCCGACATGACGCACCACTGACACCACGCGCGAATGACGGCAGCTTCCAGGTACGTGAGGTAGGCCGAGTACGCCAGACCGACGGTGGACGCCCCCAGCAGGAGCACCCCGACCCCTCCCGACGATCGCCAGGCTGGCTGAATCCCCAGGACCGAAAGCCCCAGGAGGACCAGATACCCCACGAGGCCGATGCCCGACACCGGGACGGGTCCGACCCAGGCGTACCGGCTCGACTGGACCGTGCTGCACTCTCCCACGCCGCAGACCAGGGGCCCCGTCCACCCGAGGGTGTGGGCCAACAGATAGAACGCGATGAAGAACCCGACCAGGGAAAGGACGGCGATGACCATCCGGTTTACGGGTGGAGCCTCCGACGCCGCGGTCTCCGACGCCGAAGCTTGCCACGACATGGTCGGGACGTTCACCGAGCGTCAGTTCCCCGTGGATCCCGACGACTCCAGCAGGGCGTCGACGGCCTGCTGGACGGACTGGAAGTCGAAGTAGTTCAACCGGCGGGCCATGCCGCCGCCCTTGCTCACCATGATCGTGGGCGTAGCCGAGATCCCCAGCTGGTTGCCCAGCTCGAGGTTCGCGGTCACCACGTCGGCGTGCCGGTCGCTCTTCAGGCAGGCCTCGAAGGATTCGCGCTCCAGGCCCGTGGCTTCCGCATAGTCGATGAAGTCACCCACCACCTCGGTCCTGGCCGACCAGCTCGGTTGATTCCGGAACAGAGCGTCCTGGTACTCCCAGAAGCGGTCCTGATCCCCCGCGCACCGTGCCGCCCGGGCCGCCAGAAAGGCGTGGGGATGGCCTCTGAGGGGGAAATCGTAGAAGATGAACTTGGCCTTCCCGCTCTGCACGTAGGCGAGCTCCACCTGAGGCTTCACGCTCAGCGCGAAGGCTCCGCATCCGGGACACTGGTAGTCGGCGAACTCCGCGATGGTGATGGGAGCGTTGGGGTCGCCCTTGGTGACCCCCTGAGCGAGGGACACGAGGCGCTCCAGGTCGTCGAGCCCCTCCACGTTCACCGGCTCGGTGACCGCCGTGCCCAGCGTGCTCGACCCTACCGAGTACCCCACCGCCACGACACCGATGACCGCCACGGCTCCGAAGACCCAGTAGAACTTCTTCATGTCGGTCCCGCCCGTCTCGCGGGCCTTCCTGCGCTGCTGGCCTCTGCTCGTCACGTGTCCTTCCTCCATGGAGCCGACGGACGTCGGCCGTTCGTGATCGTGGTCGCCCTGTCCTGGGTGCCGACCGCCGACCCTTCCTTTCCCCGGATGCACAAGATGTTTCCGGCCCGAGATCCGATCAACCCGGATCTCCCGCTCCGGCCGTGAGAACCGTCATTACTCCGTCGGTGTCCGTCAGGTCCCGGACCACGTGATCGGCCCCCGCCTCGACCAGGGCATCGACCCCGAAGTGCCCCGTGGCGACGGCAAGCGTGCGCAGATCCTCTTTCCGTCCGCACTGGACGTCCCGGGGAGTGTCCCCCACTACGATTACGTCCTCGGGAGGGAACGTTACGCCCCAGGTCTCTTCGGCCCGGCGCAGCGCGATGGCCGGAAGCTCGTCCCGTTCCTCGTGGTCCGACCCGTAGCTCCCCATCACGAAGTGCTCGAGGAGACCGGCCGAGCGCAGCTTCAGCCGGGCCCCGCCGGCGATGTTGCCGGTCAGCAGCCCCAGGCCCAGCAGGTCCGCGACGCCGGGAAGCACGTCCATGGGCTGATCCACCAGGCGCTCCTCGAGATGGCCCAGATACCGTACCCAGAGCCCCGGAAAGCCGCCCTCGATATCACCGTCGTGCATCCCCGCGCCTCTGAGGAGCTCCCGGGCGATCTGCGGATCGGTCTTCCCGGCGAAGCTGTGGACCTCGATGTCGCCGGCAGTTCCGAACGTCTCCACCATGGCCTGATGAAACGCCTCCTTGGCCGGGCCGCCCCAGACCAGGGTGCCGTCGATATCGAACAGGACCAGTCGCTTCACCGGGGGCCTTCCGTGACCGCGCGGATGATGGCTCCCTCCACCGCCTGCTGC
>JARRLD010000162.1:0-13897 GCA_037387345.1 Gemmatimonadota bacterium
CGTCGTGGAGGGGCCCGGGGTCGCGACTGTCCCGCCCGACCTGTGGCGCTTCCCGGTGTCCGATGGGTTCGGCTGGTACGAGCTCCTGGTGTTCTATCCCGTGATCGTGGGCATGCCCTATCTGGTGGGGCCGGACATCTATTCCCGCGTGTTGTGCGCGGCAGACGAGAGGGCCACCCGGAACGCCGCGTTGATGGCCGCCGCCGCCGTCATCCCTCTCTCGCTCCTCCTGGCCCTCCTCGGCCTTGCCATTCGCGCCCACCAGCCGGACCTCGCGCCGGACAATGCCCTTCCGGCCATGTTGGCGGTGCTGGCACCCGTCGGCCTCAAGGGAGTCATCGTGGTGGGAATCCTGGCGGCCGTCATGTCGTCCGCCGACACCACGCTCGTCTCGGCGTCGACGATCCTGGCCCTCAACGTGGTGAGTCCGTTGGCGACGGGTGATCGAAGCCAGGGAACGCCGTCGTCGGCCGTGACGCGACTTCGGCTCACGCGGGGATTTGTCCTCATCCTGGGGTTGGTCGCGTGGAGCCTGGCGGCGTCGCAGGGGGGAATCATCTCCTCCCTCTTGCTGGCGTACACCGTGTTCGTGGGAGGGGTGGCGCTCCCAACCCTGGCGAGCTTCTGGTGTCGTCGTCTCGGGATCGGCGCGACGACGGCGATGTGGGCGGTGATCCTGGGAGGTGGGTCCGCGATGCTCGCTGCGATCGGCGACGGAGTTGGCCTCCGGGGGCTCCTGTCTCCGCGGGGTGTCGAGTGGCTGGACCGGATCCTGGGGCCAGAGTACGGCAGCCTCCTTCCGGTGGTCCTGTCGTTCCTGGTGCTGGTAGCCGGCGTGGCCATCGGACGAGGGGGCAGGAATCCCCACTTCCCTTTCCGATCACCCCTCTAGGGGACGTCGGATTCAGCTTGCCCGGATGGCCTCAGCTCCCCTCGGGATCGGCGAGAACCGAGGTGGAACTGCTCCGGATGGCGACGAGTCGCTCCCCTCCCGCCGGGAGACGTCCCACCGGCACGCGGATTCCCCACTCGGTGACCGTGAATGCCACGGCCGAACCGTTGACGGTGGGACGGACGTCATCCGCCCCGTTGGGGAGCACGATATCGAGCCAGAGGCCTTCGATGTCATCGCCTCGGGGCCCCTCGACGACGATCTCGGGGCCAACGCCGGAATCGGAATCGGCAGGCGCCAGGAAGCGCACGACGATGGAGGAGCGAACCCTCCACCAGTCCGCCACTTCGTCGGCCCGCGCCGTCCACCAGTCCTGATTGGCGCGCGTGGTGTCGGCGAGGGCGCGCACCGCCTGCAGGCGGCTTCCCGTACCGGCGATCTGGGTGTGGAGCGCCGCGATGGCCAAACCGCCCACCGCCCTGATCTTTCTCGCACCTTCGAGGAAGGCCTCCGTGAGGCGATCTGCCTTCAGGGCACCGTCCTGCACGAAGACGTTGTAGTCGTCCTTCATCAATCTGGGCAGGAGAATCATCTGGTCTCTCCCGGACCCGTGCACCTCAGGGCTTCCGGAGCGGGCCTGGTTGGTGGCGATGACGTATCGGCCTCCCGACTCCGCCCAGGCCCGCAGGGTATTCGCGTCGAAGGACTCTTCGGGTGGCCGGAAGCCAGCCGGGCCCTCGCCGGCCCATCCACGGATCTCGCCCCACTCGCGCCGCAGTATGTTTCGCTGATCGTCCAGTGCGAGCCCCGCCACGGGTCTGTGGTCGGCCGAGTGGCTGCCGATCTCTCCCGCCTCCGACAGCGCCTCGGCCAGCTCGGGGTCGTCCTTCACCAATCCCGACACGGCATAGAAGCTCCCCGGCAGCGAGAGCTCCTTGAGCAGCTTCGCGAGCGCCAGGGCATTACGGTGCTCGGCTTCGACGTCCTGGACCAGCACGAGAGCCGCCCTCCGTCCGTCGGGCCAGGCGGCGACGGACGCCATGGGTACGCCGGCTCCCCAACGCACGCCGTTCTGCACCATTCGATAGACGTTCAGACTGTCTCGGGGCGTGGACGCCTGGGAAAGGTGGAACCCGAACCAGGCGATGCGGCCCCCGGCGGGCGTTTTGCCGACCGTGGCCGCGACGTCGCTGGTTCCGCCGGCCTCATCGGGGGCGGGGTTCAGCGCCCAATCAGACCAGTACACACGGGCGCCGGGCTGGTTGAGGGCCAGGGTAGGCTCCGGGCGGAGCTCCACCCGGGTCCCTGGATCCAGACCGGGAGACAGGGGCAGTCCGCCGGGAACCGTGAAGTAGAGCCCATCGCGCCGCGCGAGCTCTCTCACGTCATGGGCCCCGGAGAACTCAGCCACGGTCTGCCACCCGCGCCAATTGCACCGGGCGTCCCGAGCTCCCACCGCCCAGTTGGACACGAGGCTCCCACCACGCCTCAGATGGGTGCGGATCGCCTGGATCTCGATGCCCGAGAGACAGGGCGCCTCGGGAAGCACCAGGAGCTCGTCCGGCCGGAGCCGGGCCAGGTCGTCCAGGGATGAGATCTGCCGGACATGTCCTCCGACGGATGCCACGACCTCTGCCCACCGGGTCACCTCGCGTTCGTAGTACCTCTCGTCCGGGTAGAACGCTCGATTCCTCGACAGGCGGAGGATCACCGCAGAGAACCTTCCGTGTAGCGAACCCGCAGGCGACACCGCCGCGGGCTCCGGCGGACGACTGGGGGTGGTAGCCAAGCCGGGGGCAACCTGCCGCAGGTCAAGGCTCTGCCACAGCCCCACCGCGGCCGCGACGACCGCGCCCCCGAGGATCCCCAGGAGGAGGAACCCACCTAGCCAGTGCCCCCAGGCATGGACCCGGGGGGCGGGATCACGCCTCGGCGACATTGGACTCCACGCCGGGCCTCGATGCCGGCGGTACATGCTTCACGAAATACCGGAGCTCTCCGTCCAGCTCCGGAACCTCGACGGGCCGCCTGGCCACCCTGAGGCGGTAGGCCACGAAAGTGATCACCGCCAGCACGATGGTCACCAGGATGGTAACCACCACGATGGTGATCAGAAGATCGACAACGTTCATTGGTCTGCTCCCGGACTAAACGGTCGGCTGGGTAGCGGCAGTGCGGCGCACCTTCTCCCATCCCATGCCGAGGTTGAACAGCTCCTCCAGCGCGGCGAAGGTCTTCACCACATCGAGGAAGAGAATGAAGAAGAACCGATAGATCAGGGCGAACGGAATGAGCACGAGGGACTCGCGCTCCATGGACACCGTGAGAAGTGCCGCAACGAGGTCGAGCAACGTCAGCAGAACCCACCAGTAGAGCAGAAGCTCTCCGGCCCCGAACAGCACCGCGACGAGGGCGAAGAAGAGGTGGGCGTACACGTTGAGGATGGGCCAGGCGATGGCCTCGAAGGCCATCTCGGCGGCGGACAGCCACAGGGGAAAATCGGGGAACGGCCTCAGGAACATCGCTTTCCGCTTCTTGAGCGACTGCAGGATGCCCCGCGTCCAGCGGTAGCGCTGCTGCACGAGATCGCGCCAGGATTCCGGTGCCTCGGTCCAGGCCACAGCCGTGTCCTCGTAGACCACCTTCCAGCCCGCGCCGACCAGCTTGAGGGTCAGGTCGGCGTCCTCGGCGAACGTATCCGTGTCGTAGCCGCCCACTTCCTCGAGGGCCTCCCGCCGGAAGAGTCCCACAGGCCCAGGAACGATGTTCACGGCAGCGATGAAGCCCTGCGCCCGCCGCGGCATGTTCAATCCCTCGATGTACTCCAGAGCCTGAAGCTTCGTGATGAGGTGCTCCCGGTTCTCCACCTTCACATTGCCTGCCACGGCACCCACCGACGGGTCCTCGAGAGCCATGACGGAGCGGCGGAGAACCTGCGGCTCCAGACGGGAGTCGGCGTCCATACAGAACAGGTACGGGTGCTTGGAGAGGGCGATTCCGGTGTTCAGCGCGGCCGCCTTGCCACCGTTCCGCTTCGTCACCACGCGGAAGCTCCCGTTTCCGTGTTGACCCTCCCATGCGGCCGCCACGCGCAGCGTGTCGTCCTTGGAGCCATCGTCGACCACGATCACCTCGAACTCCGGGTAGTCCAGAGTCGCCAGGCTGGCGAGGGCGCCTTCGATGACCGCCGCTTCGTTGTAGGCGGGCACGAGAACGGATATCGGCGGCAGGGCCCGGCTCTCCGGCCGCTTGGAGACGGTGCGCTCGACGTGCTGCAAGTAGGCGAACCAGAGGAGCGTGAAGTAGCGCAGGAAGAGGATGGCCAGGAAGATGAGCAGGCTCACCATCACCACGCGGAGCAGGACGACCTGCACCTCCGGTGGCGACCCGAGCGCCCACTGGACGAATGCCGCCGTCCCCAGCACCATGATCTCCACCAGAAGGAGGGAGACCAGAACCCGCGCCCGCGTGCTCATCGGCGAGAGCCCCTTCCGGGCCACGCGCTGGTGCTGAACGAGAGCCGGATCCCGTAGGCCCGATAGCCATCGAAGCGGCCCTGGTAGTAGAACGCGTCCAGATCCGTGCGGAAGCGGTCCCCCCGGTGTGTGACGCCCGCGTCGGTGGAGAAGTGCGGAACACGCTCGAACCCTGTGGGGCCCCGCTCGTCGAGGAAGGCCAGGCTGGGATTTACCTGCGCCCGGACGTTCCAACGTTCGGAGATGTCGTGGTCGAGCCGGGCAAAGACCCCGGTGGACACCATCCCCTGCGGATCCCAGAACAGGCGACGCCCGTCGAGGGAGGTCGGGGAGGGGTCGGTGTAGGTCAGCGCGCGGGCGTTGACTCCCAGCACCAGCGAGCTGGACACGGAGCGGCCGAGGCTCATGCCCTGTTCGAGTCGAGTGCTCCTGTCCGGCTGCCCGGCGTTCTGCCCGTCCGGGGTCAAGACGGCGGCGTCGGTGACCAGTGAGAGGCTCCAACGATCGCCGACGGTCCGGTTCAGTCCGATCTGCAGGCGGTCCTGGACCAGGTCGGCAAAGAGGCTCTGCAGCGTGATTGCCACGGGGTAGGCCGGGCCGTGGTCGTAGCGGACGTCCGCACGGAAGCCCGCGACGTCGGGCCAGCGCAGCGAGGCCCCGAACGACACGTCGCGTTGTCCGGCTCGGACCTCCTCGAGCCCCAGATGTGCCCCGGTGCGCACGGTCCCCCATCCCCACCAGCGGGCGATCTCGGATTCGACGAAGATCCCTTGCTCCGATCCACGCTCACCGCCGAGCCCCACGCCTCCGAGGTGACGCATTCCGGTGCGGACGCCCCAGACCCACGTTCCGTCGATCCCCACCCCTTCGACACCGAGGTCCAGTCTCTGGAACTCGTCGGAGTCGGTGAGGGAGAACGCGTTGCCGCTCCCGCCCACCGGTGGAGATCACCGAGGAGCGCGTGGATCTCGGCCCTTTCACCCCACTCCACGTCGGGGAGCAGGGCCTCGAGGCGCTCCGTGGCTTCCTCGTTTCGGCCCGTCCAGACATCGAGCTTCGCGATGCGGAGGCGCAAAGCCGAATCCGATCCATCATCCAGCTGTTCCAGCCGCAGCAACACCTCGCGGGCGGCTTCTGGATCCTCGAGATGGTACTGGAGGAGGTCGGCATAGGCCCTCAACGCCACCCGGTCCGTGGGGTTCCTGCGGATCGCCTCCGCGAGTAGCTCGGCGGCGTGACGGTATTCGCCGGCGGCGAAGGCGGCTTCAGCCTGCTCCGTCAGGGTCAGGGCGTCGGGCGGGGGCGGGGGCTCGCCATCGTCGACAGGCCCCTGCGCGGGCTCTGCGAGGGCCCTCTTGATGTCCGCGTGGAGGGCCGTGGCGCCGTTGATCTCGAGCGCCGACCGGTCGAGGCCATCGAGGAGCGCTTCGGCCTGGACCGCACGTCCCTCCCAATGGAGGATGCGGGCCATCTCGACCCTGAGATCGACAGCTTCAGGGTCGTTGGCCAACGCAGGCTCGAGCACCTGGGCTGCCTCGTCATACTTTCGGTGCCACGCCAGAGCGCGGGCCCACTCCAGCCGGAGGGCTGCCTCGTCGAGCCCGACGGCGACGAGGGCCCGATAGTGATCGGAGGCCTCGTCGATGCGGCCCTCATCCCGGAGCGCTCGCGCCAGGAGGAGCCGCACGCCGGGGTCGTCGTGCTCCCGCAGGAGGGCCTGGAAGATCTGGATGGCCTCGTCCGTTCGGCCAGCCTTCTGGAGCGTCAGGGCCAATTCCCTCCGCGCCCCCCGGTCCCGGGGGTAACGGGTCAGGTACTCTTCAAAGACAGCAATGGCCGCATCGTACTCTTCATTCTCCAGTAGCGGGCCCACGGTTTCCCACATGATCTCTGCCGGGCCCGGTTGGACCGGCCCCGAAGGGATGGGGCGGGCCCTGACGGGCTGCTCCACCGGCGCCGTGACGGGCCGCCGGTTGATCGGCGCCAGGGACGGGAAGGTCAACCCTCCTTCCCGAAGGCCGCCGTGCAGCATGTATCGACGGGGCAGCACGATCAGCACCAGGAGCAGAGTGATCGCCGTGAGCAGGAACGCGGTCGCGCCGAATCCCAGCGTGTAGCGGGTCGGGTTGGGCGCATCAGGCCGTTTGGCCACTCGAACCTCCCGGGCCCCCGCGATTCGGACCGGAGGTCTCATACCAACCCGAGTCCTCGATCCGGCTCTTCTCCGCCGGATGCACCAGCACCTCGGTGCTGACGCTCCAGCGGTGACCCTGGCTCTTCTTGTATGACTTCCCTACCCGCTTGACGAAGGCTTCCGCGGGCTCTCGGCGGGCTCCCTGGAGGAGCACGAGGAAACCGTCGGCGGAGGACGAGACCAGGTCTCCCTCCTCGTCACGGATCTCTTCGACCAGGAGCCGCTCGACCTCTTCCCCTGCCTCCTCCGCGGTGATGCGAATGAGAGAGAAGACGGCCGAGCGGGGATCCCCCGCTCGCCTCCCGGCCTCCCGGGCGAACTCCTCCGGTGACACGGAACCTCCCCGATGCAGACCGTTTCCGTCGCGCACCGCGCGGACCGTGGCGATGGCCTTGCCGCCCGCCGCGACGGCCTGGTGGATCCGAGCCCCCAGCTCACGGAAGTCGATACCGCCGCTCATGCAGTCGTCGGCCCCCGCCTCGAGCAGGCTCAGGCGATCGGTGGAGCGCACCGCGTCATCGGTCGTGACGATGATGGCGCCGCCGGTAAGGGGGCGCAGGACACGGCAGGCTTTCACGGCGTCTCCCAGGCTCTCCCGTCGGGTGTGGACCACGATTCCCCCGAAGGCGGCGCTGCTCCTGAGGAGCTCCATGGCGTCCATGGGATCGTGGACCACCTCGAGGTTGAACGCTTCGCTGGCCCAGGCCTCCAACTCCACGCTGCCGTCCGGCTTCCCGAGGGCCACCAGCAGGAGGTGATCGGCCTCCCCGGCCGGCCGATCGGTCTTCCGTTGCCCCTGGAACCGCTCCGGAGCGGTGAGCCCCCTGCCGGAGCGGAGCTGCAGGCTGACGGGAGCGACATTCATCTGGTCTTCGGGGAGCGCCCGGTGCATGCGCACCTCATAGAGGCCGTGGGTGCGACCGCCCAGGAACAGCACTCCGCTGGTGGCTTGGACCAACCATTCGGTCGTGGAGGGCAAGCTCTCGTTACCATCCACGGAGAGCGTGGTGCAGACCGTCGCCGGGTGACGCAGCGCCCACGCCAGATAGATGCGGGACAGGAGCGTGCGCGGCCCGTCAAGGAGGAAGAGGGCCCCGGGAGAGACGGCGATGCGGGCCACGTCGTGTTCTGCGAGACCGTCGAGCTCCGCGATGGCATCCTGGGGCTCGGCCGAGCGGAGGACGCGCATCTCGAAGTCGCTCTGGAACCCGAGGATCTCGAGCTGGCCGTCGTACCAGGCTTCGTCGAGGGAGCATCCCCACGCCCGGGCCATGTGGAGGATCGTCGTCGGGTCGGCGCTGGTGAGGAGCAGGGTCCGCTCGCCCAGTGAGATTCCCTTGTGCAGGAACTGAAGGAGCGCCACGAACTTCGCCGGCCCCGGCCGCCCCGCCAGCAGGTAGTGACCCCCTGCCTGGAGTCCCCCCAACCGATCGTCGAGACGATCGATTCCGAAGGGAATCCCTGGATCCTCGGGGCTATCCCCAGACACGACGCGAAGCCTGCCTTTGCGCTCCGCGGGGGTCGGGGTCTGATTGTCGGTTACGGTCTTCATGGCTCTTCCGTCAGGGCGTGTCTGTCACCGCCGAGGCCTTCGTTCAACACATAGGTCTTGTCACCGGCAAATAATGCGCGCCGGGCGCACGTCCTTCTGCGCCGGTCCCGGTCCATCCCTCTGGGCGCCGGAGCCTGGAATAGGCCCGGGGCCCCGGAATGGAAGGCCCGACGTGGACGTGCGGCCTCGGCGATCGGCCAATCCGCTGCCCTGACCTGGAGGCAAGGAATAGACCGGACATCAGAACGTCCCCGCGGCCCAGTCGATGATGGTACCGAGTGGCCGTTCGACCCACGCAGTGCCTCGGAGCCAATGCCACAGGTCGAGGGGGGTGGTCTGCACCGTTCCCAGCAGCAGGAGCACGCCGTACCAGATCACCGCCACCCAGGCGATCTCGTTCATGATCTGCCAGGTGTCCATGCGGCGGGCACGCCATTGAGGTGGCGCCCACCGAGGGTCGGGAGGCGTTCCCGTGACGGTTTCCACGGCCACGACGAATCCCCGCCAGTAGAGATTTACCGCGTCCCTGAGCCTGAGAGCCGCGCGTTCCGGGCGGGTGCCGGTGAGCATGGAGGGGATCAGGGCTCCGGAGAACCGGACCACCTCGCGGGCGACCAGGGGCACCCAGAGGACTGCGCCGACCACGGCCCAGATTGCGAGACATATCGCCAGAGCCACCCAGGTCAGACCACCCAGGATCCTGACGAGCGGGGGAACGGCGGCGACGGGCTGCTCGGTTTGCGCAACTCCTTCCGGGCTGTACGTCAACATTGGTGAGCCTGAGGTTGTCATGGCGCTCGTCCTCTTTCTTTCAGTCCTGACGAGCAGGAGCGTCTTCGTCGAATTCGTGGCGGACGCGAGATCACGGCCCGTTGCCCTACTCGCTCCCGGCGTCTTCGGGCAGGACCACGCTTCCGTTCCCTTCCCCGTCCAACCCGAGCCCCATCCGGCTGACGCCGTCGGCGCCTGCGAACACCAGGCTGGCGGCGTTACCCTGCGTCAGCCCCAGAACGGCCCGGGGGATGCCGTCCCGGTCCGCGAAGACCAGGGTCGTGGTTTCGTCCTGGAGGAGGCCCAGCACGGCCCGCCGCTTCCCTTCGGAGTTGACCAGAGAAAGGCCGGGATGACCCCCGCCGAGAACCGTCAGCCCCAACCGCGTCCTCGCCTGCCGGTCCAGCAAGCTGAGGCGGACACTCCCGTCCTCGTCCACGGCCCACCGGCCACGCGGCTGCCCGTCCTCTCCGACGAGCTCCAGCGCGCTCACCTGCAGCACCCCGCCCTCGTTGCCGGCGCTACCCGTGGACAAGAGGCCCGGGTACACGGCGACGACGGCCAGCATGGCCATGGTGACAGTGAGCGCCACCCCGTAGAAGCGGGTCCGGGCGCGAAGCAGCCGGGCTTCGTGCTCCACCCTGCTGAGGCGAGAGAGGATACGCTCCTCGAGCTCACGCATCACGACTGCCTCTGCGGCCGCTCCCGTCCCTTCGGTCTCGTCAGTCATCATGCACCCTCCGGATGCTGTGCGTTGTCGGGAATGCCGGATCTGTATTCCTCTTCCATGAGCAGGAAGTACGACCGGGCAGCCCGGCGTAGATTTTCGGGATCCAGGGTCGTGGCGACTCCCCGGAAGTTGGCCATCGACTCGATCTGATGGATCAGGTCGCGGGGATGACATCCCCGGGGAGGAAAGCCCATGGCGTCGTAGTACTCCTCGAAGAGGAGATCCACGGCGTCCTCGCTGTACTCCACGTTGGCGTTGGTGCAGGCGATCCGCATGATCTGCGCGAATGCGTCACGGTCGGGACTCTTGATCTCCACCTTGAACTGGATCCGTCGCAGGAACGCCTCGTCCACCAGGTCCCGGGGATTCAGGTTGGTGGCGAAGACCAGGAGGCAGTCGAAGGGCACCGGGAACTTCACGCCGGTGTGAAGCGTGAGGTTGTCGAATCCCTTCTCGAGGGGGACGATCCACCGGTTCAGCAGCTCCTCCGGTCGCATGCGCTGCCGACCGAAGTCGTCGATGATGAGCACGCCGCCCGCGGCCTTCAGCTGGAAGGGCGCCTGGTAGACCTTGGAGTACGGATCGAACTGGAGGTCCAGCTGATCCATCGTCAGCTCGCCGCCGACGAATACCACCGGCCGGCGGATGAGCTCGAACCTCTGATCGAAATCGGGGCCGCTGCGGAGAAGGGCGCTGCGCTGGATGCCCACGGGCGAGCCGTCCGTGGGGGTGTGATACACGGTGTCGAACAGCACCATGATGTGCCCGTTGATGATCAGGGCCTTCGGGATGTAGACGGTGGATGACGTCAGCCTCCCGATCCGCTCGGCGATGGCGGTCTTTCCGTTGCCGGGGGCACCGTGGAGGAATACGGAGCTTCCCGAGTTCAGGGCCGGCCCCAACGAGTCCATCACGTAGTCGGGCAGGATCAGGTCGGAGAAGCCCTCCGTGAGCTCGTCCAGGCGGACCCGGTTGCCCCGTACCGACTGCCGCTCGACCCACTCCATGAATTGCTCCAACGGGACCGGCGCCGGGCCCACATACCGACTCGATTCGAACGCAGCCTTTGCCCGGGCTCGGCCCTCTTCGGTGAGGGAATACGAGTAGCCCGCCCGTCCGTGCCCCACAGCCTGAGGGACCTCGACGAAGTGCCTCTGCTTGGCGGTGAGGAGAAGGTCGTCGAGGATGGTGAAGGACACGCACAGCTCTTCGGACAGCTGCTCGCCGCTGAGCGTCCCTGTCTGATACAGGGTCTTCAGGACGAGATCGGTGAGCTGTGACTCCGACAGGCCCGTGTCCTCGAGGGACTGGGGCCGTGGAGGAGCTTCCGCATACACGTCCGACTCGAATGGCTGAGGCATGGTGCTCATGATCCGCTCCCTTCTGCTCGGAGTCCTTCGGCCATGGGCGCGCGTCCCATGCCGCTCGCGGTGTCGACCCGGAAGGTCTGCCGAGCTTCCAGAGCCCACGAGAGCTCGTCGCCCACCCTGGTGCGGGTGGCGTTGATCGTGCCGGCGGGAACCTCGAGCACGTATCGTGTCGACTTGGCTCCCCTCCGAACGCGCCAGGGATGCAGGTAGGACTCGAGCTGGACGACGGTGCCATCCACGGTCAGGAAGATGACGTCCAGGGGAAAACGCATCCCCATCGTGTGCACCGCGTGACATGGCGCAAACAGGATGCCCTCGCCCTTTCCCGGGGCGTCCTTGCCCAGGAATCCCCGGAATCGACCCCACCACGTGTCGGCGAGGCTGACTCGCCAGCCGAGAACCGTGCCCTGAGTGCGGTTGATGATCTTCATCGGGTCAGGAAAGTCCGCTTAGAGTCTGGAAGATCTGGATGAGTGCCGGGCCGAGGACCACGACGAAGAGAGCCGGGAAGATGCAGAGGGCCAGGGGGAAGACCATCTTGATGGTCGTCTTCGCCGCCGCCTCTTCCGCCAGCTGCCGCCGCTTGGTCCGCATTCCCTCGGCGTGGATCCGGAGCGACCTGGCCACGGAGGTTCCGAAGCGCTCGGTCTGGATGAGGATGGTCACCAGGGAGCGGACCGCGGAGACTCCGGTGCGCTCGGCCATGCCCAGCAGAGCCCGGTCCCGCGGGGTGCCGGCACGGATCTCCAGGTTCGCCTGGCTGATCTCGGACGTCATGAGGCGACTGACGTGACGCATCTCGGCGGCGACCCGGACGAGGGCCTGATTGAGGCCCAGGCCCGCTTCCACGCAGATGACGAGGAGGTCGAGGGCGTCGGGAAGAGCCCTCTGGATCTCCTTCTGCCGTGCGGTGATCTTCGCGGACAGCATGAATCCGACGACCGCCCAGCCGCCCGCGCCGCCCACGACTGCCATCGCGGGAGCCAGGGGACCGAGGTCCAGGGCTCTTCCGGCCAGCATGCCGTAGACCGAGAGCACGCCCGTGAGGGCAACGCGGATCCCTATGAAGATCGGCACCGCCGAGTCTTCGGGGAATCCCGCGTGGACCAGGCGCCGGCGAAGGTGACCCCAGACCTCTTCCCGGGGCTTGATCCACTCGCCGAGGTAGCGGAGTACGTCGCGGACCCAGTTCCGCTCCCGGCTGCGGCGGGCCGCCGCCTCGTGGCTCAACTTGGCGTCGAGACCGAGGTCCGTCATCCGTGCGCGTACGGCCTTCTGCTGTGCTGGCGCCACGCCCATGAAGAAGATCACCATGAGCCCGGCGGTCAGGGCGACGCTGGCGGCGACGACGTAGAGCACGGTGCCTCCTCAGATATCGATGTTGACGATCTTGCGGATCCAGAAGAACCCCAGGACCTGCAGGATCACGGCGGTGATGACCATCAACAGACCGAGGAGGTTGTTGAAGAGCAGCGCGACGTAATCCGGCTGGATCAGAGCCAGGATTCCACCCACCACGATGGGGAGGGCAGCCAACACGTACCCGCTCATGCGACCCTGGGCGGTGTAGACCCTGAGCTGACGGCGGATGTAGAAGCGGCCTCGGATGGTCACGGCGAGGTTGTCGAGAATCTCGGCCAGGTTGCCACCGACCTCCCGCTGGATGAGGATGGCGATGACGAAGATGCGCACGTCCACCGTGTCCATGCGGTCCACGAGGCCCAGAAGCGCGTCCTCGAAGGGGATGCCGAACCTCTGCTCCTCGAACACCCGCCGGAACTCCTCGGCCGCCTCGTGCGGCCCTTCCTCTCCCACCATCCGGATGCCCGAAGCGAGGGGGTGTCCCGCGCGGATCGCCCGCGTGAGGAGATCGATGGCTTCGGGGAACTGCTCCTCGAAGTGGGCGAACCGTCGCTTGCGGCGGCGGCGCACGTAGAAATAGGGCGCAGTGCCGCCGACCAGGGCCGCCAGGAAGGCCAGGAACACGGAGTGGGTGAAGAGGAACACCGAGAGCGCGCTGCCCCCGGCGAGTCCCGTCACCACGAACAGGAACGTCTCCGGCCTCCATTCGATGTTGCTCTGCGTGAGCATCGTCGGGATGCGCCGGAGGGCCGGCGCCCGGATGCCCAGGACCTTGAAGGCTTCCTCGTCAGCTGCGGGGCCCTTGAGGAGCTCGAGGGCCTCGGATCCGGTTGCGCGACCCGAAAGGACCGGCTCCAGGCGCCTGGCGACCTGACGGTTGCGCATCCAATCCCGGATGAGCTCCCAGATCATCGCGATGGAGAGCGTGCCGAAGACCGCCCCGCAGAAGACGAGGGTGGCCGTGAACCAGACGGTGTTGAACATGGCCTACCACCCCCCGCTGGCACGAGTCGCAGAGTCGCCGGAATCGAGCACCTCGGGTGCCGCCGGGTGGTCCGGCGTATCGAAGAAGAGACCACCTCCGAGCTCGATTCCCTTCATCTTGAGGTCCTCGGCAAACTTCGGCCGGATGCCGGTGGGCTTGAATCGACCGATCACCCTTCCCTCCTCGTCGATGCCGCTCTGCTCGAAGAGGAACAGCTCCTGCATCGTGATCACGTCGCCTTCCATGCCCACGACCTCGGATATGGACATCACCTTGCGCGTACCGTCGGTCATGCGGCTGACCTGGATCACGACGTCGATGGCGGAGGCGATCTGCTGGCGCACCCCCAGCTCGGGGAGGTTCAGATTTGCCATGGCCACCATGGTGGTGATCCGGTTGAGGGCATCCCTCGGTGAGTTGGCGTGCACGGTCGTCAGGGAGCCGTCGTGGCCGGTGTTCATGGCCTGCAGCATGTCGATGGCCTCGGAGCCACGGACCTCACCGACGATGATCCGGTCGGGTCGCATCCTGAGGGAGTTGATGACCAGCGAACGGAGGTCCGGTC
>JARRLD010000163.1:0-8576 GCA_037387345.1 Gemmatimonadota bacterium
ACCGCGCGATCCGAGCCATGCGGAAGGGCTTCGCCTTCCACATCGTCGGTGATCAGCACCTGGGGCATCTCACTCGCTACGGCGTCGACGCGTGGAACGACGCCGGGCACGTGTTCACATTGCCGTCCATTGCGAATCTCTGGCCCCGACGGTGGTATCCTCCCGAACCCGGCCGGAGCCCCATGCCCTGGGCGCCTCGGAACACCGGAGAGTACCTGGACGGATTCGGGAACAAGATGACCGTCCTGGCCGTTGCCAATCCCACCCAGGTGGACTTCGAGCCCCACGAGCTCTACCAGCGGGCTCCAGGGTACGGGATCGTGCGCTTTCATCGCACGACGCGCCGGATCGAGGTGGAGGCCTGGCCCCGGTGGGAAGAGGCGGACGCACCGGATCCCCAGCTCTATCCCGGCTGGCCCATCACGGTCACGCAGGAGGACCAGTACGACCGGGACGCGGCGGCCTGGCTGCCCACGGTGACGGTGTCGGGAATGACCGACCCGGTCCTTCAGGTCTGGGACGAGGAGGAGCAGGAGGTGCTCTACACGCTCCGGATCCGGGGACACCGGTTCCGTCCCCGCGTGTTCCGCCCGGGAGGCAGGTACACGGTGGTCGTGGGAGAGCCCGGGACGAACCGCCTCCGGCGCCTCACCGGCATCGTGCCCACGGAGGACGAGACGGCCATCCTCCAGGTGGAGCTCCGCTGAAGCGTCCCAACCACGCGTGATCCCGTGTCCTCGCGCAGGCCCCATTCGCGCCCGTAGGTTCAGAACACGTGAGAGCCGCCGGTCCACCCCTCGATCCCCATCCCATGAAACGCCTCGTCCTTATCCTGGCCTCGATCTCGCTGCTTCTGCCGTCCGGCACCTACGCCCAGCAAGCGGAGCGCTACGACTACTGGACCTTCAACCGGGAGCTGATCCAGAGAGGCGTCCAGGCCGTCCTGATGTGCAACGGACTGTTCACCTCCCAGCGCACGCTGGCGCAGGTCTTCGAGCAGGAGCTCGCGTACGTGCGCGAGCCGGTGGGCACGGTGGCCGGCGGTGACTACCAGGTGGATTGGAGGCGGAAGGCCGTGGCCGTCGGCGAGGCGGGTGTCGTGCCCACCATACGGGCCGCCTTCCGACCGGGTCTGGGATGTGTCGTGCTGGCTCCCGACCAGACCGTCGAAGACATCGAGACGCTGCCGGCCCTGGACATCCCTCCCCCACCGGGGGACCCCGCCACCATTCCCTGGCCCGACGGCGACCTCGTCCGGGACGAGCCGTTGCCCGAGGGCGTGGATGCCGCCGCCCTGGAGGCGGCCTCGGACTGGGCCTTCCACCGGGAGTCACCGGAGCAGGTCACCCTCAGTCTTCTGGTGGTCCACAACGGTCGCATCATCCACGAGCGGTACGCCCCGGGGGTCGATGTCGCCACCCGCACCCGGACCTGGTCCACGGCAAAGAGCATCGCCGTCACCCTCATCGGGATGTTGGCGGACCAGGGACGCCTCTCGCTGGACGAGCCGCTGGGGTTCGAGTGGCTTCCCCGCGCGGCATCTCCCGAAACCGACCCTCGCAGGGCCATCACCCTCAGGCACGTCCTCAACATGTCGAGCGGGCTGTACACCGTGGACAATTCCGGTCTCGAGTACGCCACGGGGTCCGGCCTGGCGTATTGGGCCGGAGCGAGCTCGGTACGGGGGGCGCGCAGCCGCGCCCTGATCCGCGAGCCGGGCACCAACTGGGACTACGAGAACTACGACACCCTGCTGGGCGTCTATGCCATGAAGCTGGCCCTGGGGGACGCCCAGACCTACCTGGAGTACCCACGCCGGGCCCTGCTGGACCGCATCGGCATGCGCAATACGCTCCTCGGCGTGGACCGCTTCGGAGACTTCATCCTCAGCAGCCAAGTTTATACCAACGCACGGGATCTGGCCCGCTTCGGGCTTCTCTACCTACAGGGGGGCGTGTGGGGTGGCGAGCGTCTGCTGTCCGAGGAATGGATCGACTTCGTCCGCACTCCGGCACCCGCCACGGCCAGCTCCGGCAACTTCTATGGTGGCCAGTGGTGGCTCGTCCCTGACGACCGGAACGACGTTCCCTCCGATGCCTACTCCACTGCCGGCAACCGAGGCCAATACGTCATCATCGTACCGTCCCACGAGCTCGTGATCGTGCGCCGCGGCCTGGACTACGGCCGACAGGGCTTCAACCGGTGGGATCTGACCCGCGAGGTCCTCAAAGCCGTGCAGCCGACCACGGGTGAAGGCTGACCCGAGCTCAGCGTCTGGAACATCCTGAGATGGCTCTGCTGACCGAGCCCGCCTACCTGAGCCTCCCAGGCCACGAGCTGGCGGAGCGGGCGACGCGGGCAGTCGAGGCCCTCGCCGACTGCCGGGCCTGCCCCCGCGACTGTGGCGTCGACCGCCTGGCGGGCAAGTGGTCTGCGTGCAAAACGGGGCGGCACGCCGTGGTCTCCAGCGCCTTCCCGCACTTCGGCGAGGAGGACTGCCTCCGCGGCTGGAACGGGTCCGGCACCATCTTCTTCGCCCACTGTAACCTGCGGTGCGTGTTCTGCCAGAACTTCGACATCAGTCAGGGAGTTCGGCCGGGCACGTCGAGTGGCATCCGGACGGCCGGGGAGATCGCTGACGCCATGCTCGCGCTCCAGGCCCGCGGCTGCCACAACGTCAACTTCGTGACGCCGGAGCACGTGGTGCCCCAGGTGCTGGAGGCGGTCGCCGAAGCGGTACCGCGGGGTCTGCGCATCCCTCTCGTCTACAATACCAGCGCATACGACTGCCTCGAGAGCCTCGAGTGGCTAGACGGCGTGGTCGACATCTATATGCCCGACCTCAAGTTGTGGTCGAGGGCCTCCGCGAGGCGCTATCTCAAGGCTGAGGATTACCCCGACATTGCCCGTCAGGCCCTGAGAGAGATGCATCGACAGGTGGGAGCACTCCACATCGACGAGCAGGGGCTGGCAACCCGGGGGGTCCTCGTTCGTCATCTCGTGATGCCGGGCTTGCTCGAGGAGACCCGGGCCTGCCTTACCTGGCTCGCCAGGGAGCTCGGAGCGGGGACGTACGTCAACCTCATGGACCAGTACCGACCCGACGGCAAGGTCCGGGGCGGCGCCTATGCCGAGATCGGGCGGAAGATCTCGACACACGAGTGGTCCGAAGCGTGCCGTGTGGCCCAGGGTCTCGGACTTCGTCTGGATGTTCGCGCATAACCTGCGCTGACGTCGCAGACGTGCCCCGGGAGATTTGTGCTCCTGCTTCCCGACGTATACGGAGGGTGGCCCGCGCTGGGCGACCGCCAGGCCTCGGTTCCGGAGGCCTCTAGACTGCGCAGGTCATGTCCTGAGCGCAGCACATGGGGGACTTGATCATGCCGTGGCCTTCCGGGCACTTGGACACGGCCACCGTCTCGCCAGCCGCGTTGGTGATGGTCCCGTGCTCGAGCTCCTTGTCGCACTTGGCACAGGTCATGTTCACGCTCATGCCGCATACGGCGCAGGTGTATGTCGCCATGCGTCACTCCAGGGGTCATGGTCGGGGATCGAATCTCGCCGGGCACATTAAGCAAGTTCCCTCGTGAAGTCACCACCAGACGGGCCCCGGCCCGGGTCCACGGACCTTTGCATCCCGTGGCGGATCCCGACCTTCCGCCCTTATCCTCCCTCATGTCCCACCTCCTCGACGACCCCCTGGCCAACGTCGCTGCCGCTTTGCGGGAACGACGATGCTCCGCGGCCGAGCTCCTGGAGGAAGCCCTCTCCCGGCACGCGGAGCGCGGCGCCCGGTTCGATGCCTACAAGTTCCTGGACGCGGAGGGGGCCCGAAGGGCGGCACGGCAGGCGGATCGGATCCTGGCCGGGGGATCCGATCCTCCGCCCCTCTGCGGCATCCCCGTCTCGGTCAAGGACCTGTACGGCGTCGAGGGACTCCCGACCTTCGCGGGGACGGCCCGGCGACTCCCTGAAGCCTGGTCCCGGGACGCGTGGCTGGTGGGGGAGCTCCGACGCCAGGGAGCGGTGTTCACGGGGAAGACCCACACCGTGGAGATGGCGTATGGGGCCGTGGGCATCAACCCCCACTGGGGCACGCCCTGGAATCCGTGGGACGCCGACCGACACCGCATCCCCGGGGGGTCCTCGTGCGGCGCGGGGGTGAGCCTCTGGGAAGGCTCGGCGCTGATCGCTCTGGGAACGGACACCGGAGGCTCCATCCGCATCCCCGCCTCCATGACCGGGACCGTCGGTCACAAGACTACGAAGGGCCGGTGGCCGACGGACGGGGTCGTGCCGTTGAGCTCGACGCTGGACACGGTGGGAGCCCTCACGCGCCGGGTACGGGACAGCGTCTACTTCTTCGGCTCCGTGGACCCTGCATGGGGTGACCCCGCCGTGCTCCTCAGGAGCCTCTCCCGTGGGAGCGCGGCCGTTCGCGTGGGGCTTCCCCGGTGCGGGATCTGGCGGGACTGCCAGGCCGACGTCGCCGAGGTGTTGCACGACGCGATGGCCGAGCTCCAGGGCGCCGGCTGGAGCGTCCAGGAGACGCAGGGCGGCCTACTCGACGAGGCCGGCCACCTCTACATGCACGGGGGAATGGCGGGCGCCGAGTGTCGGGACTTCCTGGAGCGTGATCTCCCGGGTTGGCTCGAGCAGCTCCACCCCACGGTGGGCTCGAGGCTGGAGCGCACCCCGTCCGTGTCCGACGGCCGGTATGCGGCAGCAGTGTCCGAAAGGGGAAGGCTGGCTGCCGCCGCGCCCGATCTCTTCCACGGCGTCCGGGTCCTGGCTCTGCCAACGGCCATCCTGACCCCTCCCTGCATCACCGATCTGGAGCCCATGGAACGATACCTGGAGGTCAACGCCGCCGCGCTGCGTCCCACCTGCCCCGTGAGCATGCTGGACCTGTGCGCCGTGAGTCTTCCGGTGGGGCTGGATCGTTCCGGAATGCCGGTAGGCCTTCAGATCGTGGCACCGGCCGGCGAGGACGAGACCGCGCTGTCGGTGGCGCTGGCGGCCGAGCGGATCCTCGGTGACCCGCTCCGGCGTCTGGATACCCCACCTGCGCTGCGAGCGAGGTCGGAGGAGGCGTAGCGCAGGAGAGGTCGGCTAGCCCCCGGACCGGCCCTCGAGGACACCCCACGACAGGCGGGCCGATCGTTTCGCCGCCTCCACGGCCCGGATGGGGTGGCCGGACGCCAGCTCTTCCCGGGCAACGTTCAAGAGCCGCCAGGCCCGCCGAAGGGCAGAGAGCTCCTCTTCGGTGGCGGCGTCGCCGACGGCCTGCCTCGCCTCCCGGAGCATCGCCGTGGCCCGCTCGATCCACTTCCGGGCGACGTACCGCGGCGAAAGGTGACGGATGCCCTCGGCGGCCTCGAGGGCGTGGTGCAGCGCGGCCACCGGCGCTCCGTCCTCCAGCGCTCCCTGGGCCGCGAGCACCTGGGCGGCGATCCGCTCGACGGCCATCGCCACGCGCTCCGACACGTCCCGCCCTTCGATGTGGCCCCGAATCCTGGCGAGGCCGGCGGCTGACCCCTCGACGGCCTCAGCTACGGCTCCTTCTCCGAGGGCAGCCACGATGCCGGCCAGCCGATGACGATAGCTCTGAGCTTCGAGGCTCCGGGCCTCCTCGTCCCTTCCCTCGTCCCAGGCGACCTCGGCCGCGAGCGCGAGCCGATGAGCGCGGCGGAAATGATCCACCGCCTCCTGATTACCGTCCTGCTCCCGGATGGCGCGGCGGGACGCGGCCAGGAGGGCACCCATGGAGGGGAGGTGGATCGCGGCGTCCTCCGACGTCACCTCCGCCAGCTGCGCGACGGCGTCGTCGTCCAGAGGCTGGAGCAGAACCGTGGAGGGGGAGTCGCAGGCAGCCAGCGCGACAACTGACCAGATGGCGAGGGCGGGGGCTCGGTGCTTCATCGTCAAGGGCCTCACATCGGGGTGCCCTTCCAATATGCCGCAAGAGGAAGCGGACCGAAACACGCTCGTTTCGCGGTCGGGGGAAGCGCCGTCATCGCCGGGGCCGCATGGGGCGGAAGAGGGGCGTGTGTCCAGGTCAGCGCCTCGAGCGCCCCAGCTCCAACTCTCCGATGCGCGCCCCCGCGACCTTGCCGTCCACACCGAGCACGAAGGTGACCATGGTCGAGCCGCGCCACCGTGCGTCCCTGACCAGCCGGAACGTGTCATAGTGCCAGTGATCGAGCGTGCCGGGCTGCCCTGGCCCCAAATCCGCCCGGAGGCCGTCGCCGTTCCGGCTCACCGAGAGGGCGCCGAAGAGGGGGTGGGTGTATTCCCCCACGTACTCGTCGAGGGCGAGGGAGGGGCTCGTACCCGGTACGCGCCTCTCCTCGGCCACGGATCGCCTCCGTTCGGCGGCGGACGCCAGATCGTCGTAGAGAGCCTTCAGGTCCCCGCTCCAGTCTCGCTCGTCTCCACCCAGGAAGTGGTCGAAAGCCCGGTACATGATCGCGTGTCGCACCTCGACGTGATCCCGGTTGGCCAGCACGTAGACGCCGAGGTCCAGATCCCTCACGAGCCCGGCGATGGCCACCATGCCGTCGATGCTCCCGGTGTGGAAGTCCACCTTGTGGCCCCGGTAGTCGTGCTGGAACCACGCCAGCCCGTAGGTGACCCAGGACGGTCGCGTGATCTGCTGCGTCGGATAGAACTGCCCAGGGGGGACCAGGGTCTGAGGACGGAACATCTCCTCCACGGTCGCCTCGCTGAGGATGCGCGTTCCGTCGGGCGCCAATCCCTCGGCGAGGAGCATCCGCAGCCACCGGGACATGTCCGACACGCTCGACCACACGGATCCTGCGGCGTCCACCGCGTCGACGGAGGCGTTGCGGATGGGCACCGTCCGTCCGTCCACGCGATCGTGGGGACTGGCCACGTTGGGCTGATCCACGGTCTCCTCCAGGTGCGTGACCGACTCGTCCATCCCCAGCGGCCGGAAGACCCGGGTACGGATGAAGTCCGCCCAGGGCATGCCCGAGACCGCCTCCACGACCTCGCCTGCGGTGGCGTACATGATGTTCTGGTAGATGAAGGAGGAGCGCAGGGAGTACGCCGGCTCCACCATGGCCATCTTCCGGACGACCTCCTCTCGGGAGACGTCTCGCTCATACCACAGGAAGTCTGCGTTCCCCATGCCGGCCCGATGAGTGAGGAGGTCGCGGATGGTCATCTGCCGGGATACGTACGGGTCATCCACCCGGAACCAGGGAAGATGCTCCACAACGAGATCGTCCCATCCCAACCTGCCCTCGTCCACGAGCATCCCGATGGCCGCCGCGGTCATGGCCTTTGTGGTGGACCCGATGGCGAAGCGGGTATGCTCGTCCACCGGGCCGGGCTCGCCCAGTCGGCGCACGCCGAAGCCCTCGGCCAACAGAAGCTCTCCGTCCTTGACCACGGCCACGGCGAGACCGGTCGCCTCCCAATCGGCCACGGCTCTCTCCACATAGTCCCGGTAGCCGTCGAGGGTCTGAGCTCGGAGGGAGGAGCCCGCCAGCGCCAGCGCGATCAGTACGAGGCTGGGTCCGGCGTGCCGGAGACGTGAGCGTTGCATGGTCGGCTCCTCGAAGGGGACGAGAACGGGCAGGCAAGCTATCATCCCTCGGCACACGGCGCTGCCATCGTCGCTCCTCCTCGCCGTCGCCGGGGCTACGACCCGCCATCGTTCCTATGCGGAGCCTCGCGAGCCCCGTGAGCAGGGCCTACCATAGTGTGTAGAGATTCCTAGCATGGAGGCGGAGGAGTCGAGCGATGTCGACCAACGCCGGACCCGCCTACCGGGAGGCCGAAGCCCGCTTCCGGGCTGCCGTCACGAGGGAGGAGAAGCTCGCCGCCCTCGAAGAGATGCTTCGCGTGGTGCCGAAGCACAAAGGCACCGAGAAGCTCTGTGCCGACCTGCGCACCCGCATCTCCAAGCTCAAGAACGAGCCGAAGAAGAAGGGAGGTGGCCGGGGATCCAGCCACAAGATTCCCCACGAGGGAGCGGGCCAGGTCGCCCTGGTCGGCCCTCCCAACGCCGGCAAGTCCACGCTGGTGGCCGAGCTGACCCACGCCCAGCCCGACGTGGCGCCCTACCCCATGACGACCCTCAAGGCGACTCCGGGGATGATGCCGTTCGAGGACATCGCATTCCAGCTCGTGGACCTGCCGCCCCTCTGCCAGGAGCATGTCGAGCCCTGGGTGTACGACATCATCCGGGGAGCGGATCTCGTATGGCTCGTGGTGTCCGTCGAGCGACCCCTCACAGGTCTGGAGGAGACGGTCGAGCTCCTGGAGACGAAGGCCATCGGACTCGACCCGTGGCGCGCCGGGCCGACGGGAGAGCGGCGCCCGGGGTGGAGCTACAAGGACGCGCTCCTCGTGATCACGGGCATGGACCGACCGGGCGCCGGGGGAGATCTGGAGGCCTTCGAGGAGCTCCTCGATCGTCCGTGGTGGAAGGTTCCCCTATCCACGGTCGCCCGCAACGGGCTCGACGACCTGGGCAGGGCCACCTTCGAAGCCCTGGACGTGATTCGCGTATACAGCAAAGAACCGGGCAAGGACCCGGACCGGCA
>JARRLD010000164.1:0-8573 GCA_037387345.1 Gemmatimonadota bacterium
CGCATCGTGGCCCTCTTCTGCGAGAACCTTCGGCTCTACGGTGCCGGCGAGGCGCTCCTCAACGTGCTGGACGTGGACCGGTTGTACTAGGCAGCGGGCACGAACGCCACGATGCGCAGCGGTCCACCGCTGCCGCCCTCGATCTTCATGGGCAGGGCCACCACGTAGCTCCCGGTGGCCGGCAACCGGTCGAGGTTTGCCACGTTCTCGAAGCCGGGGATGTTCTCGCCGTACAGGATCACGTGGGACCGGAAGTCGGAGGATTGACCGCGATCGATGCTCGGCGTGTCGATGCCCACGGCCGCGACCTGGCGCTGGCCCACCAGCCACTCCGCCGCCTCCGGCGCGATCCCGGGAAAGTGCAGCTCCGGCACGGCCTCCGGTCCGGTCAGGGAGGTTCCGAGATAGGCCGTACGGTCCTGGTACCGGCGGCCCCAGCCCGAGCGGACCAGCAGGATCGCGCCCGCCGGAACCGGACCGTGCTCTTCTTCCCACCGTTCCAGGTCCTCGACGGTAAGCATGTTGTCCGGCTCAACCGGGGCCGCGAGATCCACCACGACCGCCGGTGCGATGAGGTGCTCCAGGGGAATCTGATCGTTGGTCAGCCGTCCTTCGGCGAAGTGGATGGGCGCGTCCAGATGGGTGCCGCCGTGCTCCGCCGCGGAGAAGTTGTACGCCGCGTAGAACCAGCCTCCCGGCGTGGGGCCGTACGTCACCTCCTCGAGCTGGAAGCCCTCGGCCGTGGGCCAGTACACCGACTCGGACGAAAAGGCGTAGGTCAGGTCGATCCACTCGCCCCCGCTCCCGTCGAACACCGCGGAAAGATCGGGGGGCGCCTCCTCGGCCGGAGGAGCACAGGACACGATCCAGGTCACCACAACGGTGAGCATCCCAAGGCGCTTCATGACCATCCACCTCCTGTTGGAGAGCCGTTCCCCGTCGCCGTCACCCGGGCGGCGGCGGCCCGCGGCGTGGGGATCTCCAACCCATGATAGAGCTCACCCCGATCCACGGCCTCGCCCACAGCCGCGAACACGAGAATCCAGACTCCGTCGGATCCCATCCACCAGAGCAGCGCCGGCAACGCCAGCCCCACGAGAACCCGACCGGCAGCAAGCGCCCAGGCCGGCCACTCCCGTGGCGAGCCTTCCCGGGCCTTCCTGCGTAGGTACAGCACGAGCTTCACCGCCGCCAGGGTCCCGAAGGCCAGAGGCCACCGCAGCAGGACCGCAGCGAGGAACGGCCCCACGAGCACGACGTCGGCGCTGTGGACGGGCCTGGCCGCCGTCCGGCGCACCGGATCATACACCCGGTCCATGAGAAAGAGCGCCGCCAGTCCCGCCCCACCGGCCGCCCCCATCGCCACCGCGCTGTCAGGGAAGAGCCAGGCCGCGGCGAAGCCCGTGGCGAGGAAGGTGCCGTAGGCGGCCACCTCACGGCTCAGCCTGGAGCCGGACAGGTTCCACACCGCCCGCCAGGCCCGGAGCTTCCTGCCCAGGTGGAGCGTGCTGACGCCGAGGGTGGCCAGCGCCCCCGCCAGGAACCGGAGGGGCTCGACCGTCACGTCGCCCAGGGCGGCGGCGAGGACCCAGGCGACCAGCCCGGCCCCACCCAGGGTGAAGAGCCACAGCGGGGCCTCCGTCTTCAGCGAGATCCCCGCCGGCCGAGGTGGCCGCGACGCGGCGAAGGACCGGAGCGCGCTCTCCGGGATGGTCCACGTCGACTCCAGGCGGTGGGTCTCGGCCCGCAGGGGCGCGAACCGGATGCGGGGCGCGGCCGGCGTGTCCGGGAAGCCCGGAAGACTCGTACCGCCTGCCAGGGGGCCGAAGTCGAGAGCCGCCGTGGGACACGCCTCCACGCACGCGGGCGAGTCGCCCTCCAGGAGCCGATGATGACACGCCGTGCACTTCCCCATCACCGAGCGCTCTTCGTCGAACCGGGGGGCGTCGTACGGGCACACCCAGGAGCAGTACCGACACCCGATGCAGGCATCGGCGTCGATGAGGACGACATCCGTCGCGGAGACCCGCGAGATCGCCCGGGACGGGCACTGGCGCACGCACGGGGCGTCATCGCAGTGGTTGCACGCCAGGGAAAGGTGGAAGCTCGGAATGCCCGGCCGCCGCTCCGGGTTGACGCTCACCACCTGGCGCCAGCTCCGACCCCAGCCCAGCGCGTTCTCGGTGGAGCACGCCAGCTCGCAGGCGGCGCATCCCGTGCACCGGTTCGGATCGAACAGGAAGCCCCGGGCCGGATGGGGTTCCGTCTGGCTCACGCCTCCACCCTCTCCACGTCCACCCGGTTCTCGTGGAACGCCGCGCCGTACCCCATGTCGGTCTCGCGCCCGGCGGACAGGAGGTTCACGGCGCCGCCGTCGCTTTTCCACCAGCCGTTCACCAGCGAGACGCACCCAGCCCGGATTCCGAAGTCCAGCCGGCAGCGGACCTCGAGGGCGCCCCGATCGTTGAACACCCGGACGCGGTCGCCGTCCCGGATCTCCCGGGCCAGGGCGTCGACGGGGCTGAGCGACAGGACGGGCTCCGGGTCCTGGGTCCGGATCATCCGGAGGTTGCCGAACTGGGAGTGGATCCGGTTCTTGGTGTTGGGCGTCATGAAGTAGAGGGGGTAGGGCCCTGCGTCCCGTCCCGTGCGCGAGGAGGCCTCCACGGGCTCCTCCCACGTGGGGAGAGGGTCGACGCCCCAGCGGCGGGCCGCTTCGTTCGACCGGATCTCGATGCGGCCCGACGGGGTGGGAAACACGGCGGTCGCGAAGGCGACCTCCTCGTGCCCCGGAGCGACGACGGGTCCGGACCGGAGCCGCTCCAGGCTCAGCTCCGGGAAGGGCGCGAGCCGGCGCTCCAGCCACGCGTCGATCTCCTCGTCGACGGGCCCGGGGATGAGGCGGTCCACCTCGTCGGGCGGCATGCCCAGGCGCGACGCCAGCAAGCGGTAGATCTCCGACTCCGGCTTCACCTCGCCCGGCGGGTCCAGGGCCTTCTGCCGGAGCTGCACGTAGGGATGCCAGTACGCGCCGATGACGTCCGACTGCTCGAAGAGCGTCTTCGCGGGCAGCACGATGTCCGCCTCCCGCGCGGTGTCGGTCATGAACTGCTCCACCACCACCCTGAAGTCCAGGCGTCGGAAGGCCTCGACGACGGTCGGCGTCTCCGGGTTCTGCGGGATGGGATTGCCCCGCTCCACCCACGCCAGCTTGAGGGGGGGATCGGTCGTCCGCAGCATGTCGGTGCCGAGGCGGGCGGTGGACAGGCTGATGCGGGCGATCCCGTCCGGCTCGGCGGGAGGATAGAACGCCAGCGGGTCCTTCACGTCGTCGAAGATGGCCGACTGCAGGTTCGCGAACTGCCAGCCCGCCCCGGGGCGGCCGATGGTCCCCGTGAGGGCCAGCAGGGCGATCATCGCCCGCATGGTCTGGCCGCTGTTCGCGAAGCGCTGCATCCCGTATCCGGCCGAGAGCGTGACGGGCCGGACCGTCCCGATCATCTCGGCGAGCCGCTCGACGTAGGAGGCAGGCACGCCGCTCACCTCCTCGGCCCACTCCGGCGTGCAGTCCGAGACCTGCTCGGCGTAGTCCTCGTGCCCGGCGACGTGGGTACGAAGGAAGTCCTCGTCCAGCCACCCCTCACGGAAGAGCACGTGGGCGATGGCCAGGGCCAGGGCTCCATCGGTTCCCGGCCGGGGCTGGACGAGCAGCTCCGCGCGCTCGGCGGTCTCCGTCCGCCGAGGATCCACGACGACCAGGCGTGCCCCCCTGCCGAGGGCCTCTTCCACGAAGGGCATCTGGTGGATGTTCGTCTCCGCCGGGTTCTTGCCCCAGAACACGATGAGGCGGGCGTTGGGCAGGTCCCACGGGGCGTTGTGCTTGTTCTCCCCCAGCGTGAGCCGCGTGGCCTCGAGACCCGCAGGCCAGCAGAGGTCCCCGTACGTACCGGTATACCCGCCGAAGAGGCGCCAGAACGCGGATCCCACCTGGTTCAGAAGCCCCTTGGTGCCGCTGGCGGCGTAGTAGAGCACGGCCTGGGGTCCGAACGTGTCGCGGACCCGGACCAGCTGCCGGACGATCTCGTCCAGGGCCACGTCCCACGCCACGGGGTGGAACGATCCGTCCTCGCCGCGGCGCAGGGGATGGAGGATCCTGTGCGGCGAAGCCACCCGCTCCACGTAGCTTAGCCCCTTGAGACACGGCCCCTCGACGGTGGCGCGGTTGCCGGCGTGGGGGAGCACCCGCCTCAGGGTTCCGTCCTCCACCTCGACCGTCAGCGTGCAGGTGCTGTAGCAGTTGCGGGGGCACGCGGTGTGGAAAAGCGCCATGGATCACCGACGGGGAAGGAGCCTCGTGTCGTGGAGATCATACCAGCGGACCACCGCCGACGGACAGCCCGGAGCACGGAACGCTCGGCGGCCCGCGTGGTTGCCCCTTCGCGCGGCGCGTGTCAGCGTTCAGGCTTCCCTCCCTTCCCTCCCGGCCGAGCGCCCGCGATGACCCGACGCACCAACCATCTGCCCGCCCCCCTCTACGACTACCTCCTGGACGTGTCCCTTCGAGAGCCCCCGGTGCTTCGACGTCTCCGCGACGAAACCGCCCTCCTGCCCGAGTCCAACATGCAGATCGGGCCGGAGCAGGGTCAGCTGCTCGCGTTTCTGGTCGAGCTCATCGGCGCCGGGACGGGGCTGGAGATCGGGACCTTCACGGGGTACAGCGCGCTGTGGGTGGCCCTCGCCCTCCCCGAGGACGGGAGGCTGGTGGCGTGCGACGTCAGCGAGGAGTGGACATCGGTGGGCCGCCGGTACTGGGTCGAGGCGGGAGTGGACCACAAGATCGACCTCAGGATCGGTCCTGCCGGAGAGACCCTGGATGCTCTCGCAGACGACGGTGCGTCCTTTGACTTCGCCTTCATCGACGCGGACAAGGAGGGCTATGACGACTACTACGAGCGGGTCCTCCGCCTGGTGCGCGCCGGCGGCCTCCTCGCCATCGACAACACGCTGTGGGAAGGGAAGGTGGTGGATCCGTCGGTCACCGACACGGACACGGCGTCGATCCGGGCGCTCAACGAGAAGCTCCGGGACGATCCGAGGATCTCCCTGAGCCTGGTGCCGGTGGCGGACGGGCTGACCCTCGCGAGGAAGCGCTGACGAGCGCAGGCCATGACGGCTGCCGGCCCGTCGAGTGTAGATTCAGGTGGAACCTGCCCGGTCCGATCCAGGGGCGTGAGAATGGCCATGCGGCGCTACTCCGACCGAGACATCGCGTTCATCCTCAAGAGGGCGGTGGAGCTGGACGAGGAGAAGCGACGGATCGAGCCGGGTCACGGCGTCACGCTCCAGGACCTGCGGGAGATCGCCCAGGAGGTGGGGATCGACCCCGGCATGGTGGAGCAGGCCGCCACGGAGCTGGACCAGGAGCGGTCGCGGACCGCACGGGCCCTGGCCGCGGACACGGCGGTGGTGAGGGAGATCCGCTCGGTGCCCCGGCCGCTGGAGGACGACGAGCTCCGAGCGCTGCTCTGGGCCATCGACCGCGCCATCCCGGAGCAGGGTGCCCTGACGGAGGCCCTGGGCGAGCTTCGCTGGACGGCCTCCGGCTTCGCGGGCGGCATGCAGGTGTCCGTGAAGCGCCTCGACGACGAGACCGTCATCACCATGGAGCACTCCCTGGCGAACACGAAGGGCCCCCTCCTGGGAATCCCCACGGCCTTCGGGATGGTCGTCGGGGCAGGCCTGGGTGCCGAGGGAGGACCGGGCACGTTCATCATGACCGGTCTGCTCCTGGGCATCGCCGGGTTCTTCGTCGGAGGCGGGATCTGGCAGCTGGTGCTCGACCACTACATCCGGCGCGTGCGGGGGCTCATGGAGAAGGTGGTGGGCATCACGCTGCTCCACGGAGCGACGTCCCCCGGGGCGCTGCCGGGAGAAGGCTAGCCCATCTCCTCACGAATCCAATCCCGAGCCCACCAGACCGTGGGTCAGGGCGTAGGCCACGGCCGCCGCCCGGGTGTGGAGGTGGAGCTTGCCGAGGATGTTTCGCACGTGGAAGCGCACGGTGTTCTCGCTCACGCCCAGAGCTTCGGCCAGTTCACGGTTCGACGTGGTGCCGTGTGCCATGTTCTCCAGCACCTCACGTTCGCGATCCGTGAGCCCCGCCGTCCTCGCCCGCGGTCGCTGGATCTCTTCCGGCGGCCGGGCAAACGCCTCCAGCAGCTTGCTCGCCAGGGACGGAGACAGCGCCGGCTCTCCCCGGCCTGCCCTCTGGAGGAGACGGCAGAAGTCGTCGCCGTCCAGGTCTCGGGTCAGGTATCCCTTCGCCCCGGCCCGGATCGCGTCGAAGAGGACGTCTTCATCGCCGTCCTCCGTGAGGATGATGACCGCTGAGGCCGGCACATGGTCGGTGAGGTGGGCGGTGATCTCCGCCACATCGGAGAAGGGGCCGCTGACGGAGAGGAGGATCACGTCCGGGGCCAGCTGCTCGGCCAACTCGATGACCTCGGCACCGCCCTCGCACTCGGCGACGACCTCGCATCCGTGAGACTCGACCAGGCTTCCCAGGGCGTCCCGAAAGTGGGCCTTCTCGTCCGCAATCAAGATCCTCATGACTCACCAGAGGAGGGAGGACGTGCGGGCAGGACGCAGCCTATAATAACAGGTGGGACGCCGCCTGTCCCGAGTGGGTCACGCGTCCCCATCCAACAGGGCGAGGACCGTGCGGGCCATCCCCTCGAGGAGCCGGGGAGGCATTTCGGGTGAGAACGGCAGGTATACGGCGCCCTCATGCAGCCTCCGGGCACCCTCGAGGGCCCCAGCCTGTCCGGTATCGTCGGACACCACGCTGATGCTCCGTCCGTCCATGGCGTCGATCCCCTCCTTCCTCAGTCGGGCCCGCAGGCGCTGCGGCTTGTCCACCAGCACGGGAACGAGCCAGAACGCGTGGGGTCGATGCCGACCTGTGGGGATCGGCGCCTGGGGTCCCAGCGCCTCGAGCAGACGCTCGCCCGCACGGATCCTGGGCTCCACGGCGTCCCGCCCCTGCCGGACACGGCGCTCGAGTAGCCCGGCCAGGGGAGCGGATGGACTCCTCCGGATGCGGCCCGTGAGGCCCGACCCGGGGAACGCCAGTGTGAGCTTGTTTCCCAGGACCTGGTGGTCTCTGCCCACCAGCGCCGCCAGGTCCGCGACCAGGCCGAAGACTCCGGGGTCCGTCACGGCGTGAAGCGCTCCGTAGGTCAGAACCCGCTTCAGGAACTCCCCGACCGGCTGCCGCGGATCACCGTCCCGCAGGTCGCGCATCCGGTTGCGCGTCCCCTCGTCGCGCACCCGACCCAGGCACCCGCCCAGCGCCGTGGCGGTCTTGAGAGGGCCGAAGGAGAAGAGCGCCAGGTCCGAGTCGGGATGTCCCCGCCATTCCGGTCCGGCGTAGGCCTGGGCGCAGTCCTCCATGAGCAACACGCCCCGCTCCGAGGTCAGGGCACGCAGGTCCGATACGTCCATCTGGGCGCCGAACAGGTGCGTGAACACCACCATCCGGGTCCGGTCCGTGAGGGCGACCTCCACGTCACTCAGATCCGGCAGCGTCGACATGGGGTCGATGTCCACCGGGCGTACCCGCAACCCGTGCTCCCGGGCGATCTGGGGCATGTGGGCGTGCGTGTAGGCTGTGAAGACGATCTCGTCGCCCGGAGTCCACTTCACGGCTCTCAGGAAGAGATCGAATCCGGATCGGACCGAGAAACAGGCGAGCGCGTCGCCCGCGGGGGACCACGTCGACTCGACGCTCCGCAGCGTGGCGTCCAGGTCCAGGGGCGCGACGCACTGACCCACGGCGAACCGCCAGTCCGACCAGGACCAGTCGATCCTCTTGAAGGCCCACACGGCGCGCGTCCTCCCGACCCGTCGACGGTTCCAGGCTCAGGCGTCGGCCACGGCGCTCCGGATCCGGCCAGGAGTCATGGGAAGCTCGTAGAGACGCACCCCGACGGCGTCGTGGATGGCGTTGGCCACCACGGCACCCACCGTGGTGATGGCGGGCTCCCCGCCTCCCTGCGGCCCCAGGTCCCGATTCTCCACCAGGATGGCCTCGATCCGCGGCAGCCACGAGAACCGTGGCACGTGGTAGGAGTCGAAGTTCTCGTCGAACACGGCGCCACGCTCGAACCGGATCTCCTCGCTCAGCGTGTACCCGAGCCCCTGGATGAGCCCTCCCTCCATCTGGATCCTGGCGCCGGCAGGATTGACGACCTCGCCCATGTCCTGGGCGCACACCAGGCGAAGGACGCGCACCGCGCCCGTGGACGGGTTCACGTCCGCCTCCGCCATGGTGGCTCCCCGTTGAGCGGGAACTGGATGGCTCTGGGCATGGGGGCCTCCTCGGGTTGACCTCCGCTCCACCTGTACCCGCTGACACTCGTGAGGGGCGGGGGGTTGGGCAAGGGGCAAGGGGGCCCCGGGAGGACTCAGCCCGCTCTGAGCAGCCGCACGTCCCCGCTGACCGTATTGAGCTCCAGGTCACGCCCTCCCCGGCCGATGGTCCCCCGCACCTGGGAGCCGATCCACCGCCGGCG
>JARRLD010000165.1:0-8566 GCA_037387345.1 Gemmatimonadota bacterium
CGACGCTGGTGGAAGCAGCGGGGGCCCTGAGGCCCGACCAGGGCCAAGACGCTCCCGACGATTTCCTGAGAGCCCTCAATACCCGAGGGAGCTGTCTCTACTCCTTCGGTGAGCACGATCGTGCCGAGAGCATCCTGACGGAATCGCTGGAAGCGTCGGGCGATCGTCCGGACGAAGATCCCTACCGGGCGTTCGCGCTGCAGGTGCTCCGGAACATGGGGCGGCCCTTCGGGGACGAGCGGCGTCCACCTTCCGGGGGCCGGCGCGTAGGACGGTAGCTGCCTTCAGGGAAGGTCCGGTCTCACCTCCCACCGCCCCAACAACCGCGTGTCCGGGTCGATGACGAGGGTGGTCACCGGCGCGCCGAAGACCAGCACGTCCTCATACGGCTCCTCCTCCGACACCCACACGGTCTGTCGCTCGACCCTTCCGTCGGACAGCTCCGCGGCGATATCCACGGGTACCCGGAAGCGGTACCCGTTCTGGACCTGGCGGAGGCGGACGCGAGCACCTTCCGGAGTCGGAGACCACGACCCGTCCAACTCCGGAATGCCGCCCTGATACAGCCATTGCCGGAAGAACCAACCCAGATCCTGACCGGACGCTTCTTCCATGAAGCGGCGGAAGTCCGCGGTGGTGGCGTTGCCGTTCCGGAAGTGACCGTAGTAGGCGCGCACGCCGCTCCAGAAGACGTCGGTGCCCACCAGCGCACGGAGCATATGCAGTACCCATGCGCCTTTCTGGTATTGCATGCCCGTGGTCACCTGGCTCATGTCATAGAGGTTGTCGTGGACGACGCGGTAGTCGGGCCGGGCCGCGTAGAACGTCAGCACCCGGTCCCGCGCCTCCCGCAGCCCGGCGACGAAGTCGTCGCGGCCCGAGGCGTGCTCACGGAAGAGCAGCGTGAAGTACGTGGCGAAACCCTCGCTTAGCCACACGTCGTCCCAGTCGTACTCGGTGACGGCGTTACCGAACCACTGGTGGGCGATCTCGTGCACGATGACGAGCTGCCATCTCCGGTCCCGGTTGCCCGTGACCGACGCGTCTCCGTAGAAGATGGCCGACGCAGCCTCCATCCCACCCCCCACGCTGTTGGACTGGACGTTGGCCAGCTTCTCGTACGAGTAGGGCCCGATCCTGTCCGAGTAGAACGCGAGCACCTGCTGCGTGGGGACCGCAAAATCATGGAAGCCTGCGTCCCGATCCTGACGATACACCCAGGTCTGGATGGACCTGCCGTCGAACTCGCCCACGCGCTGGACCGCGAACTCGGCGACGCCCAGCACGTAGAGCCAGGTGGCGATGGGCACGCCCTGTCTCCAGTGCGTCAGGCGGCTTCCGTTTCCCAGATCCGTCTCTTCCACCAGCAAGCCGTTGGAGATGACCTGGTAGCGGTCGGGCGCCGTGACACGCATCTCGCTGGTGGCCTTGTCGTAGGGGTGGTCCACCGTGGGCAGCCACTGCCGGGCCTGGTTGGGCCAGTTGTCGCTGAAGAAGGACCGGTCGCCGTGCTTGGTGGGCCCGATCTGGAGGCCGGATGCGGGTATGCCATGGTAGACCACCTCCACCTGGATGCGCTCCATCGCTCCCGGGGATGCCGGCAGATCGATGAAGAGCTGGTCGTCCTCGTGCCGGTAGGGTAGCCCACGCCCGGCCATGCGGACCGCGTCCACGATCATGCCGCGGCCGTTCAGGGCATCCGACGCCCGCACGAGATCGAGGCGCAATCCGGTCTGGCCCGGCTTGAGGTAGCGGACGTCGATACGCGCGATCCCACGGATCATGTCGGTCTCGTCGCTGAGCGTCAGATCGAACGCGTAGTGCAGCATGTCGATGTCCGGGTTCTTCGGATACGTGTCACGCCGCGCGGCCTCCGACACCCCGGATGCGGAGTAGGGGAGGAGGATGAGAATCAAGGCCAGGGCTGAGCGTCGCATCATGTCATCGTCCCTCGAACGTGAGTCTGTAGCGGGAGCCGGCGACGGCCTCGAAGGCAACCAGGCCGTCGACGGTACGAGTGATCGCGACGGGCCGTCCCCCTGTGTGCACGGCCGTCAGGCTCTCGGCCGATACGCGGCAGGATCCGTCCACGGTCGCCTCGAGGGTGGCCGCTGTCGGGACCCCATCCGCCCAGGAAAGGGAGACGGTGAACCCGCCCCGGGCCCGGAGTCCCGCTGTGCGCCCCTCCGACCACTCGGCGGGAAGCGCCGGGAGGAGTCGGATCACCCCGTCGTGGGACTGCAGCAGCATCTCGGCGATGCCGGCGGTGGCGCCGAAGTTGCCGTCCACCTGGAGAGCCCGGCCGCACAGGGAGAAGAGGTTGGGCAGCGACGAGTCCACGAGTAGCGCCCGCAGTTGCCGGAGGGCCGCATCGCCGTCCCGAAGCCGCGCGCGGGCACCCACCTTCCAGGCGTAGGACCATCCGCAACCGCCGGTGCCCCGACGGTCCAGGGAAACGGCTGCCGCTCGGGCCTGGGCCTCCGAGGCCGGGGTGATCTCGCTGCCGGGAAAGAGGCCCCACAGATGCGAGAGGTGGCGGTGTTCGGGCTCGATCTCGTCGTAGTCCTCGATCCACTCCTGGAGCTGTCCGTGCCTGCCGATCCGGTTGGGGGCGAGGCGGGCCCGGGCCGCGCCCGCCTCGGCGGCAAGCTCGCCGTCCCGGCCCAGGATGGACGCGGCCTCCCGGAACTCGTCGAAGACCTCCCGGATGATCTGCATGTCCATGGTCGGACCGACCGCCATGGTTCGCGCCTTGAGGAAGAGCCCGCTCACTTCGTCGAAGAATCGGCCGTTACCGGGCCAGGCGGGGAAGTTCTCGGGGGAGTTGGAGGGCGCGGTGACCAGCCACCCGTATTCGGGGTGCTCGACGAGGATGTCCAGGAGGAACCGCACCTGACCCCGCAGCAGGGGATAGATCCGTTCCAGGAACGCCTCGTCCCGTGCGAACCGGTAGTGCTCGTAGAGGTTGGTCATGATCCACGCCCCGCCCACCGGCCACGCGCCCCAGGAAGGACCGTCCATGGGGGTGGTGGCGCGCCACAGGTCGGTATTCTGGTGCAGGACCCAGCCCCGCGCGTTCCAGTGCTCCCGGGCCGTGGCCGTGCCGGCCTCGGCAACCTCGTCCGCGAAGCGCTCCAGGGGCTCGACCATCTCCTGCAGGTTGGCCGTCTCCGCGGGCCAGTAGTTCATGGGCAGGTTGATGTTGATGGTGTACTTGCTGTCCCACCACGGATTGGGGTTGTCGTTCCAGATCCCCTGGAGGTTGGCGGGCTGCGTGCCCGGCCTCGAGCTGGCGATGAGGAGGTAGCGGCCGAACTGGTAGTAGAGGGCCGCGAGGGCGGGGTCCGGGCTGTCGGCGTAACGCGCGATGCGCTCGTCCGTAGGCAGGCCGTCCGCGGGACCCGGGCCGGCGCCCAGGGTCAGCGTCACGCGATCGAACCAGGCACGGTGCTCCCGGACGTGATCTGCGCGCATGGCTTCCCAACTGCGCGCCTCGACCGCGGAGAGCGCAGCCTGGACCCGCGCCGCCGGATCCGCCGAGACGTCCCGGTAGCTCACGAAGCTCGTGGCGGCCGCAAAGACGAGCACTGCCTCGTCTGCGCTCTCGACCCGAAGGGTGCGGTAGTCGATCTGTGAGCTCCCGCCACGGACGTGGGCCCGGAGTCGGCCTTCGTAACGGAGACGCCCTTCGATACCCAGGTAGTCCGAGCTCTTTCCCGTGACCCGGAGATCGGCGGGTCGGATCCCGTCCATCCGGAAGTAGTCGGTGCCGTAGTTGGAGTGGGCCGGGTTGCGCACCCCGTGGAGATTCGCCGAGAAGGTCAGCGCACCCGGGCGGTCGGCGCGGATGCGGACCACCACCACCTGGTCCACGGCGCTGGAGAAGATCTCCCGCTCGTACGTGACCCCGTCCACCATGTAGCGCACCCTGGCCACCCCATCGCCCAGATCAAGCGACCGTCGATAGTCGATCGCGCCCTCGTGCCCGGGAAAGTCCAGCCAGAGGTCCGCGAAGGGCTGGTACTTCATCATCTCGTAGGGCACACCCATCATGGCACGCCCGAAGAGGTCGTGGGCCCGCACGAAGTCTCCCGCGAAGAGGTATTCGCGGATCCGGGGCAGGGCGTGGTGGGCCCCTTTCACGACCGGGTCGTACGGTCCGCCGGACCAGAGGGTCTCCTCGTTCAGCTGGATGCGCTCCCGCCCGATGCCGCCGAACACCATGGCGCCCAGACGCCCGTTCCCCACGGGGAGGGCGTGGTCCCAGGACTCGGCTGGCTCGTCGAACCAGAGCGTGAGTGGCGCCCCCCCTCCCTCCTGGCCCAGGACCGGGACCGCCACGAGGGTGAGCATGGCCGCGGCGACCAGGGGAAGGACGGTGCGATCCGGTCGCTTCCGCTCCAGGGCCGACCCAGGAACCCGGAAGGCGCGCGGAGAAGCTTCCTTGACCATGACCGCTCCCACATGGAGGTGACCAGCGGGAATACTAGGGCGTCGTGGCGTCAGGCGCCCACCCACCTGCCGCGACTGGCGGACCGCGGTCGGCCTTGGGCATCTTGCCGACCATGCACGTGCTCTCCCTGGTGCTGGCGGTGGCGCTGGCGCCCCAAGGCGTTCCCACCGACACGACGTTTGTCCTGACGGCCGTGACGGCGCCCGGGCCCCCCGCCATCGACGGCGCGCTTGCCGAGGGGGAGTGGGACGGAGCGGCGCTGGCCGAGGGTTTCGTCCAGTACCAGCCCCAACGTGGGATGCCGTCGGTGGAGAACACCCAGGTCCTGGTCTTCCAGGACACCGAGGCCCTCTACGTCGGGTTCCGCGTGTTCGACTCCGAGGAGCCCACGGCGCAGCTCACCCGGCGGGATGGCAACCTCACCTCGGACGACGTCGTGGCCATCATCCTGGACACGTACCACGACCGCCAGACGGGGTACGTGTTCTTCACGAATCTGCTGGGCACCCAGCAGGACGGGCGGATCGCCGACGACGGCCGCACGGTAGACCAGGCCTGGGACGCAGAATGGAGCTCGGCGGCGGTCCGGACCGACTTCGGATGGACCGCCGAGTTCGCCATCCCGTTCGCGTCGCTGCGTTACGAGCCGGGGGAGGATCGCACGTGGGGGATCAACTTCGGCCGCACCATCCGGCGAACCTTCGAGATCTCCCACTGGGCCGGTCCTCTGGAGAACGCCTACCGCGTATCGCAGGGTGGGCAGCTCCGCGGCCTGAGTCTGCCCCGACCCGTGAAGCCGGCCGAGCTCATCGTTTACGGCCTTACCCACGCCGCCGAGGGACAGGAGCCCCGGTGGGACGCAGGGGCCGACGTGCGGCTCAACCCCGATCCATCTCTCACCATCAACGGCACGCTGAACCCCGATTTCGCCACCATCGAGGCCGATCGGGAGCAGGTGAATCTCACCCGCTTCGAGCTGTCCCTCGCGGAGAAGCGGCCCTTCTTCCTGGAAGGAAACGAGCTCTACCGGCAGCGCATCCGCACGTTCTACAGCCGGCGCATCTCCGACATCCGGGGCGGCGGGCGCGTGCTCGGCAAGAACGGCGCCTGGACGTACGCTGCCATGGCGGTGGCGGGTGAGGCCGATACCGCGGCTGCGTCTCCCTTCTACTCCGTGGGCAGCCTGCGTCGCGACCTCGGTCGGTCCACCCTTGGGCTCACCTGGGCCGACCGGCACCTGGACGGCTCCGGAAGTGGCTCGGTGGGGCTCGACGCCACCCTCTTCTTCAGCGACCGATTCGGCTTCACGGGACAGCTCATCCAGAGCTACGGAGCCTACTCCGACGGAACGTTCGCGTTCTTCCTGCGGCCCTCCTACGACTCGCCCACCGGACACCTCCACGTGCGCTTCACCCACCTGGGTGACCGCTTCGGCGACAACGCCAACGGCATCGGCTTCATCCGGGACGACGATCGCCGGGAGCTGGACTCGGCCGTCGAGAAGACGCTGTGGTTCGACACGGGGTTCCTGGAGCGGCTCAGCTACGACTCCAACTACAACATCTACTGGGGCCAGGACGGCACGAGGCGTAGCTGGAAGATCGACCAGGGATTGGAGCTCCAGCTGCGAAACCGGTGGGCCCTGGACGTTTCCCACAGCGAGGAGTTCAAGCTCTTCGAGAAGGAGTTCAGGAACCGGGCCACCTCCTTCGACCTCGGATACAACACACGGGAGTTCACCTCCGCCAGCGCCGAAATGGAATTCGGTAGGGCCTTCGACCTGGACTTCGTGATTCTGGCCGGCCAGGCCAGCTTCAAGCCCGCGCCCGAGTCGGCGCTGGAGTACTCCCTGGAGTGGTTGAGCCTCGATCCCGATCCCGAGAACGAAAGCACCTGGATCCACGTGCTCCGGGGGAGCCAGTTCTTCACCAACGATCTCTATGTGCAGGCATTCTTCCAGACGAACTCGGTTATCGATCGCCGCGAAGCACAGGTAGTGTTCGTGTACCGGTACAAGCCCCCCTTCGGCACCGTGCAGGTAGCTTTTCAGCGGGGGCGCGCCGACTTCGGCGAACGCTCGGATCAGGGCAACACGGTCTTCGTGAAGTGCACCTGGGTCTTCTGAGGGGCGATCTCGACGAGGCCTATGTGGTCAGGCTGGGCGTCGTCGGGGACGTGTGACGACGCATCCTGCGCACAGCCCCCGCGCACTCTATCATGTGCTCACGTTTCCTCCCGCCGTCCGGTGCCGATGACGGACTCCGTCACCCTGCTCACCGCCGTGGACCTCGCCTTCGTGCTACCGCAGGGCGAGGTGCTCTTCGACGACCTGGCCTTCGGCCTGGGGCGCGAGCGAACGGGGATGGTCGGCCCCAACGGATCGGGCAAGACCTCCCTCGCGCGCATCCTCGCGGGAGAGCTGCACCCGACAAGGGGGTACGTGGTCCGCAATGGGCGCATCGCGTATCTGCCTCAACGGCGAACGCCGCTCCCGAAGACGCTCACTGTGGCCGACGCCCTGGGCGTGGCCGAGCGGCTTCGTGCACTGCGGCGCATCGAGTCAGGGGGCGACGACGAAGCGGATTACGAGCGTGTCGGCACGGCCTGGGACCTGGAGGAGCGGACGCGGGCCGAGCTGGGTCGCCTCGGCCTCCAGGGGCTGGGTTTGGATCGTGTCGTCGGATCCTTGAGTGGCGGCGAGACGACGCGTGTGCTGTTGGCCGGGCTCGTCTTCGAGGAACCGGAGCTGGCCATCCTCGACGAGCCCACCAACGACCTGGACGCCCAGAGCAGGGAGGCGCTGTACCGCTGGGTCGAAGGATGGAAGGGCGGGCTGCTGGTCATCTCCCACGACCGTGCGCTCCTCGGGCGCATGGACCGGATCCTGGAGCTCTCCGGCATGGGGCTCCAGGTCTACGGTGGCGATTACACCGCGTACGCCGAGCAGAAGCGAATGGAGGACGAGGCCGCTGCCCGGGATCTCGCCCACGCTCGCACGGCGCTGCGGCGCACCGAGCGCGACGCCCAGACGGCCAGGGAACGCCAGGAGCGACGGAGCGGCCGTGGCCACCGGGACCGCCTCGGCGGTGGCGTGCCCAGATCCGTGCTCGGTGCGCGCAAGGACAATGCCGAAGCCACCACAGGTCGCCTCGCCAACGTGGGGGACAAGCGCGTGGCCGACGCCCGGCGTCTCGTAGGGGTCGCCCGGGAACGCCTGGAGGAGCGCGAGCGCCTGGGCGTGAAGCTCACCAGCACGGGGCTGCATGCGTCACGGCGCGTGTTGGAGCTGCGCGGCGTGCGCTACACATACCCTGGCGCTCCCGCCCCGGTGCTCGGCGGCGTGACGCTCGTCGTGCGGGGTCCCGAGCGTATGGTGGTGTCGGGTCCAAACGGTGCCGGCAAGACGACCCTGCTCCGCCTCATCATGGGCGAGCTGGAACCCCAGTCCGGCACCGTGACCCTCGGTGTGGGCCCCGGCGACGTGGCGTACCTGGACCAGCGAGCCGAGCTCCTGCGTCCCGGCGCTCGTGTGCTCGACTGTTTCCGGGAGGTGAACCCCGACCTGGATCTGACCGCGTCCCGGTACGCTCTGGCCCGCTACTTGTTCGCCGGAGACGCCGCGCTGGCGAAGGTGGACTCGCTGAGCGGGGGGGAGCGGATCCGCGCCGCGCTGGCCTGTACGGTGGGAGCCAGCCGGCCACCCTGGCTCCTGCTTCTGGACGAGCCGACGAACCACCTCGACCTGGACAGCATCCACGCGGTGGAGGACGTGCTCCGCGCGTACGACGGGGCGCTGATCGTGGTTTCCCACGACAGGGCGTTCCTCGAAGCCGTGGGCGTGGAGCGGACCATATCGCTCTGAGTCAGGGTGCGTCGGGCCGGAGTGGACGCGGCCTACCCACCGGCCTCCGCGCGCCAGCAACCGGCGCGTACCCCTGGTCCACGGCCTTCGGCCGGTTCCTTCCTGTTACCTTACGAAGCTCCTGCCCGGCGGCGCGGCACCGGGGGAGGCCGGGGAGTCATCTCCCGCGGCCAGCGTTCAGGCAGTGGGGGACATAGATGATGACGATGCTGCGTTCGCACCTCGGACGCCTGTACCGAGCCGTGATCCTT
>JARRLD010000166.1:0-8949 GCA_037387345.1 Gemmatimonadota bacterium
AGCGGGGAATCGAAGCCAGCTCGCTTCCTCCTCAAGAAGTGGGCGACTGGCCAGGGAGGGCACGGATGCCCTCGAGGCTGAGGAAGCCCCGGTCGAAACATCGCGACGCACGGCCCGCACCGTCGTCGTCCCCAGGAGCACGTGCTCGGGCAGGAGCGCGTTGCCCCATTCGCCGTCCCGGATGCGTTCCATCAAGGTGGCCGCGGTCCTGTTGTGCAGGCCGCTTCTGAAGCACGCGGGGGGTGCCTGGAACGGGCGCCCGGCACGCTTGTAGACGACTGCGCGCTCGGGGCGGCCCGTGTGAGGGCGCATAGGACCCCGTCGTCCACGTGCATCGTCGTCATAGGTTGCTGAGGTTCCGATGACACGCCTCCTTTCGGCCCACGGGGTCAGAAGCAGGGACTTCGGCGGGTGCCGGCGCGCCGTCTTGCTCGAACGATCCTGGGCTCACGGGCTCTCTCGTCGTATCCTCCGGTTGGGCCACGCGTCCTCGGACGCATGCATTGTGATGGACACAACGAGGCATCGGGAAGCGCCATGGGGAGAAGGAAGCGGAAGCTGAGCTCGGCGAAGAAGAACGCGGACCCCATCTTCTTTCATCAGGAAGGGCTCTCGGGATCTCTCGAGCCGGAGGAGAGCTCAGACCCCCTGGTGCGGAGTTCCCCGGCGTTGACCCCCGAGGGTCGTGAGCTGGTCTCGTTCATCACGACGGACGATGGCGACGACCTGATCGTGGCGTACGCGGTCGAGCTCGAGGAGCCTGGGGAGATTGCCAGCCTGATCCTGCTCCGGACTCCCAAGTACGAGGGATTCCTGCGGCCGGAGGAGCGAGGCGTTCAGGTCTCGCACGAGTTGCATTCGGACGTCGAGGACGAGTTGCTGTTGAGCATCGTCGTGGATGGTCTCCAGGTGGACATCGAGACGACCGTCGGCGGCTACCGACTGGACCTCTCGCGGGTCGATCGCGGGGAAATCGAGGCGACGACCGCGGTGCTGCGGCGGATGCGCCGTTACGGCGGGTTCGAGCTGGACCTTCGCTGACGCTTCGTCCTCAACCGAGCCGGGGCGCGGCGGCTGCGACATTCTTATCTTCCGAACTCATGGCTCCGGACCGGGCCGTGACCCTGCGATGAGACGATCGGGCAAGAGCAGTTCCCCACCACCGCGAGACGATCTCCGCACCGCGTTGGAGGCAATGGGTGCCGAGGACCTTCGCGAGGCCGTTCGCGAGATCCTCGTCGAGCTCGACGACCGCGCCCACGCCCGGGTGGTGAACTCACTGATCGGCCGCGCCGCCCGCGGCGACTCCGGTTGGGCGCCTGCGACGGTCCGGGACCAGGACGTCGCCGAGGTCCTCTCCTTTGTCAGGGCGGCCAGGCGTGTCGGCTACGCGGATCCCTCGGACGTGGACGAGTACCTCCACCGGGGCGTCGCCGCCTTCCTCGGGAAGCATTACGCCGCCGCGAAGAAGATCTTCGGCGCACTCCTGCCACCCATCGCCGACGCGGACATCGACCTGGGCCAGCATGAGCTCGTGGACGAAGTCCTTGGCGTCGATGCCGCCGAGTGTGTGGCTCAATACCTGGTGGCGACGTACATGACCGCCCACCCGGAGGAGCGAGCCGGGGCGGTCCGGACCGCCATCGACGAGATGGGTGACGTGACCTACTTCTTCGAGCCGATTCAGAGGATGGAGGCGGCTGCCCTGGAGCCCCTGCCCGGCCTGGACGACTTCCTCGGGAAGTGGCGTGCGCTTGTGGCCCAAGAGGCCAGGGGCGGGCGACGCGGCTCCTGGGACGGCGGCGCGGACAAGTGGCTGCGGGAGGTTGTGCAGCGCGTGGAGGGTGCCAAGGGACTGGCGAAGCTCGCCCGCTCCAGCGGGCGGGTCGAGGACCTTCGTGCCTGGTGTGATGCTCTGGTGGACGCACGGAGTTGGAGGACCGCCCTCCCCGCGTTCGAGGAGGCTGCGTCCATCGCCGCCGACAACACCTCCGCCCGGGGCGAGTTTCTGGACGGGGCCGCGCTGGCCGCGCAGGAGCTCGGGAGGAAGAACCTGTCGCCGTGGTTCGAGCGCGCGTGGCGCGGAACGCCGAGCATGCTACGCCTGCGCCGCTGGCTGGGGTCGGCGGGAAGCAAGGCTGTGCTCCGCAAGCGCGTGCGTGAAGCGCTGAAGGCCTGTCCGAAACGGGCGTATCGCCAACGCGCGTTTCTGCTCGTGCTCGACAATGAGTTCGAGTCGGCGGCGGAGCTGCTGTCGGCGGTGCCGGGACTTGGCTGGTCCGATCCCGAGCATCCGGGACACGTGCTCTTCCCCCTGTTCCGGCACCTCCTCGAGGGCGACGAGGGGTCCTCGAAGTCCCTGGCGGTGTTGGCGGGCTACGCGGACGCAGATGCGATTGAGCTCCTGACAACCCTCCCCGACGCGCCTCGCATCGCCTCGGCCCGAATCGCCGACATCGTCCACAAAGCAGGCCTCGAGCCCATCGGGGATCGCGGTGTCCGCAGCGTCGTGCTTGCAGCGATGCGCGCGGCGGCGGAAAAGCGCATCGCCGGCGTCACGGAACACAAGCGCCGCCGCCACTACGGGCACGCTGCGTCCCTCGTTGCGGCGTGTCTGGCGTGTGATCCGTCGCCTGACGCGCGCAGCTGGGTGAGCGACATCCGCGCCAGGCACCGACGCTTCACCGCTCTGAGGGCTGAGCTCGACCGACATCTGGGCACGCGATGAGCAACAAAGGCAGCGGTGGTGGTGGCGCGCACCGGTGGGAGTTCAAGGCGCGCTTCCGCCGCCGGGCGTTCGGCTGGAAATCGCGGCCGGCAATCCAGCGGGTCAAGCAGGCCGTGAGTGAGATCAAGAGGGTAGCACGCCGCGACCCCGTCCTCGCCGCCGAAGGGGCGGTGCTCTTCCTCGAGCGTGTCTCCGGGGCCCTGGAACAGGTGGACAGCTCCTCGGGAGCCATCGGAACCGCCGTGAACCGCGCCATCGAGCAACTCGTGCCGATCATCGCCAAAGCTCCGGCGGAGACGGGGGCGCGGAAGCGGTGGCTCGAGCGCCTGTGGGAGGCCCTTGCGAATGACGAGATCCCCTACATCGAGCTGCTGGGCGACCACTGGGGTGAGCTCTGCGCGTCGAAGGAGGTCGCCTCCGCGTGGGCCGACGAGCTTGTCCACATCACCCGGATGGCGCTAGGTCCCGATCGGAACCTGCGGGGCCACTTCCACGGCGCCGCCGCTTGCCTGAGCGCCCTCTATCATGCCGAGCGCTACGAGGAGCTCGTCGACGTGCTCGGGACCGAGACCTTCTGGCCCTACCAGCGCTGGGCGGTGAAGGCCCTGGGTGCCATGGGGAGGAAGGCCGGAGCGATCCGCCTCGCCGAGGCCTCTCGGGGCCCGTGGACCGACGATGCGGACGTTGACGACCTGTGCGAGGAGATCCTGCTGTCGTCCGGCCTCGTTGAGGAGGCATACGTGCGCTACGGACTCCGCGCGAGACGCGGGACGTATCTGGCGACGTTCCGTGCCGTGGCGAAACGCTACCCCAACAAGGAGCCCGCCGAGATCCTCGCCGACCTGGTCAGGGCGACGCCCGGTGAGGAAGGCAAGTGGTTCGCTTCCGCCAAGGAGCTGGGGCTCCACGACGTGGCCGTCGAGCTCGCGTGGGCCTCGCCCTGCGATCCCCGGACCCTCACGCGGGCCGCACGAGACCGCATGGCCCAATACCCCGAGTTCGCCCTGGAGGTGGGCTGCGCCGCCCTCCATTGGCTGGCCCGGGGGTGCGGCTACGAGATCACCAGTGCCGACGTCCACCGAGCGTACTCCGCGGTGATGCGGGCGGCCGAGGCGCTCGGTCGCACGGAGGAGACGAAGGAGCGCGTCCGAGAGCTCGTCGCTGCCGAGGCAGGCGACGGTTTCGTCTCGCGGGCCCTCGGCCGCGACCTCGACCCTTAGGGCACATGCAGGCGCTTCGGCGCCGGTCTGGCCGTTATTCGTACCTCAACGCCACCACGGGGTCGACTCGGGTCGCCCGCAACGCGGGAATCAGTGAGGCCAGGGCGCCTGTGATGACCAGGACGGCCACGATGGTTCCGAAGACCGTCGGATCCCCAGGGCTCACGTTGAAGAGCAGCTCGACGAGGGCGCGCGCAAGCAGCGCGGCCAACCCAAGCCCGAGTAGCACGCCGAAGCCGATCTGGATCATCCCCTGCCGGACGATCAGGCGCAGCACCTGGCCGCCCTCGGCGCCGAGCGCCATGCGGATGCCCACTTCGGCCGTGCGCCGGCTTACGCTGAAGGCCATCACGCCGTAGAGGCCCACCGAGGCCAGGAAGAGGGCGACCCCGCCGAAGACCATGAAGAGCACACCGAAGACGTTGTAGAACCAGGTCTGCTGCTCGAGGCGGCCCTCCACCGTGTCCACCCAGTACAGCGGCGTGTCGGCATGCACCGATGCCACCGCCCGCCGCACGTCCCCGGTGATGGAGAGCGGGTCGACGGGGCCACGCGCGACCAGGCTGGCGAAACGAAGGTCGGACTGAGCAAGCGGGAGGTAGTAGCCCTCGTGGCCGTCCTCGTTGTTCCCGAGGCTCTGCATGTAGAGGTCCGGGACCACGCCCACCACGGTCCGCCACGGCTCCTCGGAGTCGGCGCGACCCATCCGGATCTGCCGGCCCAGTGGGGTGCCCGGACCCAGATAGCGGCGGGCGAACGCCTCGTTGACGATCGCGACCGGCAGGCCGTCGGCGTCGTCGGCGTCGTCGAAGTCGCGACCCAGGGCCACGTTGGTCCCGAATGCCTCGAAGTAGCCGGGTGCAACCGTCGCGACCCGCTCCGACGGGTAGTCCGTCTCCTCCTGATAGACCTCTCCGTCCACCGCGAACCAGGAGGTGCCCGTCCCACCCCCGGCGATGCTGTTGCCCAGGGAGGCCGCCCTCACCCCGGGGATCTCGCCCACGCGGCGGCGGACCTCGTCGAAGAACTGCCGTCGGGCCTCCTCGTCCGGGAAGTCCGTCTCGAAGAGCCCGACCCGTGCGTGGAAGACCGCTCCCGGATCGAAGCCGTAGTCGAAGTCGCGCAGCGTGGTGATGCTCTTCGTCATGAGGCCGGCGGCGACCAGGAGCCCGACGGACATGGCGATCTCGCCGACGACGAGCATCCGGCTGAGTCGCCCGATCCGCAGGCCGGAGGAGCCTCTGGACTCGTCCTTCAGGACGGAGGTCACGTCCCCGGACGTGGCCTTCCATGCCGGAATCGCGCCGGAGACTGCGGCCGCCAGGACCGAGGCGCCCAGGATGAAGAGCAGGATCGGGCCGTCCAGCTTGAAGACGAGCCAGTACGGAGGCTCCGTGCCTTCGATGGCGCGCGCGAACAGGCCGATCCCGATCCACGCGACCGCCGCACCCAGCGCGCCTCCCACCAGCGCGATAGCGACCGCCTCGGCGATCATCTGCGTGATGACGCGGATCCGGTGGGCGCCCAGCGCGGTGCGGATCCCGACCTCCTTGATGCGGATCGCCGCGCGGGCCAGGAGCAGGTTGGCGACGTTCGTGCACGCGATGAGGAGCACCAAAGAGACCGCGGCGAGCATCGTGTACAGGAGTCCGGCCGCGTCGTCCCCGATCTGGCTGTCGGTGAACGGCCGGATCGTGGCCACGATCCCCTCGTTCGTCTCCGGATACTCCGTGGCGAGGCGTTGGGCGATGCCGTTGAGCTCGACCATCGCCTGGTCCGTGGTGACGTCCGGACGCAGCTTGCCCATCACGCTGAGCCAGGTTCCTTCGCCGCGCTCGAGCACGAGCGGATCCAGCCGGAGCGGGACCCAGACGTCCTGCAATTCAGGAAAGCGGAAGCCCTCCGGCATGACGCCGATGATCTCCGCGGGCTCGCCGTTGACGGTGACCGTACTGCCCACCGCGCTGCGATCACCGTCGAACCGCTCCGTCCACACGTGGTGGCCCAGGATGATCGTCATGGGAGCGCCCGGTCGGGTCTCGTCCTCCCGGAAGGTCCGCCCCACCACGGCCTGCACGCCCAGCAGCGGAAAGGTGCTCGCCGTGGTGAAGGCGCCGTCGAACCGCTCCACCCGCTCCGGACCGCGGAGGTTGACCGTGCCCTGATAGAAGCCGGCAATGCCTTCGAACGCCGTCACCTGCTCGCGCCAATCCACGAAGTCGTGGATCGGCACGCCCATCTGCTGGATGTTCTGGGACGGGTTCGCACGGGAAAGGGCAACGATGCGGTCGCCGTCCTCGTAGGGAAGGCCGCGCATGAGGGCGCCGTACACGATGCTGAACATCACGGCCGTCAGGCCGATCCCGAGTCCCAGCGCCACCACCGAGATGCCCGACAGCCCCGGGTTCTTGAGCAGCATACGCGCCGCATAGCGCAGGTCCTTGAGAAACCCCGTCATCACCCCGCCTGGCTGGATAGCACCCGATGGACGGTGTGCCCTACGCGGCGCTCGGGCGGCGGGTTTCGCAGAACCTGGACCCGCTCAGCCGTCCGGGCAGGCACACCCCTTGTCGAAGATGACGCGCCAGCGCCCGTCGGCCTCCAGCCGCCAGATCGAATTGAACGTGGCGACGCGGTCGCCTGCCGGATTGAAGACGGGTCCGGAGCTGTGGGCGAGCGTCCCGGAGGGGAGGACCTCCACCTGCTCGGGCTCCCACGAGAACTGCGCGTCGGGCCCCTCGAAAAAGGGACGCCAGCCGTCCACCACCTCCGCCTTGCCGCGCAGCATCCGCTGACCGAAGAAGACGGCTTCCTCGGACAGGTGCTCGGCGAACGCCTCGAGGTCCCGGTCGGCCATCGACCTGGCGAAGCCCCGCTCGGCCTCCATTACCTGTCGCTCGAGCTCGGAGGGGGCGGACTGGGCATAGGCTGGGGCGCCGCCCGCGACGAGCAGTGTCGCACAGAACGGCAGAATGCGCATCGGACTCTCCAACGAGGTGGGGGTAGAGGGGCTTTCGCCGGAAACATACGCCTGCTTGCGGACCCCGTGACCCGGCCCTCGCGGCGACGTCGGCTTGACCGAACCGTGTCGGTAATGCAGTTATCCCCACCATGGAGCACGAGGACCTCACAGTCGGACTGGACGATGGCGGCGGCATCCTGTCTCTCAGGAACGCCGACACCCATCGCGGCTGGAACGGCATCCGATACCGAACAGGGCTGTCGGCCAAGAACGTCGGGTCACAGAGCCTGTCCATGAACGTGGCGACGGTTCCCCCGGGGGCGGTGGCGTACGCCCACATTCATGAAGGCTTCGAAGTGATGCTTCTGATCCTGGAGGGGCGGGTGCGCCACGAGTACGGCGAAGGCCTCCGTCAGTCCATGGAGAACGGACCGGGCGACTTCATCTACATCCGGCCCGGGGTGCCCCACGAGGTTCTGAACCTGAGCGACAGTGAGCCTGTCGTGGCGGTGGTGGCGCGCTCCGACGCATCGGAATGGTCCAACATCGTGGACTACCCTTCGGCGCGTAGACCGTCCGACTGATCAGCCGCGACCGTCGATCCCGGCGATATCCTGTGTGCTGACCATGTCGGAAAGGTACAGGGGCGACGTTGCCTCGGCGCGGAGTCCCGGATGGGCACCTCCTTGCCCGTCCCTCAGCCACCGCCGACCTCATGGCTCAAACCCCACCCGCTCAGCCTAGCGCGCCCCAACCCTCGCGTTCGTCAGCTGCGCGAGCGCCGAGAGCGTCGTCTGGGCCGCGTTCAGCCCCAGGCGGAAGTCGTCGTCGGTGAACGTGGTCCACACGTCGAGCGGCGTGTGCCAGGTCGGGTTCCAGCCTCCGCCGGTCTGAGCGCCGCGCTCGTTCTCGCGCAGGCTGATCGACGGCACGATGTCCTGGAAGCGTCCGGAGTCGGTGTTCGTCATGTGCGGGCCCACCGTCGCCGGGTAGTCGGTGGTGTAGGCGTCCGCCGCGGCCTTGAAGAAGAACGCGAGCTTCATCGACTCCTCGGCCATCCCGGAGCCCGACTGGAACTCGATGTTGACGTCGGCTTCAGGACGCTGGTCGCGGCTTACCGTGCCATCTGCGCGGGGCGCACCGTGGTCCCAGAGCATCATGTCGTGCTGGATCATGCCGAGCCACCGCGGCTCGGGGTACTGTCCGGATCCGGTCGGACTCTCCTGCCCCTGCAGGGCGCGGCGCTGCTCCACGTATGCGCCGGCGCCGTTGGTGCCCGTCTCCTCGTTGTTCCAGAGCGCGAAGCGGATCGAGATGTCGGTCTCGACGTCGGGCGCGTTGAAGATACGCGCGAGCTCCATGACCAGCGTGGTGCCCGAGCCGTCGTCGTTGACCGCCTCGTTCACGCCGTGGCCGTCCATGTGCGCGCCCACGATGTACATCTGGTCCGGATGCACCGTCCCGACCTTGGTGCAGTACACCTCCTGCCGTTCGCCGTCGACGGGCTCCTCGCGGTTCAGCTCACGGATGCGCTCGTCCGGTTGCGCCAGCAGGTCGCGGTTGACGCCCGTGCGCGCCCGGTACCCGTAGATGGTCGAGCCACCAGGCCCGTTGCCGTTCCGTCCGACGAGGCCCCCGGTGGGCGTCGTCAGGTGCGTTCGGTGTTCGTGCACCCGACGGCCTCGAGCTGTGACTCGATCCAATCGACCGCGTCACGGTTACGCTGCGTACCCTGGCGGCGGTCCCCGAACTGCGTCAGCCCTTTGAGCGTCGCTTTGTAGTTGTCGAGCGTCAGCCGGCTGACCAGGATCTGGACCGGGTCTATCTGCTCCGTCTGCGCCGCCATCGACGTGGCCGCGCCGGTCAGGAGGAGCGTCGACACCGCGGAAAGGAGAACGGCTGTTGAGCGCATGGCTGAGACCTCGGTCGGCGAACGTGGAACGGGGCCCAGACCATACGGTGCAGGCGGATTCGCGACAACGCCGGTGAGCAAGCCTGCCCCGTCAGTCCTCCCGGAGCGACGACGAGATCCTTGCATG
>JARRLD010000167.1:0-10174 GCA_037387345.1 Gemmatimonadota bacterium
GTCCTGCAAAGAGTTCTGCCATCCTGATGCCACGTTCTCGGGCCAGGCTGGGGCGCTGGATGGGATCGAGAGCGTCAAAGCCTACACTGAGTGGTGGAAGGGCTTCTTACCTTTGGTCCCCGATGGCGGCTATGAGATCAAGTCGTTCGCGGTAGACTCGGAACGCAACAACGTGTGTGCCTTCGCCGTGTTCAGTGGCACACAAACGGGAGAGGGCGGCCCGGTGCCGCCCACTGGAAACAAGGTTGTGGCGGACTACGTCTACGTAATGGATTTCGACGGGGGCCGGATTCGACACTTGACCAAGATCTGGAATGACGGCATCAGCTTGGCCCAGTTGGGTTGGACGTAGTCCCCTGCCGGGACGTCCTTCGGCCTAACCAGGAATTGCTGCAGTCCGCGAAGGCCGTTCGGTTGGTCGGGCAACGCTTCAGGTTTGCCCACCTGACGGGTGCGGCGGCAGAATTCCGAGACGTTAGGCTGCCCACACCCATGCCTATGGTCTGGCAACAAGGGGGCCCGATGAAGAGGTCGTCGTCGACTTTGGCGTTCTGGGCGGGCTTGGTCTACGCTCTCCATGCTTGCGTGCTCATGCTGTGTGGATATGACTGGGGCTGGTGGCAGGGGTGGGCCTACTCGCTCCTCTTCACCTCTTCAGGAATGGGTGTGCGACTTTGGGCTGAGCGACGGCATCCGGGACTGATGGCGGAACGGGCGCAGCTCTCGAGGGCTCCCGGTGTCAAGTCCTGGGATAGACTCCTTTCCCCACTGATGGCGTTGAGCCTGGGCTTGCCCCTATTCGTCGTGGCTGGGCTGGATCACCGCTTCGGGTGGTCGCCGCACTTCCCGGGCTGGCTCAACATCCTCGGATTGATGTTGGCTGCGGCAGGCTACGGATTTGCAGGGTGGGCGTTCCTGGAGAATCGCTTCTTCTCGGCCGTGGTGCGCATTCAATCGGAGCGTGGACATGTGGTGTGCGACACCGGCCCATACAAGATTGTCCGACATCCGGGCTACTCAGGAAGCGTTCTGCCCCCGTTCGCCATGGCATTGGCATTGGGCTCGGTGTGGACCCTTGTTCCAGCGACGGCGGCGGTCGTCATAGCCGTGGTGAGAACGACCCTCGAAGACCGCACACTGCGGAAGGAGCTCCCGGGGTACCGGGAATACGCCGACCGCGTCCGCTACCGCCTGATTCCGGGGATCTACTGATCGATCGCGCCGACTATCGGCGCGAGACCTCTCACGACCGCTACTGGTGGCCTGACCGGCGCAGCCCAAAAAAGGATTTGCTGCTGCAGCGGAGTCTGTTGGATGCGCCTGGTACAGGTGGGCAGAGGAGGCACCGGCTTGCGCCTGGTCGTGCCAGTGGGCTAGTTGAAGCCGTCGGCGCGAGGTCTGTGCGGTGGGGCTACCGACCGGTGCTGCCTGCAGAGGCTCAGATACCAACTCAATCGCTTTACGCTCGGCCCGAATCCAGACACACGCGCTTGTTGCTCTAGCCTCATGGCGCGAAACCTCGCCGCCGGGCTGCGCCTTCCGCGCGTCGGGCCCTCGCATGCGCCGACCGGGCCGCGCGCTCTGCGCTAGCCGCTCGAAGCCTAGGGCTCGAGCTGGCTTCGTCCCACGTGCGGCTTCGGGCGTGCTTGCTGCTGTTGACCGCGTCTTGCGACCGGACGCCGCTCCCGCTGGAGCATGCCAGTTTGGACTTCACCACGACGGTCCGGGGTCAGGAGGCCATTCTGACCTACGAGGGCACGCACGACGTGATCGAGGACGAGGATCCAGGAATCCGGCTTCTTGTCCTCGTGCACCACGATGGCAGGTTGAACTCGGTGGGCTCGTTCAACTACGTGATGGCCGCTTTGGACTCCGCAGCCGCCGACCGGCCCGAGCTGCGCCTCTCGGAGACGACCATGGTCCTCTCTCCCGGGATGATCAGCGAGTGGCACATGATCGAGAACCCTGAGCGCTACGCGGATGGCCATTACGCGTGGTGGGGCCCCTGGTGGCGAGGCGGTGCAAACTCCGTGATTCTCCCCACTGTCAGCAATTTCGAGCTCATCGATGCACTCATCCTCCACGTGGCTGAGCGGTCCCGGGCCTTCGGGCCGTCGTGCAGGTCGGTCATTCCGCCGGTGGTCAACTGGTAAGCCGCTACGCCGTCGGCACGACGGTCCATGACCAGCTGAGGGAGCGGGGCATCTACATGCGCTCCATCATCGCAAACCCATCGTCGTTCCTGTACCTGGACCGGCAGCGCCCAAACCTGGCGACGGAAAGCGGGTTCATCGACTTCAGCGACAGTGTCCCTGTGGTGGCGGAGGAGTCGTGTCCCACCTTCAACAACTACCTGTATGGCATGGACAGCCTCGTTCCCTACATGGGGCGCCGTCCCGTTGGCGACATGTTGGCCGCCTTCCGGAGACGGGACGTCTGGATCCTCAATGGCATGGAGGACAACCAGGTCCGCATCGACTTGGACACCAGCTGCCCGGCATCGCTCCAGGGCGGCCACCGACTCGAGCGTGGTCGCCGCTACTACGAGTATCTGGGCCATCTGTTCGGTCCGGACGTCTATGACTCCAAGTTCATCGAGTTGGTACCAGGCGTCGGGCATGACGGCAGAGGTTTGTATACCTCGGACCAGGGTAAGGCCATCATATTCATCGACGCCGATAGCGCGGCGGCGGCGTTGAGTGATGATCCGATCGGTGGCTCACGACCCTAGGTGGGCATTGTGGTCGCGCAACAGAACTCCAAAGTCGTCAAGCTGAACCCGATCTTCTCAAGGCCTGGTCATGCCAACGCCGGTGGGACTGCACCTTGGAGAGGCTCCCTTCACGAGGATCCGCCTAGCTGACCTTGCTTCTTCGCCAAGGTCGCGGCCCTGTCCAGGCGCTTGAAGAGCCAGTACTGTCCCGCCCCATGGACCCAGCTCCGGATCGCCTCGTCACTGCCCTCGAGGGACGGTACGCCATTGCTGCGCCCATTGGTACCGGTGGCACGGCGACCGTGTACCGAGCCCACGATGTGCGGCACGTTCGGGAGGTTGCCCTCAAGGTGCTTCGCCCGGAGCTCTCGGAGGCGCTGGGTCGCGAGCGCTTCCTGCGCGAGATCCATCTGGCCGCCAGCCTCACGCACCCGCACATCTTGCCCCTTCACGACTCGGGTGACGAGGCCGGCGTCCTGTGGTTCACCATGCCACTGATGGAAGGCGACACGCTCCGGGACCGAATGGATCGCGTGGGAAGGCTCGAGGTCGGCGAAGCGGTCCGGGTACTCGGCGAGGTAGCCGGCGCGCTCGACTACGCGCATCGACACGGGATCGTCCACAGGGATATCAAGCCGGAGAACATCCTCCTGCATGAGGGCCACGCCGTTGTCGCCGACTTCGGCATCGGCAAGGCGGTGGACGCGGCCTCTTCCGAGTCCAGCACGTTCACACAGATCGGTGTCACCGTGGGCACGCCCAAGTACATGAGTCCCGAGCAGGCGGCAGGCGAGCCAATCGATGGGAAGAGCGATCTCTTCGCCCTCGGGTGCCTGGGATTCAGGCCTTTGGCCATGCGATCCTCGGCTTCCTCGGATACGAGCGCGGCGATCTTGCCACGGCGGCGCGCTCACTGCGGAGAGCCATGGAGCTCGACCCTGCCGACGGGGACGTGCGCTTCTTCCACGGAATCGCCCTCGATGCTGCCGGGCACACGGATCCGCGGCCCGGCCTGGAATGGGTCGCGCGCGATCCGTTGTCTCCGCTGGCCCACGTCCTCGTCGGGGCGAACAGTTGGTTCCGGGGCCGTCCGCTTGAGGGGTTGCCGGCCGTGGAAGAAGCCGTGCGCCTGGCCCCCATGGGGCTCATCTTCCACTGGGGGTTGGGCTACCACTATGCGCTGGTCGGACGCTTCTCCGACGCGGAGCGCGAGGCCACATGGCTGACGGAGCACGCGGCGGAGCTCCCGTACACGGCGCAGCTCCGGGCCCTCGTGGCGGGCGTGGCCGGGCGCCGGGACGAAGCGCTGGAACTGCTGTCCCACGTGGATGAGCTCGCCCTGGACGGGCACCACACGGGTCACCTCGCCGAGTCCTACGCGATGGCCGGCGAGCACGATCGCGCCGTCGCGTTGCTCGACCGTGCCGTGACCCTGGGTTTCTATCCGTATCGCTACTACGCGCGGCTCTGCCCCTTCTTGGAGGACCTCCGAGGGCGGGAGGACTTCGCCAGGGTGCTCGACCGCGCCGCCCAACGCGTGGCCGAGTTTCAGGCATAGCGCATGCGTAGCTGGCGAGGTGTTCCTCACCGTCGTTGGTGTCCTGATCGTCCTGCTTGCGGGAGTGGGCGGTGTCTACTATTTCAGTTACTGAGCTAATTCAGTATTCGAAATAGTGGTCGCGAATGATGGATGATTCCGGACAGAGCGGGGTCCGTGTTACGCCGGTGGTGCTCCACGTGCTGCTGTCCCTGGCGGGCGGCGACGCTCACGCGTACGGCATCATGAAGGATGTGCAGTCGCGAACAGGCGGTCGTGTCTCGGCCGGCCCGGGGTCTCTGCACTACACGCTCACTCGGCTCCAAGAGGCTGGCTTCATCGAAGAGGCCGCCGGGTCGCCGGGGGTTGAGAGCGACGCGCGTCGCAAGTACTTCCACATCACTGCCTCGGGACGACGGGTGCTCGAGGCGGAGCTGTCTTTGTGGGCGGACGTGATCGAGATCGCCCGTGCGCGGGACCTGATTCCGGGCGGCGGGAGCGCCTGAGGTGAGCCCGCACGCACGCGATTGGCAGGCTCGGCTCGTCAACGCGCTACTGACCCTCTATCCGAGGGACTTCCGTGACCATCACGAGGGGATGCTGCGCCAGACGTGCGCGGACGTGCTCCGAGACCGGGGTGCGGGGCCGGGCACCTGGTTGTGGCTGCTGCACGACGCGGCGACGACGTCGATGAAGGTGCGTGCGGACGTTCGTCGCGAGCGCCGTGGACGGGAACACACCACTGGAGGTGGGGCGATGAAGGGATGGGGAAGGGAGCTCGGGTTCGCCGTGCGATCACTGACGCGGGCACCGGTGTTCGCCGTCGTGGTGATCCTGACCATGGGCCTCGGGATCGGCGCGAACACGGCGGTCTTCAGCGTGGTGTACGGGATGCTGCTCGAGCCGCTCCCGTACGACAAGCCCGACGAGCTGGTCTGGATCCAAAACCGCTATCTGCCCAGGGGCACACTGGGCGCGGTGTCGATTCCGGAGTTCTGGGAGCTCCGTCAGCGGCAGCCGGCCATCGAAGCGATGTCGATTTTCGGGAGCCACGAGGCGAATCTGACCGGGCTCGACGTGCCCGTGCGTCTCGAAGGCGTCGTTGTGTCACCGGGGTATTTCGACCTGCTGGGGAGACAGCCCATGCTCGGGAGAGCCTTCCTGCCGGAGGAAGGAGAGCGTGGCCGGAGCGACGTGGTGATCCTGAGTCACTCTTTGTGGACCACGGCCTTCGCTTCGGATCCGGGCGTGCTCGACCGACAGATCCAGCTCGACGGAGAAGGTGTCACCGTGGTCGGCGTGATGGGCCCTGAATTCCGCTCTCTCGCGCCGTTTGTCTTCCCGGGTCGCGATCCCGATTTCTGGACGCCCTATCCGGTCGACCTCTCGGCATTCTCTCTCAGCACCGTAGAGCGGCACAACGTCTGGGTCGTCGGGAGACTTGCCGCCGGCGCCGATCGTGCCGGGGCCGAGGCGGGCCTGCTCGAGGCGATGCACCGGATCGAAGAGGCCTATCCCGACATCTCCAGTGCCGGCTCGCGCGATGTCGTCGCCATTCCGATCCGGGAACGCATCGCGGGCGACGCGAAAGGCTTCTTGAAGCTTCTCTCCATCGCTGTCGGTATGCTCTTGCTGCTTACGAGCGTGAACGTGATGAACATGCTCGTCGTGAGGGGAGAGGCACGCCGGGGCGAGGCGGCGGTGAGGGCCGCGCTGGGCGCGGATCGCGGCCGTCTGCTCGCCTACGGCCTGTCCGAGAGCCTCGTGATCGGTGTGGCCGGCGGGCTGGTCGGCCTGGTCCTCGCGGCGGCCGCGCTCACGGCCCTACCGGTCCTGACCCAGGAGCTCGCGCTCCCCGGTGGGGCACGGGTGGGTGGTCCGGTGGTCGCGGTCTCGTTCGCGGTGGCCCTTCTGGCAGGGTTGGTCACCGGGCTGTTGCCGGCCGTGCGCCTCGCGGGCGGCGATGTGTCCGACTTCCTGAAGGCGAGCACGGGACGAGGTCTCTCGGGTGGACGGCAGCGACTCAAGAGCGTGCTGGTCGTCGGGCAGATCGCGGGCACCGTGGTCCTGGTGTCCGGGGCGGGCCTGGTGTTGAGAACTCTGTCGGGCCTGGAGGAGGTCGACCCCGGGTTCACGACCGCGAGCCTGAGCATTGCCGAGATCAACGCGATGCGCAGCGACTATCCGACCCTCGAGTCGGTCCGCGCACTGTACGACGGCCTCGAGACGCGGATGACGGCCGTGCCTGGTGTCGAGTCGGTCACCGCCTCTTGGCAGACGCCGCTGCAGAGTGGCATGAGCGATTGGCCGGTTCAGCCGGAGACTGCCGAGGACACGGACTGGCGGGGTGCCGATCCGAATTGGATCACGCCCTCCTACTTCGACACGTACGGGATCGAGGTCGTGGACGGGCGGGTATTCGACGGCGCCGATCTCGCGCGTGACGTAGGCGCGGTCGTGATCAGCGAGAGCGCGGCGGAATCGATGTGGCCGGGGGAGCGTGCGGTCGGCAAGCGTGTCAACGTCGACTTTCCTGATCCCGTGTGGCGGGAGGTGATCGGGGTCGTGCGGGACATCCGCGGACGTGGTCTCCGCGAGAGCCCGCGCCTGCAGACCTACCTCACGATGGCGCCGGGCCCATTCGGCCCGAACCCGAACCTGACGCTCACGGTGAAGTCGAGCCTCACGGCGGTCGAGGTGCGACGCGCGCTCGTGGAGGCGCTCGGGGCCATCGATCCCAACGTGCCGGTCGGCTCTGTGACTTCGATGGAGGCGCAGATTGACCGCACCCTCGTCGTGGAGCGCTTGCTCTCGATGACGCTCGGCTTCTTCGGAGTGCTGTCACTCCTCCTCGGCGTCATCGGGGTCTACGGGCTGGTGTCCTATTCGGTGCACATGCGCCAGCGTGAGATCGGTCTACGGATCGCGATGGGCGCGGAGCGGATGGGCGTGCTCGGGCTGGTGCTCGGGCAGGGAGCCAGGCTCGCCGCGATCGGAGTCCTGCTCGGACTGGCCGGCGCGTTCTACTCCGGCCATCTACTGGACAGCTTCCTGTTCGGCGTAACGAGCAGAGATGCGGCCACGCTGGCGACCGTGTGCATCATGGTGATGGGCGTGACGCTGCTGTCGGCGTACCTGCCGGCGCGGAGGGCGGCAACCATCGATCCGTTGGTGGCGCTCAGGTCCGAATAGCCGCAAGGGCAACGGATTCAAGGCCATGTTCAAGCTCCAGCAGTCCATGCCGGACGCCATTGCGCGGGCCGAGGCCGAGCCCGCACGATTCGAGGTGGGGAAGACGGGTTGGGTGACCGCGCGGTTCACGGCCGAGGAGCCGTTGCCCCGCGCCACCTGGGAGCCGTGGCTGGACGAGTCATACGCGATCACGAGCAGAAAGAAGCGGTAGGTGCGGCCTTTGGAGCCTGGAATGGACGAGGAGAATACGAGCACCTGGGGGTAGAAACGGCCCTCGACTCAGGAAACGCTTCGCCTGAGGCCAACGACGGTTTTGAGGTCACCCCAGCACCTGGACGTGCTCGGACGTCACCAGGTGGCGTGGGGTCGAACAACGGCTCGCTGCCCTCGCTGGCGGACGCGAGGGTGCGGCGCCAGAATTCCAAGCCGTTGGAGAGCGACCACGTCCAGTCGGGAGCACCGCCGTCATGAAGCGCATTGTATTCTCTCTCGTCTTCATCTTCGCGTCGGTGCCCGCCGTCGCGCAGGTCCCCGAGAACATTTCAATCCGGGTCGACGAGATCTTCGAACCTTGGACGTCGATTGACATGCCCGGGTGCGCCGTCGGGGTCGCCAAGGACGGGCTCACGATCTTCGAGCGGGCCTACGGCATGGCCGACCTCGAGTGGAAGATCCCCAACACCACTGGCACGATCTTCGAGGGCGGCTCGCTGGCGAAGCAGTTCACCGCCGCCGCCGTGGTCCTCCTCGCGCTGGACGGCAAGCTCACCCTCGACGACGACATCCGGACGTACATCCCCGAAGTACCGGACTACGGGCACACGATCACGATCCGACACCTGCTCAGCCACACAAGCGGCCTGCGCGACTGGGGCCGCGTCGCGGAGATCTCCGGCTGGGGCCGCGGACGCCGCGCGCACACCCACGCCGATGTGCTCGACAGCGTGAGCCGGCAGACTCGCCTCAACTACGAGCCCGGGACCATGTACTCGTACACGAACACCGGCTTCAACCTGCTCGCGATCCTGGTTGATCGTGTGTCGGGGATGTCGTTCGCGGAGTTCTCGAAGGCACGCATCTTCGAGCCGCTCGGCCTCGAGCACACCCAGTGGCGCGACGACTACCGCCGTATCGTCGAGGGACGGAGCTCCGCGTATAACGTGCGTGGGGACGGCACGGTCGAGATCAACCGTCCGGTGGAGGACGTCCACGGCAACGGTGGCATCCTGACGACGGTCGGCGATCTGCTCCGCTGGAACCAGGCGCTTTCCGAAGAGCGCTTCGGCCCCGAGTTCAGGGCGATGATGGAGACTCCAGCCCGGCTCAACGACGGAAGCCCAATCAGGTACGCGTCCGGGCTCTTCGTGGGCGACCAGGCAGGGATGCCGGCGATCTACCACACCGGCTCGACCGCGGGGTACCGGGCCTACACGGGACGGATCCCAGACGCCGGGCTCGCCTGGGCACTCCTCTGCAATGCCTCGAACGGGATGAACGGGCGCACCGGCGTGGGTGTCTTGCGGGAGTTTCTGGGCGACATGGCACCGCTGGCCCCTACCCCTCCGCAGGGCGTGGCGATCACCGAGGCGCGGGCCCACGAGTTGGCCGGCATGTATCGCAACCCACTCGACGGGCAGGTCGTGACGCTCACGGCGCGCGCCGACGGGCTCTACGCGGGGCAGAATCGGCTCATCCCGCTTTCCGACACCGAGTTTGCGCTCGGGGCGACCGGGCGGACCGTCCGGTTCGAAGACGTAGGGAACGGCCGCCCGCGCGCGCACCAGGACACCTGGGAAGCGATCGACCTGGTCGGCGACCCGGTGGAGCCCTGGCAGCCCACGCCCACGCAACTCACCGAGTTCACGGGCACGTACCACAGCGAGGACGCCGAGACGACATACGAGGTCCGGGTCGAGGAGGGGCGGCTCGTGGTGTGGCAGCGGCCGGACGTGACGCGCCGTCTTACGCCGGTCTACCAGGACGGCTTCCGCATGGGCGGCGGGATGATCTGGTTCCGGCGGGAGGGGTCCGGGCGGATCAGCGAGCTGAGCCTGAGCGTGTCGAGGGTGTTCGACATGCGGTTCCAGAAGCTTGGGGGCTGAGGACGCTCCCTCGCGAAGGCACCATTGACGGACATTGATTTCGCGGCAAATCGCGACCTTACACGTCCATGGTCCAAAGCATTCTCCTCGATGTGGCCTTGGCGAGCCCGCCCCTCATCCTGGGGCTGGCGACAACGTGGCGTCTCATCTGGCCGCGTTGGAAGGTAGTGGGCTGAACCGGCGCCAAGAAGCGTGACCACACCGATCGCAACGAAGCGCTGGTCGAAGCGCCGGCGACCATCCACAGCGCCGAGAAGGGCGAAAAAGGCAGTTCCACTCACAAAGCCCAGGAATCCGAACATCATGCTGGATGTGATGATGATCCCCGCCACCGGAAACCCCAGGATCATCCCGGCCACCCAGCTGGTGATGGCACCAACGGGGAGCCACGCCGTTGCCCAGGTGATGCCCAATCCTATCGCTCCTCGAATCCGTCGGAGCCACTTTCTCATCTCAAGCCTCGTGTATCGGGCACCCGCAGGTCCGTCCTCCGCGAATCCTACTTGACAACACCGAGCTCAACTTCATTCAGTGATGATGCGAACCAGGCTGGCGCCGGAGCCGGTCCACCTGAGAAGAACACGCGTCTGCGAGATGGGCTGTGGCCTCCCGCGGCACATCGCCTGCCGA
>JARRLD010000168.1:0-15033 GCA_037387345.1 Gemmatimonadota bacterium
GCGGGAGGTGGTGGCGCCGCTGCACCGCATGGACGTCCTGCTGGCCGACGGCGCCAGCGGGCTCCCGCGGGTCCGCGGTGACCTCCAGCACCTCGAGCAGTCGGTCACGCAGCTGGTGGAGAAGGGCAAGGTCACCGAGGCCCAGGCAGAAGACCAACATCGGCGCCTGGCTGCCACCGAAGGCCTGGCGCAGGTCGGCGAGCTGGCCGCCGAGATGGCCCACGAGTTCAAGCGTCCCCTGGCGTCCATCCGGACCGCCGTGTCTGTGCTCCAACAGGAGTACGAGCTGGGTGAGGGAGGCCAGGACGTGCTCGCTGCCGTCAACGGCCAGCTCGAGCATCTTCATGAGACCATGCAGGATCTCTTTTCTCTGGCCCGGCCCGTGGACATGGCCGAGGGATCCACCGAGTTGGCCGACATCCTCGATGAGGCCCTCACCGAGGCAGCGGGCGTCCCGGGCCTCGAGAGCGTCGAGGTGCACCGATCCTATTCCCACGACGGGACCAGGGTCCCCGGACAGGGGCGACGCCTGCGCCAGGCCTTCCTGAACCTTCTGGCCAACTCCGTCGAGGCCATGCCGGGCGGGGGACATCTCCATGTCTCCGTGCGGAGAGACGCCGATACCGTCGCCGTCTCCATCACGGACTCGGGCCCGGGGCTGGGACCGGCCGAGGTCGAGCGCGCGTTGAGCCCCTTCTATTCCACGAAGCCCCTGGGAACCGGCCTCGGTCTGCCCCTGGTCGCCCGAATCGTGTCCGCGCACCGTGGCGGCCTCGCCTTCGAAAGTCGTCCCGGCAAGGGGACGACGGTTCGCATCAGCCTGCCCGTGGTGTCCATCCCGGCCCCGACCGGAGCCTGACCATGGCTGAACGTATCCTTCTCGTCGACGATGACGACCTCATTCGAACCATCGTGGCCGAGCGTCTGAAGCGCAAAGGCTACGAGGTGAGCGTCGCCGGATGCCTCTCCGAGGCACGCAAGACGCTCGAGCGCAGTCATCCAGACGCCGCCCTCCTGGACATCCGATTACCGGACGGCAACGGGACGGAGCTCCTGGAAGAGCTCACCGCGGACGACGACATCCCCTGCGTCATGATCACGGCGCATGCGACCATCGAGTCCGCCGTGGAGGCCCTGAAGAAGGGGGCCGAAGACTACCACGAGAAGCCCTTCTCCCTGGATCGGCTCGAGGCCACCCTCGAATCCACGCTGGAGCGCACGCGTCTCCGTCGGGAGGTGCGAGCGCTCCGTCGGGCCGGCGGAGTGCGGGGGAACGTGATCGGCACGAGCCCCGCCATGCGCAAGGTCCTGGATCTGGTCGAGAGGGTCGCCCCGGCCGAAACCGCCACCGTCCTCCTGCTCGGGGAGACAGGGACGGGAAAGGGCGTCCTGGCGCGGCTGATCCACGATCTCAGCCCCCGGGCGGACCGTCCCTTCGTGAGCGTCACGTGCTCGGCCCTGGCGGAATCCCTGATGGAATCCGAGCTCTTCGGGCACGAAAAGGGCGCCTTCACCGACGCCCGCACCCTGAAACGGGGACTCGTGGAGGTCGCCAACCGGGGCACACTGTTCCTCGACGAGATCGGCGAGCTCTCCGTGGGGGTGCAGAGCAAGCTGCTGGGGTTCATCGAGGACAGGACGTTCCGCCGGGTCGGCGGCACCGACGACCTCAAGGTGGACGTCCGCGTGGTTGCCGCGACGAATCGACGACTCGAGGAGGAGGTGGCGGAGGGTCGCTTCCGTGCGGACCTCTTCTACCGACTCCGCGTCCTGCCCATCGAGCTCCCGCCTCTTCGACACCGGGTCTCGGACATCCCCCTCCTCGCCGCAGCGTTCACCGACCGATTCAACCAGGAATTCGGAAAAAAGGTGCGGGGGTGCAGCGAGGGCGCAAGGGAGCTTCTCGAGGGCTACGGCTGGCCCGGGAACGTGCGCGAGCTGTGCAACGTCATCGAACGCGCGGTCCTGCTGACCGAAGGGCCCGAGATCGATGTCGACTCCCTGCCTCCGGAGGTTCGAGGAGAAGGTGGACCCTCCTCCGGGGAGCCCTCGTTCAAGCTCGGTCCCGACGGAATCGATCTCGAGGACATGGAGCGCGAGCTCCTCTTCGAGGCGCTTCATCGCAGCGAGGGGAATCGCACTGAAGCCGGACGGCTGCTGGGCCTGAGCCGTCACCAGATCCGCAACCGCCTCAAGAAGTACGGAGTGCAGACGTGAATCGACCTTTCCTTCTCCGGTGGTCAATCCCGTGGCAGGGCCTGGCCACGGCCGCGCTGGCCGTCGCCGCACTCTCCCCGCCGGCAGCCGTGGAGGCCCAGTCGGCGGCACGATGCGAGCCGTGCCACGGCGAGATCGAGTTCCTCCGCCAGCACGTATCGAGACTCGAGCAAGCCGAGGCCCTCTTGGCCCCGGCTGCAGTCCTGGCGGCGTCGGCCCACGGCGAGCTCGGCTGTGGAGACTGCCACGCCGGGCTTCGTCGCTACCCCCACGGAGACGCCCCACCGCCCACCCCCTGCGCGGACTGCCACGAGGCCACCGAGCAACGTTGGGCGGCAGGGCTCCACGCTCTCGACGCGGCAGCCGAGTGCACGGACTGCCACGGCGTCCACGATGTGCTCACCGGGGAATCCCTGGGCACGGCCGAGGGCATCCGATACGTGCGGGAAGCCTGCCGCTCCTGTCACTTCGAGGCCCTCGCGCCCCCCGACGAGCCCCACCGGGATTCGGTCTCCTGTGCCGGGTGTCACGACCCCCACACCACGCTCGCTTCGGACGACGAGGAGGCGAGGACCCACGTCCTGAACCAGGCGGAGACGTGCGGCGCATGTCACGCCGACGCCGCCGCGGCGTGGGGGGGCGACGCCCACGGCACCGCGGTGCCGGCGCTCGCGCGTCCGGGGGCGCAGCGACCACCCGAGGGAGCGCACCTGGAGCCGCCGGCGTGCTCCGCCTGCCACGGATCCCACGGGCTCCTGGCACGATCGGACTCGTTGTTCGTCGGCACCATGGTGGAGCGCTGCTCGGAGTGTCACGAGCCCTATGCGGAGAGCTTCGCAGACTCCTACCACGGGCAGGCCCACGGCCTGGGCTCCGTGTCGGTGGCGAGCTGCCAGGACTGTCATGGATCCCACGGGATCTTCTCGGCGGACGACTCCCGGTCCATGGTGGGCGAGACCAGGCTCCTGGAGACGTGCCAGCGCTGTCACCCCGATGCAACCGCCGGCTTCGCCCTGTTCCAGCCCCACGCCGACCACAACGACCGGGACAGGTATCCGTACGTCTACTGGTCCTACCACCTCATGACGGCGCTCCTCATCGGTGTGTTCACCGTCTTCGGCGCCCACACGTTCTTCTGGCTCGTGCGCCTCGGCTTCGATGCCCTCCGGGGCAAGCCACACGCCACCTACGACGCGGGAGACTGATCCATGACCGTCCCATCGCCGGAGGTGCCGCTCCATCTCGACTCCGCTCAGCGCGGGGACGGGCCCTTCGTCTGGCGCTTCCCCGCGTTCCACCGCTGGACGCACGCCACCGTCATCGTCTCGTTCTTCCTGCTGGTCATCACCGGACTGCCCCTTCGTTTCAGCGGCTCCTTCTGGGCAGGTCCCCTGATGGGAATCCTCGGGGGGGTGGAGATGGCAGGTCTGCTGCACCGCATCGGGGCGGTGATGACCTTCGCGTACTTCGGCGCCCACCTCTCCTATCTCGTGACGAAGCTGGTCCGGGCGCCGGACCCCATGAAGCTGCTCTGGGGTCCGGACTCGCTGGTCCCCCAGCCGAGGGATGTCGTCGACTTCTGGAACCAGACGCGCTGGTACTTCGGGTCCGGGCCTCGTCCCCGGTTCGCCCGTTACAGCTACATGGAGAAGTTCGACTACTTCGCCGTATTCTGGGGCGTGGCCATCATCGGAGGCTCGGGCCTTCTGCTCTGGTTTCCGGAGTTCTTCGCCCGATTCCTGCCGGGATGGGTCTTCAATGTCGCGACGATCGTGCACGCCGACGAGGCACTGTTGGCCTCGGGCTTCATCTTCACGATCCACTTCTTCCACGTGCATTTCCGGCCTGAGAAGTTCCCGCTGGATGCCGTCATGTTCACCGGCCGTGCCACGCGAGCCTACATGGAGGAGGAGCACCCGCTCATCCTGGACGATATCGCGTTGCACGCCTCGGAACCGCCCTCGACGGAGCAGAGGCCGGACAGGCCGGCTCCCCCACCTTCGCGGGCGCAGTCCGTTCTTGCCGCTGCCCTGGGCTTCCTCGCCCTCGGAGTGGGTCTCGCACTCATCGGGATGATCCTATGGGCCGTTATTCTCTCCTGACGCTGGCGAGCCTCTCGGCCTTCGCCTGTGCCGTCGAACAGCAGCAACCCGATCCGTCGGGGGCCGGGCACGCCGATCTCGCGTGTGCCACCTGCCACCAGGGCGGGCTGACAGACCGCCAGCTGGCCACCGTTCCCCCGGAGACCTGCCAGGGCTCGGACTGCCATGCCCTCGACATGCCCGGCGAGGTGGTCCTGTCTTCGGTCCGCTTCACCCATCGCGGTCACGGGTCGACGGAGACGCTCACCGTTGGATGCCCCGGCTGCCACTCCCACCGCTCCGGAAGGGAACCCATCACGGCCGGACCCGAGACCTGCGGGCTCTGTCACGTGGAAGAGCTCTCGGGATCGAGAGGCGAGGATTGCCGTCTGTGCCACACCGCCCCGGACCACGAGGGGATGACGAGCCAGGGCCTTCCCGTCCCCCATCGGGGACTGCCGTGGATCGAAGGGGGCTGCTTGCGATGTCACTACGCCGTCGCCCGGCCGGTCCACGAGGTCTCCGTAGCGCGGTGTGTGCATTGTCATGACGACGCCACCGCGGTGACCGAAGCCGGAATCGGCGAGGACCTCCACCCCTCGCACACCTCGGTGAGCTGCGCGTCGTGTCACGAGGCGGACAACCACCGCATCGAGGCCATGAGCTCGGCGGTGGAGCTCTCGTGCACCACGTGCCACAGCGTGGAGCACGACCTGGATGTGGGCGCCGCGGGGATGGGCTCCGAGGCGTGCAACGAATGCCACCAGGGAGTGCATGTCGACGAACAACGGCTGCTCCTCGGGATCCTGCCCGGGACCCCCGCGGCCTCTCCGTCGGACCACTTCATGGATGGCCTGACCTGCCGATCCTGCCATCGGGAGGGTGACGCCACAACGGACGAGCGCACGCGGGGCTCCTCCGAGGCATGCGTGGCGTGCCACAGACCGGAATACGCCTCCGTGTTCCGTTGGTGGAGTCGAGGCATCGACGATCGAATCGGGCTGGTGGAACGGTACGTCGCCAGCGCCGAGTCCGTGGTGGCGGGACGTCCCGAGACGGACGACGCCGTGGCCAACGTCGCTCGAGCGAGGCAGCTGCTCGGCTTGATCGAGCGCGCGGGCGGCGAGCACAATCTCCCCCTCACCCACCGGATCTTCGAAGATGCCCTGTCGGCGGCGGCCGACGCCTACCGCCTCGCGGGGCGGGCGGTTCCCACGCCGCCCCAGCTCGGGCGGGCGCCGAGGCAGGGCCTGTGTACCTACTGCCACTACCGGCTTCAGGAGCCGGGTCTCACCGAGGGCATGGACGACGCCTTCCATCGGGAGGTTCTGGGGAGGCGGTAGGTCGATCCAGAACGCAAGAACGAAGGGGGGAGGAGCCGGGCTCCTCCCCCCTTCGTTCTCCGTCGGGGCGGCTACGTCGATCAGGTCGTGGTCGCCGCCTCCTCCACCTGCGCCTTCAGCCAGACCGTCGACACCGACTTGGGTCGGGTGATGGGCTCGAGCATCGCCCGGCTCATGATGAGCTGCGAACAGATGCCCATCGCCCGGCTCACGCTGAAGAGCACCGTGTAGTAGCGCATCTCCTTGATGCCGTAGTGGTGGAGCAGCGCTCCGGAGCCGGCGTCCACGTTCGGCCACGGGTTGGCCGCCTTGCCGTGCTCCTCCAGCACCTTCGGGATCACCTCGAAGCCCACGTCCACCGTCTTGAAGACGGGATCATCGGGGAAGTGCTTCTTCCCGAAGGCGTGGAAGGCGGTGAAGCGCGGGTCCGTGGCCCGCAGGACCGCGTGACCGTATCCGGGAACCACGCGTCCACTGTTGAGGACCTCCCAGGCATAGTCACGCATCTGATCCGGCGTGGGTGCGCCTCCGAACCGATCCATGACGCCCAGGACGAATTTCAAGCACTCCTGGTTGGCGAGGCCGTGCAGGGGTCCCGCCAGGCCGGACAACCCCGCGCTCACCGCGTAGTACGGATCGGACAGGGCCGAGGCCACGACGTGAGCCGTGAACGCGCTCACATTGCCGCCTTCATGGTCCGTGTGCAGGACCATGTAGAGCCGCATGAGATCGAAGAACTCCTCGTCGTCGATCCCGAGCATGTGCGCGTAGTTGGCGGACCAGTCGAGGTTGGGATCCGGAAGGATCAGGTCCCCCTTGTCGTACCGGATGCGGTAGACGCCCGCCGCCAGACCAGGAAGCTTCGCGATGAGGTTGAGGCTGTCCTCGAGGGCCGCCTCCCAGTAGTCCTCCTTCTTCATGCCCTCGTCGTAGCGGCGCCGGAAGACGGACTGGTCCTCCAGGATCGCGATGGCCGTCACCAGCATGTCCATGGGGTGGGCGGTGTGCGGCATATCGCGCAAGACGTTCCATACGTAGTCGGGAATCTCCGACCGGGCGAACAGATTCTGCTTCAGGGTGGCCAGCTGCTCCTCGTCGGGTAGCTCACCAACCACGAGGAGGAAGAAGATCTCCTCCGCCGTGCGGTCAGCCAGATCGCCGATCGGGATTCCCCGGATCATCAGACCCTTGTAGGGGTCGACCAGGGACGTATCACAGACGAGCCCCTTCACCCCGCGCATGCCCCCGTACGCCTGCTTGAGCGTCACCTCGGAGATGACGAGATCACCGTGCTCCTTGACGAGCTGGGAGATCTCCTGGCGCATCTGGGGAATCCGCTTGCTGAGGGCCTCCTTGATGGTGGACATGGCGCCTCCTGCGGTAAGGTCGGAGCCGCGGGCGCAGGTCCCAGGCCCCGGAGTGCATGAATTCAGGGTCGCGAGGGCGCGACCCTCTTGGGCAGGAACCTCATGCCTTGGAAGTTCGAGGTCCTGAATCCCCACGTCCAGTGGGGGTTTTCTTTCATTGCGAGTGGGGATTTACCCGTGGCCGACATCCATGGTCGGAAGGTGGTCGTCGAGACCCTCGGGAGCCTCGCCTCCTTGCCCGGTCGGCGACCCCGGCGAACATTGCCGGATCTGTCCCCACATGAGAAGGAGCCCGGCGTGAAGAAGGAGACCACAGCGCTCGCCATCCTGCTGATCGGCGGCGGGGCGCCCCTCCGCGGTCAAAGCACCGACATGAGCTTTTTTATCACCAGCGCCGGACCCGGAGACGGTGCGAATCTCGGGGGTCTTGGCGGCGCCGACCGTCACTGCCAGGCCCTCGCCGGGGCCGCCGGGTTCGGAGACCTGACCTGGCATGCCTACCTGAGCGCCCAGGCCACGGACACGTCTCCGGAGATCCACGCCCGCGAACGTATCGGCTCGGGTCCCTGGCACAATTTCGGTGGCGTGATGATCGCCCGGGACGTCGCCGAGCTGCACGACGACGGGGCCAACCTGACCAAGGAGACCATCCTCACGGAGAAGGGGGAGATGGTGAACGGACGGGGTGACGACCCCAACATGCACGACATCCTGACAGGATCGCACCTGGACGGCACCGCCTTCGACGCGGGCGAGGACGCGACCTGCCGGAACTGGACGAGCAACGGGGAGGGCAGCGCCCGAGTGGGCCATCACGATCGACAGGGCGGCGGAGACTACCCCACGTCCTGGAACTCCGCCCACGGGTCACGGGGCTGCAGCCAATCGGATCTCCAGGGCACGGGGGGCAACGGCCTGTTCTACTGCTTCGGGGTGGACGCCGGCCCGGATTCGGATGGCCGGGCAGCCGCCCGGACGGGGTCCCGATGAACCGCGGAGGACGTCGGTTCCAGGCAGCGGCCCCGATCCTGCTCGGCCTGCTCCTGGCTGCTCCGGTATGGGCCCAGGATCGTGGAACTCCGCTTGGAGAATGGCGCTTCTGGGGAGCGGACCAGTGGAGCACGCGCTATTCCCCCCTGGACCAGATCGACGCCGGAAACTTCGGGAGTCTGGAAGTGGCGTGGGTCTGGCGGGGAGACAACTTCAGCCCAACGGGTCCCGATCCCCTGCTCCGGGCCACGCCCATCTACGCGAACGGCACCCTCTATAGCGTGGCGGGGTCCCGCCGGACCGCCGTGGCCATCGATCCCGCCACGGGGGAGACGCTGTGGACCTTCCGGGAGCCCGAGACCAAGCGCTGGCGGGACTCCATGCGGAAGAACTACGGCAAGGGCGTCGCCTACGAGGACGTGGACGGGCGGGGTCGCGTCTATCTCATCACGCCCGCCTTCTTTCTCTGGGCCCTGGATGCCGAGACGGGGCGGCCCGTGGAATCCTTCGCGGACGGAGGTGTCGTGGATCTCCTGGATGACCTGGGTCCAGGGCCTACCCCCGGTAGTGGGCTACATCACGAACTCCACGCCCCCCATCGTGGTGAATGGAGTAGTCATCGTGGGGAATTCCCACGAGCAGGGATACTACGAGACCCGGCGTGAGAACGTCCCGGGAAACATCCTCGCCTACGACGCGACTTCCGGGGACCATCTCTGGACCTTCAACGTGATCCCCCAGGAAGGCGAGTTCGGCCACGAGACCTGGGAGAGCGACGCCTGGAGCTACACGGGCAACGTGTCGGCGTGGGCACCCTTGTCCGCCGACGCCGAGCTCGGGCTGGTGTACATCGGCACGGACCCCCCCACCATCGACTACTACGGCGGGTTCCACCCCGGCGACAACCTGTTCGCCACCACCATCCTGGCGCTGGACGTCCGCACCGGGGAGCGGAGATGGCACTTCCAGACCGTGCACCACGACGTCTGGAACTACGACAATCCGGCAGCCCCCAACCTCCTCGACGTCACCGTGGACGGGCGGCCCGTGAAGGCCCTGGTCCAGACGACGAAGCAAAGCTTCGCGTACGCGCTCGACCGGGAGACGGGAACGCCCATCTGGCCCATCGAGGAGCGCGCCGTGCCACCGTCGGATGTGCCGGGCGAGACGCTGTCGCCCACACAGCCCTTCCCCACCCGGCCCGCGGCGTACGAGATGCAGGGCATCACCGAGGACGATCTCATCGACTTCACACCCGAGCTGAAGGCGGAAGCGCAGGAGATCGCGTCCCGTTTCCGCCTCGGCCCGCTCTTCAATCCGCCCGCCGTGGAAGGAGCCCATGGGATCGAGGGGGCCATCCACTGCCCCGGGGCCAACGGAGGGACCAACATCCCCGGCGGCACCGTGGTGGACCCCGAGACCGGGATCCTGTACACGGCCACCACCAGGGGATGCAGCGCCCCCCGGCTCGAGCCGGGCACCGACGTGGATCCCGACAGCAACGTGCGTTGGGTCAGCGTGGGGCCCGGGGGCGTGCGGGGACCTCAGGGGCTTCCCCTCTTCAAGCCGCCGTGGGGACGGATCACCGCCATCGACATGAATACGGGCGAGCATCTCTGGTGGATCCCCAACGGGAATACCCCGGAGGAGGTCGAGAACCACCCGGCGCTCCAGGGCGTGGACCTGCCCAACACCGGCCAGCGTTCCCACGCCACCGCCCTGGTGACCCGGACGCTGCTCATGTACGGCGAGGGGCGGGGAGGCGAGCCCCGATTCCATGCGGTGGACAAGAGGACCGGCGCAGAGCTCGGCGTGGTGGAGGTCCCGGCGCCCACCATGACCGCGCCCATGACGTTCCTCCACGACGGGGTGCAATACATCGTCATGGCCGTCGGTGGGTCGGACCACCCCGGCTCGCTGGTGGCGCTCAGACTGCCGCGGGAGTGACGCCGGCGGCGGGTTCGACCGTTGGGGAGCGGGGTCCCTGAGGGGCCCCGCTCTTCTTCCTCTTCCGTCTCCCCACCGAGCGCCCGTCCCCCACTCCCTCGGTTTCCTTGCCCCCTCTCGAACCTCGGCATCATGTTGCCACGCCAATCCAGGATCGAGACCCCCGTTCCCTGATAACCCGGCCACCCCGGAATGGAGACGTGTGAGATCCCATTTCCGCTCCCTCCTCGATGAGATCAGCCGCCGGTCCATCTGGCAGGTCCTGGTGGTCTACCTTGGAGCCTCCTGGGCCATTCTGGAGGCCACCTCCCTGTTCTCCGACCGCTTCTCTCTACCGCCGTGGTTGTTCAACGTCGCGCTGGGTCTCCTCGTCCTGGGCTTCGTGACGCTGATCGGGCTGGGCCTCTTGGCGACCTCTGCCAGCCACGGCGAAGGACCGAGCCATCGGCCCGCAGCCGCCACCGATCCCGGAGGTGCGACGGCCTGGAAGTCGGGGGGGCTCGAGCTCATGAGCGCCATGGCGATCTGGGGAGTCGTGGTCACGATCTGGCTGGTGTTGGGGCGCCCGTCGGAGGAGGAGGCCTGGGCCCAGAACCGAGGGATGTCTGAACTGGAGTCCCTGGCGATCTCAGAGGGTTGGGAAGAGGCATTCGAGCTTGCCCTCAGGCTCGAAGCGCTCATCGACGACCCGGTGCTGGACTCCTTGTGGGGTGAGATCACCGACTCGGTCTCTCTGCACACCAGACCCCAGGGCGCCCGGGTGTCGCGGCGGCCCTACTCGGCCGACGGGCCGGAGTGGGTCGACCTTGGCGCCACGCCGCTGACGATCCCCCGGTTCCCCCGCGGGGGGTCCGTGCTTCGCTTCGACATGGATGGAATGGAGACGGTGTTTCGAGCCGGGGATCCCCTCGAATTCCAGGATACCACGGTCCTGCACCCCGAAGAGGATTCCCCTCCCGGATACGCGTGGATCCCGGGAGATCTCCAACCGTACCTGGGCGGCCCCGAGTTCGCCTTCCGATATGCGTCCCCGAATCTCTCCCACGCGCAGCCTCTGCGGCTGGAAGACTTCAGGATGCAGCGGCTGGAGGTCACCAACGCCGAGTACAAGGAGTTCGTAGACGCGGGAGGGTACGCGAGACGGGAGCTCTGGCAACACCCGTTCGTGGAGGGTGGAGAGGAGATCCCCTGGGAAGAGGCCCTGTCGAGGTTCCTGGATCGCACGGGACGGCCGGGACCGAGCACGTGGGAGATCAGCGACTTCCCTGAAGGATCGGAGAACCAGCCGGTCGGCGGCATCAGCTGGTACGAGGCGTCGGCCTACGCCCAGTTCCGTGGGAGGAGCCTTCCCACCATCTATCACTGGTTCAGGGCCGCGACTCCGTGGCGCAGCGCCTGGATCCTGCCCCGGAGCAACATGGAGGGAGCCGGCCCGAGGGAGGTGGGAACCGGTGGCGCCATGAGCCAGTTCGGCACCTTGGACATGGCCGGCAACGTGCGGGAATGGGTCCGCAATGCATCCGGGGAAGAGCGATTCATCCTGGGAGGAGGATGGGAGGACTCACCCTACATGTTCACGGTAGCCAACTCCGCCCCTCCGTTCGATCGCTCTCCCGGCAATGGCGTCCGCCTGGCTGACTTCCCCGGCAACACCGCCTACCTGGCGGACGCCCGAAGGCCCATCGATCGGCCCTCGAGGGACTTATATTCGGAGCGCCCGGTGTCTCCGGAAGTGTTCAGCACCTACCGTCGCATGTACGCGTACGACCCCATGGCTCTGAACGCGGTGGTAGAATCGGCGGATACCACCTCCGACTGGATCCGGGAGCGGATCGTCGTCGATGCTGCGTACGGAGGAGAGCGTCTCCCGATCTACCTTTACCGACCACTCGAGTCCAGGCCCCCTCTCCAGACCGTCGTGTACTTTCCGGGATCCGGGGCGTTGTGGCTCGAGTCCTTCGAGGACTACCTGACGAATCACGTCTCCTTCCTCGTGCGAGGAGGGCGGGCCGTGGCGTTCCCGGTGTACCAGAGCACCTTCGAGCGGGACGACGGATTCGTCTACCGGCGGCAGGACGCCACCAACACCTACCGGGAGCACGTCATTCACTGGGTGAAGGACCTGAGACGGACCATCGACTACCTGGAAACCCGGGACGAGCTCGACCCCGCCCGGTTGGCCTACTTTGGATACAGCTGGGGTGGGATGCTGGCACCCATTGCCCTGGCCGTGGAGACCCGCCTGAAGGCCGCGATCCTCCTGGTGGGTGGATTGAGCTCGCTCCCCACCCAGCCCGAGGTGGACCCTTTTCAGTTCGTAACCCACGTGACGGTGCCCGTCCTGATGCTCAACGGGGAGTACGACATGATCCACCCCGTGGACACCTCGGCCCGACCCTTGTTCGATCTGCTTGCAACGCCGGACCGGGACAAGCAGCTCTCTGTCTCTCCCGTGGGCCACATCGTCATGTACCCCAGCATGGTGGCACAGACGCTCAACTGGCTGGATCGATATCTGGGAGAGCCGTAGGGCACGGTACCGAAGCAGCTCAGCATTGCATGCGGGCGCCCGCCCCACCCTGTGGATCCGGGCTTCTCCGCGTATTCTTGCAGGGATCATTCACGCCCACCCCAACTGGCCACCACCATGCGCGCTCTCGCTCCCGGCCTCCTCTCCGCTACCATCCTCACGGCCGCGTGTGCGCCGGGCGACGCAGCCACCGAGCCCACCACGCCTCCCACCGGTCGCCTCGTCATCATCGGAGGGGGGCTCAGCGCGGAGAACGCCCCGGTCTACCAGAGCATCCTCGAGGCACGCGACGGTGACGGCCCGGTGTGCGTCGTGCCCACCGCCGGCGGCAATCCCGCGGCGTCCATGGCGTCCATGGTGGAGCGCCTGGACGGCTACGGGGGCCCCGGCACGGGCCTGGGGATCCCCATCTCGACCGAGACGCCGGAGCTGGCCTACGACTCCGCGACGGTGGCGCAGATCGGCACGTGCTCGGGCTTCTACTTCACCGGCGGCGCCCAGAGCCGCGTGGTGGATGTCTTCCTCCCTCGAGGGGACACCACGCCGGCCTACCGTGCCGTGTGGGATCGCTGGCAGGGTGGAGCCGTCCTGGCGGGCTCCAGTGCAGGCGCCGCCATGATGAGCCAGGTGATGATCGCCAGCGGCAGCCCCGCCTCGGCGGTGGCCAGCGGTCTGGCCACGGAGGAGGCCGGTGAGGGTATCCACATCACCCATGGCATGGGCTTCTTCACCCGCACCATCCTGGATCAGCATTTCCTGGCCCGGGGACGCATCGGCCGGTCTCTGGTGGCCGCCCTGATCAACGACTCCGTCCCGGTGAGCCTGGGCATCGACGAGAACACCGCCCTGGTGGTGGACGGTGACACGGGCACCGTGGTGGGCGCCTCCGGCGTGGTGCTGGTGGATGCGCGCGGTGCGCGTCGGCAAGGTGAGATCCGGGGCACGGGCATCCGGGTGACTCTGGCCGGCGACGGCGACGTCATCGACCTCGAGACCTTCGAGGTGCGACACCATCCCGCGAAGACATCGCTGCCCACGGGCGACGAGGAGCTCGAGCCCGTGGAGGACCCGCTGGCGCATTGGGCCTTTCTCCACGTGATGGTGGGGCTGGCCTCATCCCCCGCCACCGACGCGGTCTTCACCCGGGAGGGCATCACCCTGGCGGTGCGCGAGGGCGAGGGCTTCGGGGCGTGGATGACGTCGGCGGACGGCGGGGTGGAGGGGGCGCCCCTGGGCTTCAGTGCCGGACCCTTCGTCGTGGACCTGACGGAGTCCGGCATGTAGGCGCTCCGGGGTGGAGCCGGCGTGCGGCGGCAGGCACCCAGAGCCAGGCGCAGATTCCCCGCCGGAGAGAAACCGGAGAGAAGAAGGGCCGGGCAAGACGGGAATCCCTGCGACGCATGACGGCCTCCGGAAGCGACAGGGCGGCGGATCCCGGGAAGGAAGCTCCCCGCCGGCGAACGCCGACAGGGGCACGATGGCGGTCGCCGCTGCCCTACTACGATGCGCCGGCTCGGAGGGGCTGTGGCTGGGCGGCCTCCGTGAGCGCCAGCCAGCGCTGGTGGCCGAGCAAGGCCGAGGTTCCGCCTCTCTTACATGCGCATGGCTTCCACCGGGTCCGTACGGGTCGCCGAGAAGGCAGGGATGATTGTCGCGAGCAATCCCGTGAGCCCGAGCGTGGTGACGATCGCGGCGTACACGCTCAGGTCGTTGGTATCGACGTCGAACGTCACCGCGTCCAGGGGCCCGCCCAGGGCGTAGCCCAACCCGACGCCCAGGAGCATCCCCACGGCGAGCTGCCTGACGCCCAGCCCGAGCACCATCCCGCGGATCGAGCCCGGAGCCGCGCCGAGCGCCATTCGGACACCCATCTCCCGGCGACGCTGATTCACCGAGAACGCCATCACACCGTAGAGGCCGACCGTTGCCAGGAAGAGCGCCGCGATGCCGAAGATGGTGCAGAGCGAGCCGAACACATCGAACGCCCACGTCGAGTCGCGGATGGCCTCCGACAACGGGCCCAGACGATAGACCGGAAGATCGGCATCCAGATCCGCGACCACACGGCGCAGCTCGGGTGCGAGCGAGGCAGGCTGGCCGGTGGTTGCGAGGATCGCGGACATGGAGCGGACGTCCCGGGCCGCCGGGCCCACGTACACCATCTGGGGCTCGAGATCGTCGTTGCCGAGTCCTCCCACACCTCCGCCGATGTACGTGTCCTCGACCACCCCGATGATGGATGCGTGGGAGTAAGGTGAGTCCTGGCCTTCGATGCGGACGCGCATCCCGAGCGGCTCACGCCCACCGAGCACGCGGCTCACGAAGCTCTGGTTCACGATGGCGACCGCGGCCGATTCGTCCCACACCTCGGAGGGCAGGAAGTCCCGGCCCTGCAGGAGCTCGATGCCCATCGCATCGAAGAATCCGGACGTCACGATGTTGCCCCGGGCGACGGGATGATCTCTGGGCGATTCGTAGCTGTCACCCTCGATCGTGACCGTCCACAGCGGCGTACCGAGGCCCGGTACGCGGTTCGCCAGAGCCACGGCCTCCACCCC
>JARRLD010000169.1:0-8472 GCA_037387345.1 Gemmatimonadota bacterium
GATCGGGGGTCGGTAACCACTCGAGCCCCCGAACCCCATGGAGCTGCGGTCGCCTGCGGCGATCCTCGCTCGTCTCGCGGAGGTGGCGCGTCGCGCTCGAGTCGCGACCTCCTGGGCCGCTCGGCTCAGGTGCGCTACCGGGCTGCGCCACGTCCCGCGGCTGACAAGATACCGCCTCGCTCCACGGTCCGGAACCTCCCATCTCCCGTGCCCGGGTTCCTCGTTGATCTCGGCCAGCCGGTCTCCACACGGCACCATCCTTGCACCTTGCGTGTACCAGCGGAAAACGCGGGGATACCTGGAGGAATTCGGCCATGACCGTTGAACAGATAGACCAAGCGCTGCACAGGCTCGTGGCCCACGAACGCGCCAGACTGGCGGCGCGGGCCGTCGCGAGCCTCAAGCAGCAGTCGAAGGCGGCAGCGGCCCGGTACGCGGAGGCGGAGCGCCACCTCGAGGACACGGAGGATGGGTCTGGAGGCGAAGCAAAGCCCGACGAGGGGTTCACGGCCTAGGCTCGCGGCGACGAAGCCGAACGTCGTCTTGAGGAGATTCAAGCCGGATCCGTCCGCGAAGTCCCGGCGGACGAGGTGTACGGATCCTTGCGGTGATGCACCATCGCCGGAACCCGAACTCATGGCGCGACCGTGATTGAAGTGAGCAGGCGATCGCAGGATCCCACAACTCCGCAGCGGTAGAAGACCCCCCCAACGCTTGCAGCCGGGCCACCCGCCGTCGCATCATGGCGCGGATCACCCACCCCATCCATTGCCGCGGGCAGCCATGACCGACCGGACGCCCTTCGACCATCCTGAGCGCATCGGCCCCTACCAGATCCTCCAGGTGATCGGGGAGGGGGGGATGGGCATCGTCTACGACGCGGAGCAGAAGGAGCCGGTCCGTCGCCGCGTCGCCGTGAAGATGATGAAGGTGGGCATGGACACGAAGGAGGTCGTGGCCCGCTTCGAGGCCGAGCGACAGGCGCTGGCGGTGATGCAGCATCCTGGCATTGCCCAGGTGCTCGACGCCGGCGCCACCGAGCAGGGCCGGCCCTACTTCGTCATGGAGCTGGTGCGGGGCATCCGGCTCGACGAGTACTGCAACCGCCAGCGGCTCACCACGCGGGAGCGGGTCGAGCTCTTCGTGGAGATCTGTGCCGCGGTCCAGCACGCCCATCAGAAGGGGGTCATCCACCGGGACCTGAAGCCCAGCAACATCCTGGTCACCGAAGCGGACGGGCGCGCCACGGCCAAGATCATCGACTTCGGGGTGGCCAAGGCCACGGGCCAGCGCCTCACCGAGGAGACCCTCGCTACCACGTACGGTCAGGCCCTGGGCACCCTGGCCTACATGAGCCCCGAGCAGGCCGAGATGACCGGGCTGGACGTGGACACGCGCACGGACATCTACTCCCTGGGCGTCATCCTCCAGGAGCTGCTCACCGGCAAGGTGCCCCTGGACCCGAAGGAGGTGGGCGCGCCGGCGTTCCTGGCGCAGCTCATCAAGCGGGACCAGACCATGCCCACCCTGGGCAGCACGCTCTCCCGGGGCGGACGGGAGAAGCTCGCCGCCCTGGCCGAGCTGCGCCGCACCGACGTGAACCGTCTCCGGAAGGAGCTGGGCGGCGATCTCCAGTGGATCGTGCAGAAGGCCATCGACAAGGACCGCACCCGCCGCTACGAGACGGCCAACGGCCTGGCCATGGACCTGAAGCGCTACCTGGCCAACGAGCCCGTGATGGCGCGCCCGCCGAGCTTCGGCTACCGGGCGGGCAGGTTCGTCCGCCGCAACCGGACGGGCGTGGCCGCCGCCGTGGTGGTCGCCGTGGCCCTCGTGGCCAGCGCCGTCGTGTCGGCCGTCGGCATGGTGCGGGCCGTGCGGGCCGAGGAGGCGACGGCCCGCGAGGCCGAGGCCCTGCGCCAGGTGTCGGACTTCCTGGTGCGGCTCTTCGAGGTCTCCGACCCGGGCGAGGGCCGGGGAAGCAGCGTCACCGCCCGCGAGCTCCTTGACGAGGCGTCGCGGCGCATCGACGCCGAGCTGTCGGGCCAGCCGCTGGTACGGGCCCGCCTGATGTTGACCATGGGCGAAGCGTACCAGAGCCTCGGCCTCTACGAGCGGGCGCAGCCCATGCTGCAGCAGGCCCTGACGGTCCGAGAGGCCGAGCTGGGCGAGGAGGACCTGGCGGTGGCCGAGTCCCTCATGCGGCTGGGCTCGCTCTTCAGCGCACGGGGACAGTACGACGAAGCGGAGCGTCTGTACCTGCGGGCGCTGGAGATGCAGCGACGCCTGCTCCCCGCCCGGGACCTCGTCATCGCCCGGACGTTGGCCCGCCTGGGCAGCAGCTACGTCGAGCGGGGTCGCTTCGAGGATGCCGAGCCGGTCCTCACCGAGTCCCTGGCCATGCGCCAGGAAGCGCTGGAGCCCGACGATCCCGAGCTCGCCGACGGACTCGGCTCCCTGGCCCATCTCTACTATGAGGCGGGTCGTCTCGCCGAGGCCGACTCGTTGTGGGTGCGTGCGCTGGACATCCGCGAGCGCGCCCTCGGCCCCAACCATCCCGACGTGGCGCTCACCCTGGCCAACCTGGGCGGCGCGCGCTGGTATCAGGGCAGGCTCGACGACGCGGACCGGTTCCTCCGCCGGGCGGTGGAGATCCGGATGCTGATCCTGAGCCCCGACCACCCGGACCTGGCCGACGCCCTCAACACCCTGGGGGCGCTGGCGTGGACCCGGGGAAGATACGACGAGGCGGCGGACCTGTACGGCGAGGCCCTCAGGATCTACGAGAAGGCTCTGGGCCCGGACCACGTGGACGTGGCTCGCGTGCTCAACAACCTGGCCGAGACGGACTGGAAGATGGGGGAATACGCCGAGGCCGAGCAGCTCTTCCTGCGGTCTCTGGAGATCAAGGAGCGGGTCATGGAGTCCGGCCACCCGAGCCTGGCCGTCAGCCTCAACGGACTGGCCAACGTCTACCGCGACCAGGGCCGGTGGGCCGACGCCGAGCCCCGCTACCGCCGGGCGCTGGAGATCCGCAGCTCCCAGCTCGGACCCGAGGATCCCGCGGTGGTGGAAACGCTCACCGACTACGCCCAGATGCTCCGGGACGCCGGCCGGCCGGACGAGGCCGAGGCTCTGGAGCAGCGGCTTCCTGGGTCGAGTTGAGGCGGGTCCGGGTGGCCGGGGGTTGGATCGGGTGGCTGTGGTAGTACATTGGTAGTATGAAAAGCAAGACATCAATCACACTATCCGAGGATGTGCTCCTCGATGTGGAGAGGTGCGCCGGAGGTGAGTCCCGCTCCGCGTTCATCGAGCGCGTGCTCCGCGAGTATTTTCGACGTCGCGCCCGCGATCTCATCAACGCGGAGGACCTGGAGCGTCTGAATCGCGAGGCGGAACGCCTGAACATCGAAGCGGAGGACGTCCTGGACCACCAGTCGTGGCCGGACGAGTGAGCGGATCAGTTCGGTCCCATCCTCGGGAGCGCCGATGAGGAGGGGCGAGCTCTATCGCGTCAGGAGGCCCGCCGATGATCCGAGGCCAGCTCGCGTCTTCGTCATCGTAAGCCGGCAGGCGTTGATCGATTCCAGATTCTCGACCGTGATCTGCGCACCCGTGTATAGCAGTGGCGCTGACCTGGCCACACAGGTCCCTGTCGGCGTGGACGAAGGGTTGAAGCGCAACGGCTGGATCATGTGTGACAACCTGGTCAGCCTCGCCAAGACTCAGCTCACGGACTATGTGGGCTCCCTCTCGCAGGCCAAGGTCAACGAGCTCGCTCGCAGCCTGAGCGTCGCCCTGGATCTGCTCTGATCCCCCGGTCGCGCCTGCGGCGCGAGCTCAGCCACCCTACTCCCGCGTCTCCAGCCGCACCACGAGCTGCCGTCCCATGCCGCCCACGGACGACATGTGGATCCACGTCACCGCCAGGTTCTCGAGGAGCGCCGCGTTGCGCAGCGGACCCGCGTCCCAGGGGCGGAAGCCCATGGTCCGGGCCAGGTCCATGACCTGACGCTTGGCCTTGGGATCGTCCGAAGCGAACAGCGCGTCGGCCGGCCCGCCGGGCATCTCGGGATCCCGCTGGATCTCCGAGCCGAAGTGGTTGAAGCCCTTCACCACCCGGGCATCGGGGTACGCCCGGGCGAGCTCGACGGCGACCGATCCCGACGCCGGCGGCGACCACACGGGCCCGTCGTTCCAGCGCACCGGGTTGGTGCAGTCGACGAGCACCTTGCCGTGGAGGTTCCTGCAGGGGCGCAGGGCGCTGACCGCCACGGAGGCCGGCACGGCCAGCAGCACCACCTCGGCGGACGCCGTCGCGTCGGCCACGGGGCTCGCCGGACCCGGTAGTCCCTCCGCGTTGTCGGGATCCCGTACCCCGAACCGCACCGGCACGCCGGCCCGGGCCAGGGAGGCGCCCAGGGCCCGGGCGACCGAGCCTGCCCCGATGATCGCGACCTCGCTCATACCTGCCTCCGTGCGGTTTCGATGACGAGCCTCGCGGCTGCTGTCGTGATGCCGCCGTGCTTCACATACCCGCTACCCGGCGACCTTGTCCCGCTTCTGCGACGTGTACCGCGGGATGCGCTTCAGGATTTCGGCTTCGGCTTCGCGGGCATGATAGAGGTCCCAGCGCAGCTGCAGGTTCATCCAGAAGTCGGTCGACGTGCCGAAATAGGCCGACAGCCTCAGCGCGGTGCTGGGAGTCACGCCCCTTCGCCCGTTCACGATCTCATTCACGCGCTGATACGGAACCGCGATGGCATCCGCCAATTCCCGCTGCGTGAGGTCCATGGGCTCCAGAAACTCCGCCAGGAGCATCTCGCCCGGATGAGTCGGCACTCGATGTGTGGGAACTCGTACCATGGTATGCCTCAGTGGTAATCGACGATCTCTACGTCGTCTGGCCCCGCATCTGTCCACCGGAAGCAGATGCGGTACTGGCTATTGATCCGGATGCTGTGCTGCCCACGCCGGTCTCCTTTCAACGCCTCGAGCTGATTCCCCGGCGGAATCTGGAGGTCGTTGAGTCGGACCGCGGAGTCGATCGCATCGAGTCTCCTCGCAGCCTTGCTCCACAACACTGTTGGAGGGACCCTCCGGGCCGCCTTGGTGGAGCGGCCGTAGAAGAGATCCTCGGTTCCGCGGTCCGCGAACGATCGGATCATATAGCATAATAGCACGGCTATCATGCTATTACGATATCCTCGGTGCAACAAGGCTTGGACTGACCCATGCACAACGAATCAGGGGCCGGCCTCTCGGCCGACCCCCTGTCGGATTGCGGGAAGGACCTGGTAGCGCTAGCGCGCCAGGCGCAGGGCCCGCGCGTAGGGATTGGTGCTCCCCGCCTCTCCGGGCGCGTGGAAGAGGAACCGGCCGGTGATCTCGAGCTGGTCCGTGGTGGACACGGCTTCCGGCCCGCTCTGAAGGAAGAAGTAGGCGAATCCCGTGACTGTGAAGGTGCGTTGGCCGGAGTCGGTCAGCTCGCTCCGATCGAACGTGGGCACCTTCACCACGCGCGGGGTCGAGACGTAGTCCTCCAGCCGCTTGCGTCCCCTCCACAGGTGACCGTCCCTCCCGTCCCAGCGCACGTTGGGGTCCTGGAAGAGACGGGCCCGAAGTGTCCGGGACGTGGGGCCGTCCGGGGCGGCCGGGATGATGGTCATCTGGTCCCCCGGGCTGACGGCCGCGCAGCCGTCCTTGGCTGTGGCGTCCGCGTCTTCCTCCGCCGCGAACGGCGCGAAGAAGGGGTCGATGCCGGCCACGGTGGACGAGTCGGCGGCCCTCAAGACCATCAGCTGCCCCAGCTCCATGCGGGCGTCCGGGTCCACGGGAATCGCGAGAGGGATCGTGCAGTTGTTTGCTGCGGGCTCGGCGACCCGGACGGCGGCGACCTTGGTGACCGTGGAGGCGCCCTCGCCGAAGATCCGCCCGAGCCAGAAGGCCACGCCGGTTCGGCGCACCACGGCCCGGACCTCCATGCTGTCCGCCACGACCTCGACGGTCACCTCCGGGGACTGCCAGGCATCGGCCGACTCGGAAACGGTGGCCGTGTCGAGCAGCACGTCGAGCACGTGGCTCCCGGCCGCCTCCTCCCTGGCTCGTGCCTTGGCATCCGCCGCCAGGCTCGACGAAGAGCTCCCGATGAAGACGCTCGCACCTGCGAGCGCGATGGCGTCCGCGGCGCGCTGGGCTTCGGATCGGGCCGCGACGAGCATGCCCAGGTCGAACGCCAGGGCGCCCAGGGACAGCAGCGCGGCCAGGAAGACGATGACGATGGGTAGGGCCTGACCCTCGCGATCGAGGATCAGCGAACGGGGTGTCGATCCGCTCATTACGACTCCTGGGGGGGTAGCCGCCCACATACGCCTGCGGAGGCTCCGCAGGACGCACATGGGATGGGGGGCTGTAAGACAGACTGCAAATACCTCTATATCAATGATTTGTCCGGTGAGCCCCCCGGTGCAAGGTTCTTATGTTCCGTTGGGCTGCGACGGCGCTGCAGGATGCCGGCCTCCCGGACCGGCTACCAGAACAGCAGCAGCCCCACGCCCGCCACCAGCGCGATCCCCACCAGCCCTCCGATCCGCCGGAGCATCTGCCGGCTTCCCAGCGTCGCCACCATCGCCGTCTTGAACAGCAGGTTCGACATGGCGGCCACCAGGATGAGGCGCCAGCCGGTGTCGGCCTCGAGGCGGGCGCCGGCCACCAGGTTCGACGTGGACAGCGTGATGGCGTCGATGTCGGTGAGGCCCGAGATGAAGGCCGCCGCGTAGAGGCCCGCGCCGCCCAGGTACTCCTCCGCCGCGGCCACGGCCAGGAGGATCACGGCGTACATGGCCGCGAACGCGATGGCCGGCTTGAGCTCCGAGGGATTGCCCGGATCCATGGGGCTGTCGCTGGGGGAGGTGGCCGAGCGCCAGATGACGGCGGCGGACACGACGAACAGCGCGAGCATGACCCCCATGGGGCCCGCCACGGTGGACACGAAGCCCGGGGCGACGGCGGCCACCTCCAGCAGGATCCTCACGAACACCACCCCCGAGGCGATCCACACCACCACGGCGGCGGTGCCGGCCCGGCCCGGGTCGGTCTTCGTGGTCCGCGCGTAGCTCACCGTCGTGGCCGTGCTGGAGATGATCCCTCCCAGGAACCCGGCGAGCGCCGTGCCCGCCCGGGACCCCAGGGTCCGGAACGCGGCGTAGCCCACCAGGTTCAGGCCCACGATGAGGACCACCATGAACCAGATGTTGCGGGGGTTCAGGACCTGGAAGGGGCCGTAGGCCTGGTTGGGCAGGACGGGCAGGATGATGAGGGAGATCACCACGAACTGCATGACCGCCCGCACGTCCTTGTCGGAGAGCCGGGCCACCAGGCCCCTGAGCTCCTCCTTCAGGTGGAGGAGCACGGCCACGGCGCCGCCCAGCACGATGGCCAGCTCCAGGGGCCCGATGACGCAGAGCGCCCCGACGAGGAACATGAGCACCACCGCCACCTCGGTGGTCTGCCCCGGATCGGCCCGGCCTTCGGCCGCCGCCATGGCGTTGCCGGTGACCAGCAGCGCCGTCATGCTCAGCAGCCCGGCGATGATGATCCACGGGCCCGTCGTCTCGGCAAGGATCGCGGTGACGGCTCCGAACACGGTGATGAGGGCGAAGGTCCTGAGGCCCGCCAGCAGCGGGCCGGCCCGCTCCTTCTGGAGGCCGGTCAGCAGGCCGAGCCCGAGGGCGACGAGGAGCTCCCAGAAGGTGTGGTTCAGGGACATGGAGCTGCGTGGTGCGGTGGCGGATCGGTCGGGATGGAGCCAAGAGGGCAGGGGAGGGGCGGAGAGGCAAGGGGGGCGGTCGGCTTGCACCAGGAATGTTATGGCCATAACATTTGCCATGGCCAAGAAGACGATCCGAACGACCTTTGCGCTGGACCCGGAGACGGTGGCGGACCTGGACCGCCTTGCCGAGCGTTGGAACGTGTCCAAGTCGGAGGTCGTCCGGCGCATCGTGAACACCGCGGCGATCATCGAGGAGGCCGACGCGGCGTCCGACGCCATCGCGGCGCTGGAGGAGCTCCAGGAGCGCCTGGCGCTGACCGAAGAGCAGGCGGACGAGTGGATCCGCAATCTGCGCGCCGAGCGTGAAGCTGCGGGTCCGTGATTCGACCGGCAGCGAAGGTCATCCATCTCGACACGGGCTTCCTGATCCGGTCGCTCGTCTTGGGCACGCAGGAGTCGGCTCGGCTCCTGGGCTGGCTGGGGGATCGGCGCCGTGTGGCCGTCTCGACGCTTGCCTGGGGTGAGTTCCTTTGCGGCCCTCTGGGCGACCTCGACGAAGTCGGGGCCCGGCGCCTTGCCCCCGCCTACCTACCCGTGGGCATCCCCGAAGCCACCGAGGGCGCGCGGCTCTTCAACCTCGGAGGCCGAAGGCGGGGGAGCCTTCCCGACTGCATCATCGCCGCGACGGCCATCCTCGCCGG
>JARRLD010000170.1:0-11472 GCA_037387345.1 Gemmatimonadota bacterium
CCTCCCGGCGCGTTCCGGACCTGGCACACCACACGCTGGTCGGTCCCGGAAGACGGGGTGGAGTTGACGGTGGAGGACGACGGCGCGGGCATGGATCGCAAGACCCTCTCCCGGGTCTTCGAGCCGTTCTTCACCACGAAGCCCCAGGGACCCGGAAGAGGGCTGGGGCTGGCCACCGTCCACGGGATCGTGGGTCAGAACGGGGGCCGCCTGCGGCTCCTGAGCGAACCCGGGATCGGAACCGCGGTGATCATCGAATGGCCCGTGCAACGGGGACCATGACGACGGAGTCGACGGTCTCGGCGATCCTGTTCGACGCGGGCAACACGCTCGTCAGCATCGACCCCGCCGAGCTGGCCGAGATCTTCCGACGGGTAGGAGGGGAGACGGACCCTCGACGCATCCGGGAGCAGGAGCTCCAGGCTCGGCGCGTCCTCCACGATGCCGTCACCGACGGGCACGTGGGGACGGAGCCCGAGGTGTGGCACGCGTATTTCGTCACGCTGTTCGAGGCCTGTGGCGTGCCGGTGGGTTCTCGGGAGCACGCCGGCCGGGAGCTCCGGAACAGGCACCGGAAACATCACCTGTGGACCCAGGTGGAGGATGGCGTCCCCGAGGTCCTGGAGGCCCTGCAGAGGGGCGGGTACCGGCTCGGGGTGATCTCCAACGCCGACGGGCGCATCCAGTCGCTGCTCGAGCGGGTCGGCCTCCTCCCACACTTCGAGTTCGTGATCGATTCAGGGAACCTGGGCGTCGAGAAGCCGGACCCGGCGATCTTCCGGGAGGGATGCCGTCGCCTGGACCTCCCGCCGAACGAGTGCCTCTACGTGGGAGACCTGTATCCCGTGGACTATCTGGGGGCCCGCGAGGCCGGCTTGCAGGCCGTGCTGTTGGACCCTCTGGTTCTCTACGGCGGGCGAGCCACCACGATTGCCACCCTGACCGATCTGCCGGATCTTCTTACCAGGGACGGGCCAGAAGAGAAGGGCTCGGAGTTTTCCGCCTTCGGAGATCGTGCCTAGATTCAGGCTGCCTGACAAACCAACCCGCCCAGGAGCGGAGCGCATGTCCGAAGAGCGGAAGATCCGCGTCCTCGTCGCCAAGCCAGGCCTCGACGGTCACGACCGGGGGGCCAAGGTCATCGCGGCGGCCTTCCGGGATGCCGGTTTCGAGGTGGTCTACACCGGGCTCCACCAGACGCCCGAGATGATCGTGAGCGCCGCGATCCAGGAAGACGTGGACGTGGTGGCCATGTCGATTCTCTCCGGGGCCCACATGACCCTGTTCCCCCGGGTGAAGGCGCTGCTGGACGAGGCTGGTGCGGACGACGTGCTCCTCACGGGAGGCGGGATCATCCCGGAAGAGGATGCCAACGCCCTGGAGGAACGGGGTATCGGACGGCTCTTCGGTCCCGGCACGTCCACGGTCGACGCCATCGCCTACGTGCGGGAGTGGTTCAGCTCCCGGGAGCCCGTCTGAGCGGCGCCGCGCCCACACCCCGGAACCGGCCATGAACGCTCCGCGCGGCCGACTCGCAGACCTCTCCATCGAGCTGAGAGAGCTCCGTGACCGGTTGCAGGAAGGAGGGGGGCTCCAGCGCATCGAGCGTCAGCACGCGCAGGGAAAGCTCACGGCCCGGGAGCGTGTCGCCCTCCTCCTGGATCCGGACGACGTCTCGGTGGAGATCGGTCTCTTCGTTGCTCACGACCTGTACGACGGGAAGGCTCCGGGGGCCGGCGTCGTGACCAGCGTCGGGCGGATCGAGGGTCGGGAGGCGGTGGTCGTCGCCAACGACGCCACGGTCAAGGCGGGCTCCTGGTGGCCGGAGACGATCAAGAAGATGCTCCGGGCCCAGGAGATCGCCATGAGATGCCGGATCCCCATCATCTATCTGGTGGACTCGGCGGGGGTGAATCTTCCCTATCAGGGTGGAGTGTTTCCCGGCCAGTACGGGGCTGCCCGGCTCTTCTACTACAACTCGGTGATGCGCCGGTATCTACGGGTTCCCCAGCTCGCGGCCGTCATGGGTCCGTGCATCGCGGGTGGGGCGTACCTTCCGGCGCTTTCGGACGTCATCCTCATGGTGGAGGGCACATCGTTCATGGGTCTCGGCGGCCCGAACCTGGTGAAGGGCGCCACCGGCCAGTCCGTCGCGGCCGAGGAGCTCGGGGGTGCCCGGGTGCACACCGAGGTGAGTGGCGTGGCCCACTACCGCGTTCCCGACGACGGGACCTGCATCGAGAAGCTCCGGGAGCTGGTCAGAGAGCTTCCCGAGCCGGGGAGTCGGGACCTGCGCAGTCCGACGCCTCCCCGACGGAGCCCCTTCGAGCTGTATGACCTGCTGCCGGACGATCACCGGCAGCCGTACGACACCCACGCCGTTCTGGAGGCGCTCCTGGACGGCGTGGGGTTCGACGAGTTCCAGTCCGGTCACGCCCGCGAGATGATCTGCGGAACCGGGTTCCTGGAGGGCGTCCCGGTGGGAGTGATCGCCAACGCCCGGGGGATGATCAAGACGCCTTCGGGCGGCGCTCCGCGCTTCGGCGGCATCGTGTACACGGAGAGTGCCCGCAAGGTGGCGTATTTCATCGAGACCATGAACCGGCACCGTACGCCCCTTCTGTTCGTGCAGGACGTGTCGGGCTTCATGGTGGGGCCCGAGGCCGAGCACTCGGCCATCATCCGGGCGGGCGCCGAGTTCGTGGAGGCCATGGCCACGGCGACGGTTCCCAAGGTCGTGCTCACGCTGAACCACGCCTCCGGTGCTGGCTATTATGCCATGGCCGGGCAGGGATTCGATCCGGACTTCATCCTGTCGCTGCCGACGGGTCGCATGGGCGTCATGGAGGGAGAGAGCGCGGTCATGGCGCTGTTCAGCGCACAGATCGACCGTCTCAAGGCACAGGGAATGGTACCGGACGAAGACCTGCACACCCGGATGGACGAGGTGCGCGCCGACTACGAGCGACAGCTGGATGCGCGCTTTGCGGGAGCACGGGGCTTCGTGGACGAGATCGTGCTTCCGGAGGAGGTTCGACCTGCGCTTTCGCTTCTGCTCCGCGCCGGGTTGAACAACCCCGGACCGCATCTGGGCGCCTTTCACCTTCCGGAGGGGACGCTGTGACGGGGAGCCGCCGCTTCGACACCCCCCGGGGGCTTCGCCCCGTTCCCCCTGAATTCACGTTACGCATGCCGGCGGGACACCGGAATGCCTGAGGGGGAACGGATCCGCATCGGAGGAGGACAGGGCTTCTGGGGGGACGACCTGGACGCTCCGCGCCGTCTCGTGGAGGGAGGCCCCCTGGACTACCTCATGCTGGACTATCTGGCGGAGGTGACGATGTCCATCCTCCGGAAGCTCCACGACCGGGACCCGTCGGCCGGCTACGCCCGCGACTTCGTGACCCTCATGAGGGAGATCTACCCGGCGTGCGCGGAGCGCGGCATCAAGGTGGTGGCCAACGCAGGCGGTGTGCATCCCCACGGGTGCGCGGAGGCCCTTGAGGAGGCGGCCAGGTCCGCGGGTCTCGCGGGGAAGACCCGCATCGGGGTGGTGAGCGGAGACGACCTGATGGAGCGTCTGGATGCGCTCCTGGAGCAGGGGCACGCGCTGACGAACATGGAGACGGGTGTTCCGCTGTCGTCCGTCCGCGGCCAGGTCCGGAGCGCCAACGCGTACCTGGGGGCAGGACCCATCGTGGAGGCGCTGGCGGCCGGTGCCGACGTGGTGGTCACCGGAAGGGTATCGGATCCGGCCCTGGCGGCCGCGCCCCTCATCCATGAATTCGGATGGGCCTTCGACGACCACAACCGTCTCGCGGCGGCGATCCTTGCCGGGCACGTTGTGGAGTGCGGTGCCCAGTCCAGCGGGGGAAACTGTATGGCGGAGTGGTGGAGCATCCCCCACCGGGACGTCATCGGCTTCCCCATTGTGGAGGTGGAGCCGACGGGCGCGTTCGTCGTGACCAAGCATCCGAATACGGGAGGACGGGTGGATCGCGCTTCCGTAGTGGAGCAGATCGTCTACGAGATCGGGGATCCGAGGCGCGTGCTCACCCCGGACGTCTCCGCCGATTTCACCACGATCCGGCTCATCGAGGAAGGAGCGAACCGTGTGCGCCTGGAAGGAATCCAGGGAGCGCCGCCGCCCGACTCCTACAAGGTCTCCGTCGCCTACGGCGCCGGATGGATGGCTGCCGGGACCCTGTTGTACACCTGGCCGGACGCCCTGGCCAAGGCCCGGGCGGCGGAGGTCATGCTCCGCCGGCGATTCGACCGCATGGGGTACCGTTTGGACGAGATCCAGGCGGAGTACGTCGGATGGAACGCCGGGCATGGTCCGTTGTCCACCGTGCCGCCGCCCGACGCGCCGGAGGTCCAGCTGAGGGTCGCGGTGCGGTCGACCCACCGTCCCTCCGTCGCGGGCTTTGCGCGGGAGATGGCGCCGCTGGTGCTCACCGGTCCCCCCTCGGTGACCGGGTACGCGGCCGGAAGGGCGAGGGTGCAGGAGGTGATCGCATACTGGCCAGCCTTGATCGACAAGAACGCCGTGGATCCCCACGTCCGCGTGGAGGTTTGCCGGCCGTGAAGCGCATCCCGCTCGTCCACCTGGCGCATGCCCGATCCGGAGACAAGGGAGACGTGGCCAACATCGGGGTGGTGGCGTACACCGAGGACCTCTATCCCCTCCTGGTCGAGCGGGTCACCGTCGAGCGGGTGCGCGAGCACTTCGGCGACTGGGTGGAGGGGGAGATCGAGCGATACGAGCTTCCGAACCTGTGGGCCCTGAATTTCGTCCTGCACGGTGCCCTCGACGGGGGAGGGACGGTATCCCTGAGGACGGACGCCCAGGGCAAGGTCCTGAGCTCGGCTCTCCTCCGGATGGAGGTCGAGGTTCCCGAAGACGTCGCGCTCCGCGTGCGGGGCTGGGGACGCGTACCCCTCGATTGGAGCCCGGAGAACCCATGAGTGCTGCTGCGCTGGCGGTCGACGTGTCCCACGGCGTCGCCACCCTGACCCTCGACCGTCCGGAGAAGCGCAACGCGCTGAACCGGGCGCTCGTGGACGAGCTCCTGGCGGCCATCCAGGACCTGGAGGCCGACGCTGCCGTACGGGTTGTCGCGCTGCGCGGCTCGGGTCCCGACTTCTGCGCCGGCGCCGACCTGGAGGACCTGGAACGGATCACGCGGATGGGTGAGGAGGAGAGCCTCGAGGACGCTCGCGCACTCGGGGCGGTCCTGACCGGGTTGCGGCGACTGCCCAAACCCGTCGTGGCCGTGGTGCACGGCAGGGCATTGGCCGGCGGATGTGGCCTGGCCACCGCGTGCGACGTGGTGCTCGCCCACGCCCAGGCGGAGCTGGGGTATCCCGAGGTCCACCTCGGGTTCGTGCCCGCCATGGTGATGACCATCCTGCGCCGCAAGATCGGAGAGGCGATGGCGTTCGACCTGGTGACGCGTGGCCACCGGATCACGGCCTCGGAGGCCAGGGCGATCGGCCTGGTCACGCGGGTCCTGCCCGCCGGAGACTTCGATGAAGGGGTTGCGCGGTACCTGTCCGAGTTGGCCGCACGACCGCCGTCGGCCCTGGCTCTCATCAAGCGGCTCCTGTACGAGCTGGACGACCTGAGCTTCGAGGAGGGCATGGAGCGGGGAGCGCGGGTGAACGTGGAGGCCCGGATGACGGAGGCGTGCAGGGATGGGGTCGCCGCCTTTCTCCGGCGGTCTCGCTCCGGGGGCTGAGGTGCTCCATCTCGATCGGTCCCGGAGGGCGGGGCGCTTCCTGGCCTGGAAGGTGCGGATCTTCGCCGCCGGTGCCGTGCTCGCGCTGGCCGGGATCTATCTGGATGACCGCTGGCTGACGGGTGGGGCCCTCGTCATCCTGCTCTCCGGACTGGTTCTGAGGTTCCTTCCCGGGGGTCGAAAGACCCACGGGGACGGGGAGGACGAAGAGGGACCCGAGCCTCCCTGACCGACTCGGCAGGCAGGCTTCCGGGCGGCGTCCCGTGGCCTCGGGTCCCGTGGGGCGTATCGCGGTATTCCTCCGCGCGCCGCCGCCGTGAGCTTGACTCCATGCCAGGGGATCCCCGCGCTCTGCTGCGCGCACATTTCGGGTACGCGGACTTCCGTCCGGGGCAGGAAGAGCTGGTGCAGGCGACCCTCTCGGGACGCGACGCCCTCGGGGTGCTGCCCACCGGAGGTGGGAAGAGTGTCTGCTACCAGGTCCCGGCGCTGGTCCTGGGCGGGCTGTGTCTCGTCGTGACCCCGCTGGTTTCCCTCATGGAGGACCAGGTACGGCGAGCCCGGCAGGTGGACCTGCGGGCGGCCCACCTCAGCGCGGGGCAGGCGTCGTCGGTACGACGTGCCGCCCTGGAAAGGGCCCGGTCCGGGGACCTCGACCTCTTGTTCGTGTCCCCGGAGCGTCTGGGGCTCCCGGGCTTCCTGTCCGGCATCGGGCTCGCCGGGATACGGCTCGTGGCGGTGGACGAGGCCCACTGTATCTCCGAGTGGGGACATGACTTCCGGCCCTCGTACCGACGGATTGGCGACCTGAGGGAACGTGTCCGAGCTCCCCTTATCGCGCTCACCGCTACGGCGACACCCCGGGTCCGTGAGGACATTCTCGACAGCCTCCGGCTCGACCGGCCGGCCGTCGTCGTCCGATCCTTCGACCGGCCCAACCTCCATTGGGCCATACGGCCGGGGAGGGGTCTTCGTGAGCGCGTGCGAAGCGTGCACGGCATCCTCCGGCGTAATCCGGGCTCGGCGGCCGTCTACGCGGGCACCCGCCAGGGCGTTGAGGTCGTTCGGGATGCCCTGGCCGGGTACGGCATCCCCACGGAGCGCTATCACGCGGGTCTCGACCCCGAGGAGCGGTCCCGCGTCCAGGGCGCGTTCTTGGACGGGGACTGCCGGGTCGTGGTGGCCACCAACGCCTTCGGGATGGGGATCGACAAGGCGAACGTGCGGCTGGTCGCCCACATGCAGCTGCCCGGGACCCTGGAGGCCTACTATCAGGAAGCGGGGCGCGCAGGCCGGGACGGCGAGCCGGCCTGGTGCGTGGCGTTTCACGGGTCCCGGGACGGGCGTCTCGGGCGGGCGTTCGTGCGTCAGAGCTATCCCCCCTCCGCGCCCCTGCGCACGGTACACAGGTTCCTGCGACGGCGAGCGGATTCCGATGGACGCCTGCAGATCACCGCGGGCGCGCTCCGACGTCGGTTCGGCAGGTCCCTCGGCGAGGACCGGCTGGTGGCGGCGCTGTCGGCCCTGAACCGGGTGGAAGCCATCCGGTTGGCCGAATCCGTCGTGACCGTGCTCGACGGAACCGATGGCCCTCCTGGAGGGTCTCAGGTGCTTCAGATGAGCGTGCGTCGGCGCGCCGACCTGCAACCGCTTCGTCGGCTGCGACGGGGTGCTCTGGATCGCCTGCGTGCCGTGGACCGGTACGCGCGGTCCCGGGGTTGTCGACGGCGGACGCTTCTCGCCTATTTCGGGGAGGAGGCGCCGGCGCATTGCGGGGCATGCGATCGTTGCCTGGCCCGGTCTGGTCCCCACGTTGCGTGAGCCCATGGATCGATATCTCACACCCGAGCACGAGCGCCTGCAGCAGCGGGTGCGCGCGTTTGCCCGGGAGGCCGTGGCGCCCGTGGCCCGTGAGCTCGACGAGACGGCGACCTTCCCCTGGGAGAACGTCAGGGCCATGGGCGAGATGGGCCTGATGGGCGTCCCGGTTCCCCGGGAGCTGGGCGGACTGGGCCTGGACGATCTGAGCTACATCCTGACGGTGGAGGAGCTCGCCAAATACGACGCGAGTCATGCCATCACCGTGTCGGCTCACACGACCCTGGGCACGTCACCCATCCTGCTGTTCGGAACCGAAGAGCAGAAGCAGCGGTTCGTGCCTCCCCTGGCGAGGGGCGAGGTCATCGGCGGATTCGGTCTCACCGAGCCCGGGGCCGGATCCGACTCCTCGGGCACCCGCACCCGAGCCGTGCCCGCGGACGGCGGGTACCGCCTGGACGGCTCCAAGATCTTCATCACCCATGCCGGGGTGGGGGAGATCTTCTCGGTGACGGCGGTGACCGAGCCCGAGCGCGGCACTCGCGGCATCACCAACTTCATCGTCTGCAAGCCTACCACTGACCTGGAGAAGGCGCGAGAGCTCGGCGTGGGACACCGCGCCGATCTGCCGTTTACCGACGGAGTCAGGGCCGGGGCCAAGGAAGACAAGATGGGCTGGCGGGCTTCCGACACGCGGGAGCTGTTCCTGGAGAACGCGTGGATCCCCGCCGATCAACGTCTGGGTGAAGAGGGACGTGGGTTCGTGAACTTCATGAAGGTCCTGGACTCGGGAAGGATCGGCGTCGCGGCGCTGTCGCTCGGGATCGCCGAGGGCGCCCTGGAGGTGGCCGTGGCCTACGCCGCTCAGGCTGGGCCGACCTGGCGACGGAAATCGAGGCGGGACGACACCTCACGTACCACGCTGCCTGGTTGAAGCGTCAGGGCAGGCCCTTTTCCAGAGAGGCCTCCATGGCGAAGCTCTTCTGTTCCGAGCTCGCCATGAGGACGACCCTGGCAGCTGTCCAGACGCTTGGAGGCGCGGGCTACACGAGTGACTATCCGGTGGAGCGCATGCTTCGAGACGCCAAGGTGTGTGAGATCGGAGAAGGCACGAGCGAAATCCAACGAATCGTCATCGGACGGCACCTCCTGAAGATGGTGCTGGCCGATCCACCAGAATACGTGACACCCCCGACGACGCTCGCGTCGGTCGGGGCCAACAGTTCGTAACAAGCCGGTCCGCCGCGGGGGGAGCGATGCTCCGGAGCGTCTACGCTCGGGGACATCGACGACACCGCACCCGAGATGGCGGGCGCCCGGACGGTCGCCGGGCTCGGTGCCGTCCCTCTGGTCCATGGAGGGGCGAGCGGAGCCGGGACGCGCACGGGGCTCACAGGGCGCGTGATCGGCAACAAGCGAGAGAGGACACTTGAGGAGAGAGATCCTTGTGAGCGCCACCCCGCATGAGTCGTGGGTGGCCCTCCTCGAAGACGGCCAGCTGGTCGAGATCATGGTCGATCGCCCCGACCAGGACCGGATCGTCGGCGACATCTTCCTGGGGCGGGTGGAAGCTGTGCTCCCCGGGATCCAGGCCGCGTTCGTCGATATCGGCACGGAGAAGGCGGGGTTCCTCCACGTGTCGGACCTGAGCCTCGACCCCGACGACCTCGACGACGAGGACAACGGAAACGGAAACGGCAACGCCGGAGGGCGGCGCAGGCGTCGCCCCAAGAAGTTCCCGCCGATCCAGGACCACGTGCAGAAAGGTCAGGAGATCCTGGTGCAGGCCACGAAGGAGCCCATCAGCACCAAGGGTCCCCGCCTGACGGCCCAGGTCTCGCTCCCCGGACGGTTCCTCGTCTACATGCCCGATTCGTCCCACGTGGGGGTGAGCCGGAAGATCGAAGGAAGGGATGAGCGGTCACGCCTTCGCAAGATGGCACGCGAGATCCTGCCTCAGGATTCCGGGGGGATCATCGTGCGCACGGTGAGCGAGGAGGTCACGCAGAAGACGCTGAAGGGGGAGTTCGAGCGCCTCCTGAAGATGTGGGAAAAAATCCGACGGCGAGCCCAATCGTCGAAGGCGCCGGCCGCGGTCCATCGCGAGGCGAAGCTCGTCAGCGGAGTGATCCGCGACCTGTTCAGCGACAAGTTCGACGCGCTCCGGATCGACAACAAGGCCATATTCGACGAGATCGCCGAATACGTGAAGACGGTCGATCCCGACCTCATGGACCGGGTGCACCTCCACCGCGGCCCTGTACCCCTCTTCGACAAGCATGGGGTGGACGAGGAGATCCAGAAGATCTTCAAGCCACGGGTGGATCTGAAGTCGGGCGGGCACGTGGTGATCGAGCCCACGGAGGCGCTGGTCTCCATCGACGTGAACACCGGGCGATTCACCGGGAAGGGAAAGAAGGACCCCGAGCAGACGATCTTGCGAACCAACCTGGATGCGGCCCGCGAGATCGCGAAGCATCTGCGACTTCGGGACATCGGTGGGATCATCGTCGTGGATTTCATCGACATGGAGTCGCAGGAGAACCGGGACAAGGTTCTGCACGAGCTCCGGTCCCACCTGGGGAGGGATCGCGCCCGTACCAAGGCCTTCGAGGTTTCCACCCTCGGGCTCGTGGAGATGACCCGGCAGAGGGTCCGGCCGCCGCTCATCCACTCGCTCACCGAAGTGTGCACCTCCTGCGGCGGAGCGGGGCGGATCTACACCCCGGTCACGGTGGTTCGACGCATCGAGCGGAGCCTCCGAAGGGCGGCGGCGTCGAAGGAGGAGCGGAGCATCGTCGTCCGCGTGCACCCCGAGGTGGTCCTTCAGGTCATGGAGGAGGAACCGGACTTCCTTCGACGGCTCACCAGGCGCACCCGCCTGGACCTGGCACTGCGCGACGATCCCCTCATGCGCCAGGACGAGTTTCGCCTGCTGTCTGGGCCCGCGGAAACCGACGTGACCGACAAGTATGCCGTGGTGTGACGAGGTGGTCGAAGGGCTTGACCATGCTCCCTCGTCAACCGAAATTACCAGGCTCTACATCGACAGACTTGACCCTGATCGGGGATCCAGCATGTACGCGGTGTTTCAGACGGGCGGCAAGCAGTTCCGGGCGGAGCCCGGAGCCCGCCTGCGCATTCCGAGCCTCGAGGCCGAGCCCGGTGCGACCGTGACGTTCGATCACGTCCTTCTGGCCGGTGACGGGGCAGAGAAGGTGCTCGTGGGCGCGCCGACCGTAGAGGGCGCGACGGTCACGGCGGAGGTGCTCCGCCACGGCCGCACGCCGAAGATCATCGTGTTCAAGCGCAAGCGGCGGAAAGGCTACCGACGCAAGCAGGGACACCGGCAGGGGTTCACGGAGATTCGCGTCGACGAGGTCGCCGTCGGCTGAGCGAGCCTGGGCGACGCTGATTCAGGACGGGTACGAGCGATGGCACACAAGAAGGGCGTTGGCTCCAGTCGGAACGGACGAGACAGCAATCCGCAGCATCTGGGAGTCAAGCGTTTCGGCGGCCAGCCGGTGACGGCGGGGAGCATCCTCGTCCGGCAGAGAGGCACACGCTTCCATCCCGGACGCAACGTCGGCCGTGGAGGCGACGACACGCTCTTCGCTCTCGTGGACGGCGTCGTGAGGTTCGAGCGGATGAGACGTCGGCCCGTGGTCTCCGTCTATCCGGCCGAGTGATCGGCATCGACCAGACTTCCATGCACCTCGGACCGGGAACCATTGAGCCTCTGACGTGTTAAAGCACTGCGAGACTCGATGTGTCTCGGAAGGGTCCGTCTGATCGGACCCGGGCGTTAGAAGACGCCTTCCTCCGACCCCCCGCTCCTCCAAACTCTGCCCAGGTGAACCGAACTTCGTTTCACGGGACACTTGTACGAGGAGGATGAAGACCGGAGGCACGA
>JARRLD010000171.1:0-8249 GCA_037387345.1 Gemmatimonadota bacterium
GTGGACATCATGGGCGCGTGCCGCCTGGTCGGATCGTGGGCGTCCGGCACGGTATCCTTCGCGGCCTCATCCTTCGGCGTCCACTGCCACGCGCCGGCGGGGCTCTTGGTCAGCTCCCACTCGTAGCCGAACAGGGTGTCGAAATAGCTGTTGTCCCACGTCACCGGTGTGGGCGTCCAGGCCCCCTCCAGGCCGCTCGTGATGGTATCGGCGCCCTTGCCGCTGGCGAAGCTGCTCCTCCAACCCAGGCCCTGCTCCTCAATGCCCGCGCCCTCGGGCTCGGCACCGACGAGCGCCGCATCGCCGGAGCCGTGGCACTTGCCGAACGTGTGTCCGCCGGCGACGAGTGCGACGGTTTCTTCGTCGTTCATCGCCATTCGTGCGAAGGTCTCCCGGATGTCCCTGCCTGACGCCACCGGATCCGGCTCGCCGTCGGGACCCTCCGGGTTGACGTAGATCAGACCCATCTGAACGGCGGCGAGAGGGTTCTCCAGCTCCCGGTCACCGCGGTAGCGCTTGTCGCCGAGCCACTCGGTCTCGGTCCCCCAGTAGATGTCCGCTTCGGGTTCCCAGACGTCCTCGCGTCCGCCGGCGAAGCCGAACGTCCGGAAGCCCATCGACTCCAGGGCGCAGTTGCCGGCGAGGACCATCAGGTCGGCCCACGAGATCTTCCGACCGTATTTCTGCTTGATCGGCCAGAGCAGCCGGCGTGCCTTGTCGAGGTTGGCATTGTCGGGCCAGCTGTTGAGAGGGGCGAAGCGCTGCGTGCCCGAGGATGCGCCGCCGCGGCCGTCCCCGATGCGGTAGGTGCCGGCGCTGTGCCACGCCATCCGGATGAAGAGCGGCCCGTAGTGACCGTAGTCGGCCGGCCACCAGTCCTGCGAGTCCGTCATCAGCGCGAAGAGATCCTTCTTCACCGCGTCGAGGTCGAGCTTCTTGAACTCCTCCGCATAGCTGAACGCTCCGCCCATGGGATCGGACAGGGGAGAGTTCTGGTGGAGGATCCCGAGGTTGAGCTGATTCGGCCACCAATCCCGGTTCGACGTGCCCCCCGCCTTCGGGGCCCCGTGGAGGACGCGGCTTTCGCTTCCGTTCGTTCCAGTATTTCCGTCCATTGTCTTTCCGATCGTGTTGACGTCGAGGGCACCGCTCGGTAGACGAACACCGAGGGACCTCTGGAGGACCGTCGAGGGGCATGGGCAGGACGAGTAGAAACTACAAAGAAAGTGGCTCGGGCTCATGGTCGTGGGCGCTGGACCCTGGACACGATGCTTGAGCCGAGTCTGCGAGGTGGCCCACATGGCGGGGCCCCACCACGGGTGACCGCACCGCGCCGAAACTTGCCTTTCCGCCGGGACGTACTGACTGTGCCAGCCTCGTATCCAACAAGGTGAGTGCGAGTCGCCGAGATCGAGCGACGCAGCAGGCGGGAGGGACCATGGGGGTCACTGATGGTGTTTGTCGTCCTGCTTGCCCTCTGCATCCCGTCGCGCGCCGGGGTCTCTCCTGTGAGCCCGGCGAGGTCACGCAATGCCGAGTTGGGTGAGGATGGAGCGCACGCGGGCCAAGGCCTGGAGGCTCGGGGTCCCGGTCCTGTCCGTGACCGCGCTGCTGGCAAGCTGCAACCCCGGGGCCCATGAAGCGCGGGGGCTGGCCGCCGCGTGCTCCGAGGGCGACGCCGAGGCGTGCCGGGAGCTGGGCCAGCAGGTGTACTGGGGTGAGCATGTCCTGCGCGACTGGCGCCGGGCGGCGGACCTCTTCCGGCAGGCGTGCGACGGAGGTGAGGGGGAGGGATGCGTCCGCCTTGCTCGTATGCATGCCGACGACACCGCTCCGCGCCGGGGGGTGGCGCTCGATTCAACCTTGTCGGCCGAGTTGCATGAGCACGGATGCGATCTGGGCGCCCCGCTGGGATGCACCGAGCTGGGGGACATGTACGCCGAGCGGGACAGCGTGGTGCCTGACGTGGAGCCGCAGGGCCCCCGGCACGACCCCTCCAGAGCGGCAGGTCTCTACCTGCGCGCCTGCGACGGAGGAGACATGCTTGGATGTGTCCGCCTGGGGGTGCTCCACCGCGCCGGCGTCGGTGTGACGGAAGACCCGACGCGAGCGCTGGACCTGTTCAGGCAGGCCTGCGAGGGTGGCTCCCCCCGGGGCTGCGCCCGCCTCGGAGAAGCGTTCGCTGCAGGGATGGGGACGGACCGCGATCCGATTCGGGCCGCCAGCCTCTTCGAAGAGGCCTGCGAGCAGGAGATGCTCGGGTGCTTCGACCTCGCCACGCTCCTCGTCGAAGGGGAGGGGGTGGGGCAGGACCTCGAGCGCGCGGTGGAGCTCTTCGACCAGGCCTGCGACGGCACTCTCGACCGGGGACAGGGATCTCCGCCGGTGCCAGAGAGCTGCTATCGCCTGGGCGACATGTACTCCGAAGGCTCGGGGGTCGACGCCAACCCTTACCGTGCCTCGAGCTTCTTCCGGCGCGCGTGCCGCCTCGGGCACCAGGAAGGCTGCAGGAGATCGTGAGCACCGTGGACCCCATCGTCTCCGCCCGGGACCTCGTCAAGCACTACGGGGACGTGGTGGCGCTGGACGGTGTCAGCTTTGGCATACACGAGGGGATCACGGGCCTCCTGGGAGAGAACGGAGCCGGCAAGAGCACGGCCATCAAGATCTTCCTGGGCCTCCTCAGCCCCACGTCCGGGTCGGTGACGGTCCTGGGCGAAGACGCCTCCAGGAGCATCGGCGTGCGCGCCAGGGTGGGCTACATGCCCGAGCACGACTGCCTGCCCCGCGGCGTGAGCGCCGCCGAGCTCCTCACGCACATGGCGGAAGTGAGCGGTCTTCCACCATCGCGCGCCCGGACGCGCGCCGCGGATACGCTGCGCCATGCCGGTCTCTTCGAGGAGCGCTACCGACCGATCGGTGGGTACTCGACGGGAATGAAGCAGCGGGTGAAGCTGGCTCAAGCGCTCGTCCACGACCCCCGTATGGTCTTCCTGGACGAGCCCACCGCCGGCCTCGATCCGGCCGGCCGGGAGGACATGCTCGACCTCATTCGAAAGACGCATCGCGAATTCGGCATCAGCATCCTGCTCTCGTCCCATCTCATGGCCGACGTGGAGCGCACCTGCGACCGCATCATTGTCCTTCAAGGCGGACAACTGGTCCAATCTGGCGAGGTGAGCCACTTCACCACCGAGACCGAGAGTGTGTTCATCGAGGTGGACCACAACCGTGACGCCGTGGTGACCGAGCTGGAGGCACGAGGCGTCATGGTCCGGCTGGAGGGCGGCGGTCTGCAGATCGACGGCCCCGACGCCTCGGTCTACGACCTGGTCCGGGATGCGGTGGTGGCTGCGGGCGCGCCCCTGCGTCGCATGGCGCCACGCCGCCGGGCGTTGGCTGAGCTGTTTGCCCGGGAGGGTGACCCTGCGGAGGAGCGCCCATGACGGGCCCGACCGGGGACGTCCAACGGGGCGCAGCCGGGGCCACCGGCACCGTGTTCGATATCGGCTACCAGAGCTACGGGGGTCCCAGGGAAGGGAGGAGCCGAGCGCGTCTTGCGGTCTTCAAGGACGGGGTCCGCACGGCCCTGGGCCTTGGCCGGGGCGCGCGGGCCAAGATCCTGCCGTGGTCGTTCATCATCCTGCTGATGCTCATCGGGTTCATCTGGGCGCTGGTGGCCGGCGCCGCTCTGCGCCTCGGTGGGCCTGATGCGCTGGCACAGCTGCCGGGCCACTCCGACTTCTATGGTGTCGCGTCCATCTTCTTCTTCGTCTTCGCCGCGGTGGTGGCCCCCGAGCTCCTGTGCCCCGACCGGCGCGACGGCGTCATCAACCTGTACCTGGTCCGCCCCATCACCGGGTCGGACTACATCGTGGCGCGGTGGCTGGCGTTCCTGGTCGTATCCTGCGGCGTGGCGTGGATTCCGCAGCTGGTTCTGCTCGTGGGCCTCGTCATGGGCAACCCTGAGCCCGTGGCGTACCTGCGGGAGCACTGGACCGACCTGCCCAGGATCCTGGCATCCGGTGCGGCGCTCGCCGTCTACACCACCACCCTGGCCATGCTGGTGGCCGGCTTCACCACCAGGCGCGCCTACGCCTCGGTCTTCCTGGTGGGGCTCTTCATCATCACCACGCCCTTCACCGCCGGCCTGTCCACGGAGATCGGTGGCGCCGCCGGCCAGTGGATCTCCATGTTCAACCTCAGCAACATTCCCGTCCACGTGAACGATCTGATCTTCGCCAAGGTCAGTGGCGTCACCAGCGTCGCGCCTGCGCGGGAGCTGCCGTCGTGGGTCCTGGTGGCCTGGTACGCGCTGTGGACCATCGTGCCCGGAGGGGTGCTGTGGGCGCGGTACCGGAGGTTGACGCCGTGAGCCCCGACACCTCCGCGGTCATCCGCGTCGATCACGTATCCCGCTGGTTCGGCAGCGTGGTGGCGGTGAGCGATGTCACCTTCGACATCCACCCGGGCATCACCGGCCTCCTCGGACCGAACGGCGCGGGCAAGACCACGTTGCTGCGCATGATGACGGGACTCGCTCACGTCTCCGACGGCACGGTCACAATGTTCGGTGAACCCGTCCGTGACAATCCGCCCCTGTACGGCCGGATCGGCGTCATGTCCGAGCATGAGACCGTCTATTCATTCCTGACGGGCCGGGAGTTCGTGCGCATGATGGGCCGCCTCCGGGGCGTCGTGGAGCCGGGCGCGGCGACGAACCGGGCCATCGGCTTCGTGGATCTCGCCTCCGCGTCCGACCTTCGCATGGGCACCTACTCCCGCGGCATGCGTCAGCGCATGCGGTTGGCGGCAACGCTGGTCCACGACCCGGAGGTCCTCATCCTCGACGAGCCGTTGAACGGCGCCGACCCCCGCCAGCGCGCCCACTTCCAGGACCTCCTCCGCAGGCTCGCCGCCGAGGGCCGCACCATCGTGCTGTCGTCTCACATCCTCGAGGAGGTCGAGCATCTCGCCGAAAGCGTGCTCCTCATCATCAACGGGAAGCTCGCGGCGTCGGGCGGCTTCCGCGCCATCCGGGCTGCCCTGGACAAGCGCCCTTATCATGTCCGCGTGGTTGCCGACGCACCCCGTGAGCTCGCTGCGGCGGTGGTGAAGCTCGATTCCGTCGATGCCGTGAACGTCGACCCCGACGGCGCCCTGATCGTGCTGAGCAGTCGGGTGCGCGACCTGCAGGTGGAGCTTCCCCGGCTCGCCCGGGAGGCTGCCATCACGCTCCGGCGGGTGGAGCCGCTGGACGACTCGCTGGAAAGCGTGTTCGGCTACCTGGTGGAGGGCTGAGGATGGGTTCCGTGTTCTCCCTCACGGTTCGGCAGCTCTCCGGCCGGTGGCGCCTGGGAATCATGACGGTGTTGGCCGCGCTGCCCGTGCTGTTCACGGCCCTGGTGGTCCGGTCGGACTCCACACCGTTCGTCGCCGAGTTCGAGGTGGCAGTGCTCAGCACCATGCTGGCCGGGTCCATCGCGCCCCTCATCGTTCTCGCCATCGCCAGCGTCGCCTTCTCCAACGAGGTGGAGGACCGGACGCTGGCCAACCTCACCCTGGCTCCCATTCCCCGCTGGCAGATCGTGGTGCCCAAGCTGGGCGCGGCGGTCGCGGTGGCGGGACCCTTCATCGCCGCGAGCGCGTTCTCCACCGGCTTCCTCGCCTTCAACCGCGACATGACGGCGACAGTCGCGGTCACGGCGGCGGCGCTCGCCGGCCTGCTCATGTACACCTCGGCGTTCGTGTGGCTGGGTCTGGTCACGCGCCAGGCCATTGGAATCGGCCTGGCGTACATCGTCCTCTGGGAGGGGTTCTTCTCCGGTTACGTGTCGGGCATTCGCTTCCTGAGCATCCGGCACTACTCCATCGCGCTCATGCACGGGTTGGATCCCCGACGCTTCGTCGACGACCCTCACGTGGGATTGGGCGTGGCCGTGGTCGTGGCGGTCGGGGTGCTGGCGAGCTTCACGCTGATGTCCACCCGGAGGTTGCGGCGCATGGACGTGCCCTGAGGAGGGAGGGCCGTGGGCCCTTTTCAGTCACCCCTCAGGGCGTCGACGACATGCTGCCGCGCGGCCCGCCTTGCCGGGAGATACCCGCCGACGAGCCCCATCACCACGGAGAAGATCAGGCCGTTCACCAGCAATCGAGGTGTTATCCGGAATGCGAACGCCACCTCGCTGAAGGAGCTCCAGTTGGTGGTGCTGGTCACCAGTCCGTTTACGGGGAGCACGATCAGGCAGCCGACCACGCCTCCAACCAGTGCGATGAGCACGGCCTCCAGAAGGAAGGAGCCGAGCACGTTCCGGGGCTTGAAGCCAAGGCAGAGCAGCACGCCGATCTCCGGCGCACGTGAGGACACCGCGGCGTACATGGTGTTGATGGCGCCGAAGACCGCACCGATGGCCATGATGCCGGCGATGAACACGGCCATGAATTCCAGGAGCTGACCGAGCATGGAACTCTGGTCCTCGTAGAAATCCCGTTCCCGGAACGCATCCATGTACAAGCGCGCATCGCCCTCGAGGCTCGCCTTGATGCCCTCGAAGTTCTCCGGGTCCGCCATGCGGAAGGTCACCACCTGGAAGACCTCCCCCCGGAAGACGGGCATGAACTGTTCGTTCTCTCCCCAGATCTCGGACTCGAACGAGGATCCGCCCGCCTCGAAGTGACCGACCACCGTCCAGTCCTGGCCCGCGAAACGCAACCGGTCGCCGATGTCGGAGTTGGGGAAGCGCTGGGTGAACGTACGTCCCACCACGACCTCACGGCTCCCGGGTCGAAACGCGCGGCCTTCGACGATCTCGACGTCCCTGCGCACCTCGAAGGCCGAGAGCCCGACCCCACGGGCCACGACGTTGGCAAGCCCTTTGCCCTCGGAGCGGTACAGGGGGACCACCACGAAGGTCTCTGCGCTGACGAGAGGCCGGCCGCCCTGGTTGGTGGCAACGAAGGGCATGCCCGCAACGATGTTGGCATCCTGTCGGTTGATGCCACTGTTCATTTCCGCCATCGCTCCCTTGCGGAGCACAATGACGTTCTCATCGCTTCCGGTGCGTACCAGGGCCGACCTGAAGCCGTTGGACAGCGACATCATGGCCACGAACACGCCCACCACGAGCGCCATGCCGAACGCGGTGGCAAGTGTGGAGACCGGACGCTGGCGTAGGCTCCTCAGGTTGTAGATGACGGGGATGCTCACGGCGGATTCCTCCCTCAAGTCACCCGGCGAAGGGCTTCCACGACGGATAGGCGGGACGCCTGAAGGGCGGGTATCAGGCCTGTCAACGTTCCCAGCAGAATGGCCAGACCCATCCCTAGAGCGATGGTGCCGAAGCCGATGGTGAAGCCCGGAATGATCGACTGGATCTGACGAGCGGATCCCAACGCCGCTCGCGCCAGAAGCATGCCTGCGGCTCCCCCGACGAGGCAGATGCTGATGGCCTCAGCCAACACGATCCCGAATAGCGCCCCATCCTGAAACCCCAGGGTCTTCAAGACCGCGACCTCGCCGACGCGCTCGCGGGCGGCCATCATCATCGTGTTGGCCGCAACGAAGAGGATGGCGAAGAACACCGCGGTGCCGATGGCCTGGACCAGAGCGCCCACGTTGCCCCACATGGTGACGAAGCTGGCCTGGAAAGCCTTTTCGGTCTCGGTCTTCGTCGGTGCGGTGGAGTTCTCGAACAGGGCGTCGATCTCCTGAGACAGCCGGGCGGCGGCAGCGGGGTCATCGAGCTCGAGGACGTACCAACCCGGTGATATCTGGCGATTCGAGCGCTCGTAGAGGTAGTCGTAGTGGAAGTGGAATATCTCGTCGCCGAAGCTGGGATCGTCCGGCGTGTACACGGCCCGGATGGTGAAATCCCAGTCACCCGGTAGGAACGTGCCCTGCAGGGTGATGGTCTGGCCCAGCTGCCACCCGAAGCGCTCCATGAGGCCGCTTCCCACCAGTGCCGCCGTGCGCTCCGCCATGAACGCCTGCAGCTGATCTTCCGGGACGGACATCTCCGGATACATGGGGAGATAGGTCTCCGCATCGATTGCGAACTGGGCGAAGAAATTTCGGGTGTCGATGTAGACGCCTCCGAACCAGTTCGCCCACGTGACGCTGCGCACGCCGTCCACCGCAGCGAGGCGGGGCGCGTGGGCCTGGGGCAGGAGGAACTTGATCTCGATGGCGTGGGTGACAACGAGCCTCGTGTCTCTTCCCAGGTCGGCCACGGCGTCCAGGGCCGTCACCA
>JARRLD010000172.1:0-8194 GCA_037387345.1 Gemmatimonadota bacterium
GGGAGACAACCCCATCCTGGGGGCGCTCTTCCGTTCCCAGGAGATGAGGCAGGAGCGCACGGAGCATCTGGTTCTGGTGACGCCGCGCATCATCCAGCCCTCGGCATCGCCCCTGCCCGTGCCCACGGGAGAGCCGGCGAACTGGGCGTGGGACAAGTCGCTGCGCGGTTGGCCCTTCGACGCGGACACGGTCGGCACAGGAGGCGGCCGCTGATGGCGGACCTGCTCCGGCGAGACGGGAGGGAGTGACCCCATGATACGTGCCCTTCGAGCCTTCTGGCAGCAAGAGGACGGATCGGCGGTGGCGCTGGTGGCCGTCAGCCTCGTGGCCCTCGTGTCCCTGCTGGCCCTGGGCATCGACGTCGGCATGCTGTTCAACGCCCGGAGCGAGGCACAGCGGTCGGCGGACTCCGCGGCCCTCGCGGGAGCCAGCGCGTTCCTCGACTTCCCCGCAGAGGAGGCCGTCGACCCCGCCGAGGAGCGGGCCCTCGAATACGCCGTCCAGAACTATATCCGCAAGACGATGATCTCCGCTCCGGAGGTGTCGATCCACGTCAATCCCGACAGCGCCACCGTCACGGTGACGGTCCGCCGGGAGGAGGTTCCGACCTGGTTCGGCCGTGTGCTCGCCCGCAACCACGTGGCCATCGGGGCCACGGCCACCGCCCAGGCCATCGACGCCGGCACGGCCCAGTGCGTCAAGCCCTTCGCCGTGCCGGACGCCTGGGAGGAGACGACCGAGGACGAGAACGGGAACCGGATCTGGGACGAGGGTGAGCGCTGGCAATTCGATCCCGGCAGCGACCGCTACCTGGGCTATACCGGCCCCGACGGGTCGTCTACGGAAACGGGGTATGGGAGCGGCTGGCGAGACCCCTTCTCCGACCTGGAGGGACGACGCTACGACCGGGACTACGGGCGCCAGATCATGATCAAGGCGACCGATCCCAAGTTCTCGTTCGTGCCGTCCTTCTTCTATCCCTGGGTGCTGCCGGTCGACGGTGACCAGCCGGACTGCGGGGAGGAGCGCGGTGAGAGCAAGGGGGGACTGGGCGGTCAGGGCAAGGGCGCCGCGTACTACCGCCGGAACATCTGCAGCTGCAACGCCTCGGTCATCGACCTCGAGACCGAGTACCTCATCGAGCCCGGCAACATGACCGGGCCGACCTACCAGGGCGTGAAGCAGCTCATCGAGCAGGACCCGGGCGCTTCCTGGAACGACGCTACCAACACCGTCACCAGCAAAGAGTACGGCCTGGACAGCCCGCGCATCATCACCGTCGCGCTGTTCGACCCCACCCAGATCGAGAAGGGCGGCCGTCAGTACATCAAGTTCAACAACTTCGCCCGGTTCTTCCTCGAGGAGCAGCTGTCACCCCAGGACCCGGTCGTCGGCCGGTTCATGTACTACGTCAAAGGCGCCGGATCCGGGGATCCCGGCGGCACGCGGACGGGTTCGCTGGTCAAGCGGATCCGGCTCATCCGATAAACTCCCCCAGAGAGGTTGGCATGAGGCAAAACGGAAACCAGGGGCCGGTACGGGCCGCGCTGATCTCCACGGAAGAGTCCTTCCGGAAGGCGGTGCTCGCGAGCACGTCCGAGCTGCGCGGCAGGCTGGAGGTGGGTCTCGAGACGGACGCCACCCCGTCGGACCTGCTGCGAGAGCCGAACACCCCTCTCCGGGACTACGAGCCGCACATCATCTTCCTCGACCTGGGAGCCGAGCCGGACGACGGAATCCGTCTGGCGGGAGTGCTCTCTCGGGCACACCCGGGCGTCGCAATCGTCGGGGGAGGACCCGATCTCACGCAGGCGCAGCTCCTCTCCGCCATGCGGGCCGGGATCTCGGAGTTCGTCCAGCTTCGGTCCGCCCAGGGCGAGATGCCCGAGGCCGTGGACCGCATCCTGGAGAAGCTCGGTCTGGCGGGACGGGGGCGGGGCCGCACCATGGGCCGCATCCTGACCTTCTTCAGCCCCAAGGGCGGCACCGGATGCACCACGGTGGCGGTGAACACCGGCGTCGCCCTCCAGGAGCTCACGGGACGTAAGGTCCTGCTGGTCGACCTCGACCTCGAGCTCGGCGAGATCGCTTCGTTTCTTGGCGTGAAGCCACGGTTCCATCTGGTGGATCTCCTCAAGAACCTCCACCGGATGGACGAGAACCTGCTCACGTCCTACATCGAGCGACACGAGTCCGGGGTTCACCTCCTGTCCGCGCCCTTCGAGCCCGAGACAGGTCAGAGCGTCACGCCCCAGCAGGTCGAAGCCGTTCTCGCCTTCGTGAGGAAGCACTACGACTACGTCGTGGTGGACACGTCCAAGTCCCTGGCGCCTCCGGCCCTCGCCGCCATGCGCCCGGCCAGCCAGATCTTTCTGGTCACGAACCTCGACCTGTGCTGTCTCCGCAACTTCACCCGTTGCCTGCCCACGCTACGCGAGATCGAGGGATCGGAGGGCAAGCGGATTCGCCTCATCGTGAACCGGTACGCCAAGAACAACCTCCTCTCCCTGGAGGACCTGGAGAAGACCGTGGGACTGCCGGTCCACTGCACGCTGACGAACGACTTCCACACCATCATCGAGTCCATCAGCCTCGGACGGCCCCTCGTCCTCCACTCCAAGACGCGCTACGCCACGGAGCTCATGGACCTGGCCGCTCGCATCGGGGGCAACCACGTGATTTCCAGCAAGCGCAAGAAGAGCCTGCTCGGCCGGGCGGTGGGCGCAGTCATCCGCCCGTCCAAGCGATCCGCGGAGGCCGTGAGCCATGCCTGAGTGGAGAAGGACGGCCAAGGGAAAGGGGCGTTCGTCGACCCGATCCGCTCCGGGGTCCACGGCGGCCCAGACCGACGAAACCGCGGTACTCCACGTGGACACCGCGGAGGAAGCGACCAGCGGCTTCCAGAAGATCAAGGCGCGGATCCACCGGCTTCTCCTGGAGCGGCTCAACCTCGCCAACCTGGACAAGATGGACCGGGGCGAGGTGAACCGCATCATCGCCGAAGTCGTCGGGGATCTCCTGAGCCAGGAGGGTATCCCCCTCAACCTGGAAGAGCGGGACGAGCTCACCTCGCAGGTCCTCGACGAGATCTTCGGCCTCGGCCCGCTCCAGCCCCTCATGGAGGACGGGTCCGTCTCCGACATCCTCGTCGACACCTACAAGCGGGTGATCATCGAGCGGGACGGCAAGCTCTTCGACACCGAGGTCCGCTTCCAGGACGACCGACACCTCCTCCAGGTCATCGACCGGATCGTGTCGGCCGTCGGGCGTCGCATCGACGATTCCTCGCCCATGGTGGACGCCCGCCTCTCGGACGGCTCCCGCGTCAACGCCGTGATCCCACCGCTGGCCGTGGACGGACCGCATCTGTCCATCCGGAAGTTCAAGGCGGACGTCCTGTCCACGGAAGACATGGTCAAGCTGGGTACGCTGACCGAACCCCTGGTGGAGCTGCTCCACGGGATCGTCCGCTCCCGACTGAACGTCCTCATCTCCGGAGGGACGGGCGCCGGGAAGACCACGATGCTCAACGCGCTCTCCTCGTTCATTCCACCCTCGGAGCGCATCGTCACCATCGAGGACTCCGCGGAGCTTCAGCTGAGACAGCCACGTGTGGTCCGGCTGGAGACGCGCCCGTCGAACATCGAAGGCCACGGGGCCGTGAATCAGCGAGCGCTGGTGATCAACGCGCTGCGCATGAGGCCCGATCGCATCGTGGTGGGTGAGGTCCGTGGCCCCGAGGCCATCGACATGCTGCAGGCCATGAACACCGGTCACGACGGCTCCCTCACCACGCTGCACTCCAACTCCCCCAGAGACGCGTTGAACCGCCTGGAGACCATGGTGGCCATGGCCGATCTCAACCTGCCGGACCGAGGGGTGCGGCAGCAGATCGCGAGCGCGGTGGACATCGTGATCCAGCTGGCCCGCTTCAGCGACGGAAAGCGGAGGTTGACGCGACTGTCGGAGATCGTGGGCATGGAGGGGGAGGTGATCACGATGCAGGACGTCTTCCGATTCGATCAGGAAGGCATCGACGAGGCGGGCAACGTCATCGGCGCCATCAAGCCCACCGGCATCCGGCCCCGGTGCGCCGACCGCCTCCGGGCCCACGGCGTGCATCTGCCGGCGAGCATGTTCAGCGACTACGCCGCTTCTGCCTAGGACGGGGGTGTGATGTCACTCGAACCCGGAATGTTCGTCCTCTTTTCGGCGATAGCCGCGAGCCTCGGGGTGATCTCCGTGGGGGCGGGCCTGGGGGTGGTGCGGGACTGGCGCTCACGGCGACCGGTGGCGGAAGCCCTTCGAGACCTGGAGAGCCTGCGGGCCGAGAGCCATACGGCCCGGGCCAGCGTCCTGCGTCCCGAGGAAGTCGAGCGGACGCTTCACAGGTTCCTGGCGTCGTTCCGCAAGCTCGCCGAGATCGATGTCCTCCTGGCCAAGTCGGGCCTGGGCTGGCCCCTCGAGCGATTCGTCCTGTACGCGGCCGTCTGCGGCCTGGTCCTGGGGCTGCCCTGGTGGATCTTCGCGTCCCAGCCTTACCTGGGGCTGATCGGGCTGGTCGTGGGCGCCGGGCTTCCCGGTCTGTACGTCAAGTTCAAGGCGACGCGTCGCATTCGGGCACTGGAGAGCCAGCTCCCGTCGGCCATCGATCACCTGACCCGGGCCGTTCGTGCGGGGCACCCTCTCTCGGCCGGTCTCCAGATGTTGGCCGAGGAGTCCCCGGAGCCGATCGCCGAGGAGTTCCGGGCCGTCTTCGAGGAACAGCGGTGGGGGATGCCGTTCGAGGACGCGCTGCTGGGCCTGGGAGACCGCATCGATCTCCCGGACGTGCGGATCCTCATCACGGCCGTGCTGGTCCAACGGGAGGTCGGCGGCAATCTGGCCGAGATCCTCGAGAAGGTATCGGCCACGATGCGCGCCCGTTTCACCATCCGCCGGCAGGTTCGCGTCTACACGGCTCAAGGACGCATGAGCGGGTACGTGCTCGCGGCGCTTCCCATTGTCGTCGGCGCCCTCATCTCGCTCATCAACCCCACGTACATGAACCCTCTCTTCACCCATCCCATCGGGAAGGCGCTGCTGGGGTTCGCGATGGCGCTGCAGCTCATGGGATTCCTGTGGATCCGTCGCATCGTCAACGTGGAGTACTAGGAGCCACGTCATGCCTGTCTTCGTCGCAATCTTCGCAGGTCTGTCCGTGGCCCTGGTCATGGCCGGCACGATCCAGCTCGTCCTCAATCCGGCACGGAGCGTGGGTCGGCGCGTGGCCGAGCTCCGCCGGATGGCTCCGCGGCCGTTCGACATCCGGGCGCGCAAGCAACGCCTCGACCACCGGAAACGGCTCCGGAAGGCCCTGAAGGACATCGGCGCGCGCATCGAGGAGGGCCAGCGCGAGCCCGAGGGCGTTCGCCGCCGTCTCATGCAGGCGGGATACTGGGACCCGGACGCGGTCTACTACTATCTGGGAGCCCGGGTGGCCGCGGCGGCCGCCCTGGCGGGAGGCACGTTCCTCGTGGGCGCCGCCCTGGGCGGAAGGATCGCCCCCTTGCTGTTCTTCGGCGCCTGGATGGGCTTCGTCGGGTGGATCGTGCCTCAGTGGCGCCTGTCCCGGCGGACGAAGCGCCGCTGGCACGAGGTGCAGCGCGCGCTGCCCGACACCCTGCACCTCCTGGTCGCCTGCGTGGAAGCAGGCATGGGACTCAATCAGGCGCTGGCCCGGGTCTCGGAGGAAGTGCGCCACATGAGCCACGTGACCAGCGACGAGCTGGCCATGGTGAACCTGGAGATCCGCGCCGGCACGCCCCGGGCCGAAGCGCTGATGAACCTGGGTGATCGCAGCGGCCTGGAGGACCTGAGGGCTCTGGTGGGGATGTTGACCCAGTCGGACCGCTTCGGGACCTCCATCGCCCACTCCCTCCGCGTGCACGTGGACTCGCTGCGGACGAAGCGCCGCCAGGCTGCGGAGGAGGCCGCGGCGAAGACCACGATCAAGCTGGTCTTTCCCCTGGTCCTGTTCGTCTTCCCGGCGCTGTTCGTCGTGATCCTGACCCCGGCCGTGATCCAGGTCGTGGAGCAGTTGCTGGACCTGTGACCCACGCTGTCGAGGAGATGCTGGCATGACCACATCGGCACTGGCGACGCCGCACGGCAAGACCCTCGAGCCGACGGTGCCTCCGGGGATCGAGTCGCTCGAGGACACGGGACTGTCCCGGGATTTCCTGGTGAGCCTGATCGCGAAGATCCTCCACCAGCGAGACAGCCTCACCGGCTTCGAGCTGGCGGACGCGATCGCGATCCCCTTCACCGTCCTCGACGAGCTCCTCGTGGAGCTGCAGAACTCCCGGCTCACCGAGGTCCGGGAGACGGACGGGCCCGCTCGTAGCTCCTACCGCTTCGCGCTGACGGCCGCGGGTCGGCAGAAGGCCTCCGAGGCGTTCGCGGCGAGCCAATACGTCGGTCCAGCCCCGGTTCCGTTCGGGCAGTACGTGGAGTGGACCCGGCGCCAATCGGTGAACACCGTCTCCATCGACCGGGCCCACCTCGAGGAGGCGCTGGCCGATCTGGTCCTCCCGGACGGGTTCCTGGACAGCCTGGGTCCCGCCGTGAACTCGGGAAAGTCGCTCTTCCTCTACGGTGACCCCGGGAACGGAAAGACCCGGATTGCCGAAGGGGTCGCGAGCGCGTTCGGCGAGGCATTCTATGTGCCGTTCGCCGTGGACCTGGACGGACACGTGGCCGTCCTGTATGACCCGGTGTATCACGAGGCTCTGGATCCCGAGGTAACCGAGGGGGCCCCGGACCTGGCGATCTTCCGCGAGGTGGCCACCCACGACCGACGTTTCGTGAAGGTTCGCCGCCCCGTGGTGGTCGCGGGTGGAGAGCTGGACCTCTCGCAGCTCGACCTCCGCTACGATCCGTTCAGCCGGACCTATCAGGCCCCGGTCCAGCTCAAGGCCAACGGCGGAGTCCTGGTCATCGACGACCTGGGGCGTCAGCGGGTCCCGCCCCGGGCTCTCCTGAACCGATGGATCGTGCCCCTGGAGCACCGCGTGGATCACCTCACACTCCACAGTGGGAAGAAGATCACGGTTCCGTTCGACTGCCTGGTGGTCTTCTCCACGAACATCGATCCAGCGCAGCTCGTGGAGGAGGCGTTCCTCCGGCGCATCCACTACAAGATCCACGTGCCCGATCCCGACGAGCGCCGGTACGACGAGATCTTCGACCGGTGCTGTCTGGCGGAGGGGATCGCCTACGATCCTGATGCGCCCGAGCTGATCCGAAGAGAGTACTACCGGCGGGGCCGGGCCTGGCCGCGTGGCTGTCACCCGAGAGACATCCTGTCTCACCTCCGTGACATCGCCGCCTTCAACGGTCACGTGCCCGTCCTTTCACCAACCCTTCTGCGCAAGGCCTGCGACTCCTACTTCGTGCCCCTCGAGCGGGGCACGTCCACGGGCCTGGCCCAGATCGAGGACGTCTGATGACCATGAGCCAGATGGACCAGGACACCGAGTATCGGATTCGCGAAAGCCAGGCTTCCTTCGCGCGTCGCGTCGAAGACCTGGAGCGGGCCGACCGGCAGGCGAGGGCGGCTCGCTGGCTGGGGCCAGCCCTGGGCGGCGTCGCGCTGATCGGCGTGGCATCCCTCCTGATCGGCGGCTCCGACGCCTACCAGCTGGGCACCGTGGCGCCGTCGCTGGAGACCAGGGAGCTCATCGTACGCGACGACATCGGCGTCGAGCGAGCCGCCGTTCGCGTCGTCGACGAAGGGGGAAGGACGAACCTCACCCTCTCCGACGGCGACGGACGAATCCGGGTGAGGGTAGCGGTCCTGCCGGACGGCTCGCCCGGCGTCAGCCTCCTGGACGAGAACGGAGAAAGCCGTGCGATCCTGGGGCTGCTGGCCGACGGCACCACGAGTCTGGTCTTCGCCAACGGAGACGCCGTGGCGAGAGCCGTCCTGGCTCTCACCCCCGACGGCGCGACCCGAATCGTCTTCACGGACGCCGCAGGGGACACGCGCACCGCCGTCGGGGTGGACGCCCGGGGTCAGCCCGAGGTCAGCACCGCCAGGGTATCCGGGAGCGAAGAGTCCTCCGACTCCGGGTCCGAGTCCGGATCCGAGTCCGGCTCGGGCTGAGTCGCAGATACCGAAGCGCGGACAAACAGGGAAGGCCCGGAGACGTC
>JARRLD010000173.1:0-8183 GCA_037387345.1 Gemmatimonadota bacterium
ATGACATGACGACAGGGGAAAGGGGGGCATGGGATACCTTCTTCGATTTGGAGGACGATCGATGGCTCCTGGGTGCGCCGGGGGAAGGGACCCCATGAGCCGGGTTGCCCCGTTTTCCCTTGCCGTGTTCCTGGCCCTGGGCACCCACGCCTGCGGCCCTCTGGCCGACAGGGCTACCGGGCCCGAGCTCGAGCTCGTCGGCGCGCCTCAGGTGTCGGGCACGGACGCCCTCCTGCAGGCGGTGAGCCCCGTGTCCCCGGACGTCGTGTGGGTCAGCGGACACGACGCCACATGGCTGCGCACCACCGACGGTGGGGCCACGTGGTCCGCCGGGGTCATGACGGGCGCCGAAGAGCTCCAGTTCCGGGATGTGGCGGCCTTTGACGCGAACACCGCCTACCTCATGAGCTCCGGGACCGGGGGGCTGTCGCGCATCTACCGGACCGACGACGGCGGAGCCACCTGGACGCTCCAGCATACCGCCACCCACCCCGAGGCCTTTCTGGACTGCATGGACTTCTGGGATCAGGACCAGGGCCTCGTGTATGGTGACGAGGTGGACGGGGTGCCCTTCATCCTTCGCACCGAAGACGGCGGCGACACCTGGACGCGGGTGGATCCCGACGGGCTGCCTGCCGCCCAGGACGGGGAGGGAGGGTTCGCCGCCAGCGGCACGTGCCTCGTGACCGGGGTGCCGGGACGCGCGTGGATCGCCACGGGGAACGCCGAGCGTGCCCGGGTACTGGCCACCCTGGACGGGGGCCACACGTGGAGCGTGGCGGAGGTCCCGGTGGCGGCGGGCACCGGCGCCGGTCTGACGACGCTCCAGATGGCCCGTTACGGACGGGGGATCGCCCTGGGCGGGGTCATCGGCGCCGATACCGTCTGGACGGACAACGTGGTGGTCACCACGGACAGCGGGGTCACCTGGACCCTGGCGGGGCGGCCCGCGATGTCGGGGCCGGTGTACGGTTCGGCGTGGGTCGAGACCGATGCGGGCCCGGTCGTGGTTGCCGTCGGTCCAGGGGGGATGGACTGGTCCGGCGACGGGGGCCAGAGCTGGCGGTCCGCGGACACGCTCACCTACTGGGCCGTCGCGTTTGCCGACGGGGAGACGGGTTGGGCGGTGGGACCCGACGGGCGCATCACGAAGCTTTCGATCGGCATCCGCTGAGAGGCGTCGCGCCTTTCTTCCGGACCCTGGGGTCGTTGCTGGGGGTCCCGGGTGCCGGTAGCTTGCGCGTACCCTTCCGCCGTCCCCGAGTCAAGGAGATCCGTCATGTCAGTGCTGCCCACCATCATTCAGGGGGGAATGGGCGTCGGTATCTCCAGCTGGACCCTTGCCCACGCCGTGAGCAGTTGCGGACAGCTGGGGGTGGTCTCGGGCACGGGCCTCGACACCGTTCTCATGCGGCGCCTCGTGGACGGCGACCCTGGGGGGCATTACCGGAGGGCGATGAAGTCGTTTCCCCTACCCTCGGTGGTCGCCGAGGCCCTGCAACGCTACTTCAGGCCCGAGGGTCGCCGGGAGGGTGAGCCCTATCCGGCGCTGAAGATGCACAAGCGGATCCTCGACCGATGGCAGGAGCAGCTGATCACACTGGCGAACTTCGTCGAGGTGGCGCTGGCGAAGGAGGGCCATGGCAGCCCGGTGGGGATCAACCTCCTCACGAAGCTCCAGATCCCCAACCTGGCCTCCCTGTACGGGGCCATGCTCGCGGGCGTGGACTACGTCCTCATGGGTGCGGGTATTCCCAGGGACATTCCCGGGGCTCTGGATGCCATGGCTGCCGGCGATCCGGCGTCGATCCGCCTGGATGTCCAGGGAGGCTCGGGTGCCGAGGACGAATCGGTCGGGTTCGATCCCAACGTGTGCTGGGAAGGCGAGGCCCCCGGGCTCTCCAGGCCCTGGTTCCTTCCCATCGTCGCCTCCAATTCCCTCGCCACCATGCTCTCACGAAAGGCCACCGGAAAGATCGACGGGTTCGTCATCGAGGGGCCGACGGCGGGAGGGCACAACGCGCCGCCCCGGGGTGCGAAGCAGCTCAACCAGCGGGGGGAGCCCCTCTACGGATCGCGGGACGAGGTGGATCTCGACAAGATCCGCGACATCGGCCTCCCGTTCTGGACGGCCGGCGGCCGGGGCAGCCCCGAGCAGCTGGAGGCCGCCCAGTCACAGGGGGCGGAGGGGATCCAGGTGGGCACCCTGTTCGCCTATTGCAGAGAATCGGGATTGAGCGACGACCTGAAGAGACATGTGGTCTGCCGCTCGGTGCAGGGGGAGGTGGATGTGCTCACCGACGACAGGGCCTCTCCCACGGGTTTCCCGTTCAAGACGGTCTTTCTGGACGGGAGTCTGTCGGAGAACGAGCTGTACAGGGACAGGGAACGCGTATGCGACCTCGGCTACCTGCGAACTCCGTACCGCATGGGGAACGGCCGCATCGGGTACCGATGTGCGTCGGAGCCCGTCGATACCTTCGTGAAGAAAGGTGGCGACGTCGAAGAAACGGTGGGCCGGAAGTGCCTGTGCAATGCCCTCATGTCCAATATCTCCCTGGGTCAGGAGCGTAGAGACACCGGCCGCGAGCTGCCCCTCCTCACCAGCGGCGATGACCTGCGAAACCTCGGGGGATTCCTCCGTGGACGTACGGGCTACTCGGCCTCCGACGTCCTCGACTACCTCCTGGGCAGGGAAAACCCGCACATCCTGCCGGAGTAAGCTCCTTCCCTAGGGAGCCATCTCCCGGAAAAGCACCTCACGGAAGGCCACGTCCTCCGCGGCCAGCACGAAGACGGTGCAGGGGAGGTGGGAGGTGCGGGCCTTGAGGTCCGAGTAGTAGGCGGCGAAATCCATGTCGTCAGGGGCCGCGAGCCCCATGAGCACGAGGTCGGCACCCTGGGACGACTCCTCCAGGATGTCGAGGAACGACCGCCCGCGTGCCACCAGCACCTGGGGCACCAACCCCGTGCGGGTCTGCGCCAGAACCCCGGAGAGGTTGCGCCGTGCATCCTCGGCGGCGGATTCGTTGGGCACGACCATCTTCAGGCGGACGTCGGCGCTCTGCCAGGTCAGGCTCGTCTTGAGCAGGTAGCCGAGGATCATGAGGAGCGCTCCGTTCCCCTGCAGGCCACCCCACCATATGTCCACCCGGCTGCGTTCCCCGAAGCCGGTCCGGTCGGCATCGCGGACGATGACGACGTTGCGTTTGGAGCGCCAGAAATGCTGGACCATCGCGCAATACCGGTCGCGGACCGCTTCCCGCTCCGAGTCACCCAGGAGTACCGTGTTGGGCACGAGGGGGCCCAGCCCGTACGCCTCCACCAGGATCTCCGTGCCTGCGAAGGGATCCTGTGCGGAAACCACGCGCACCAGCCCGTCGATTCCGCGCCTTCCCAGGTATTCCTGGATCTGGCGCTCCATGGCGCGCTTGCGGTCGTGCGTCACGCCCTCCGAGGACGAGAGGATCGTGGCGACGGTGAGCAGGCCCTTGTTGTGGTGGGAGAAGTCCGCGGCCAGCTCGATGAGGTGCCAGCGATGCGTGGGGGCGCCGGACAGCACCAGGAAATGGGGACGCCAGTTCCGGGGATCCTCCTGGGCCCGGCGCAGCTGGAGAAGGCCCGCCCGGGTCAGGGCCATCCAGACCCCGCGGCGCACGTCGCCCCACGCCGCCTCGAGCCCCTGCCGCTCGAGGAAGATGAAGATGGCCACCACGAAGATGACGGCCACGACGGTGGCCGCCGGGTTGATGAGAAACATGACCCCCGCGCAGCCTACGGTGCCCATCAGGGAGACCGCCCAGTGCACCTTGAAGAGCGGGCGGAAGGAGGGGCTGCCCAGGAAGCGCTCGATGCCGGCGGCGACGTTGAGCACGCCGTAGGTCGTGAGGAAGAACATGGTCAGCACCGGTGCGATGACGTTCAGGTCTCCGAACCAGACCGCGACCAGCGCGATGCCCAGGGTGACCAGCGTTCCGAGACGCGGCGTGTCCTCCGGCCCGCTCCCGCTGCCCAGCCATCGCAGGGGGCGCGGCAGGATCCCGTCCCTGGCGAGGGCCTGAAGCACCCTGGGGGCCCCCAGGATGCTCCCCACGGCGCTGGACAGGGTCGCGCCCCACACACCGAGCAGGATGGCGTCCCCCCACAGCGCGATGCGCTGCATGACCAGCGGATCCTCCACCAGGGCCGCCGTGTCCGCCCGGTAGGCCAGGGCGATGGGGAGCACCATGTAGATGACGTAGCCCACGCCGATGGCCGCGAAGGTCCCCCGGGGGATCGCCCGACCCGGCTCCTCCAGATCGCCCGACATGTTCACCCCGGCCATGATGCCGGTCACGGCAGGGAAGAAGACCGCGAACACCACCCAGAAGGCCTCCCCGCCGGCGGCAGCGGGCTCGCCGAGCCCCTGCGCGACCGTTCCCTCCAACGGGCTTCCGAAGAGGAGGGACAGCAGGGAAAGCGCAATGGCGGCCATGATGACGTACTGGCTGCGAATGGCCGCCCGGGCCGAGGTGAGGGCCAGCCCCGCGACTGCCAGCGTCGTGACCACGCCCACCCAGCGGGCGCTGAGCGCAGGGAAGGTGGCCACGACGGATTCGGCGAAGCCCACCGTGTACAGGGCCACGGACAGGCCCTGGGCCAGAAAGAGGGGGATGCCCACCGCGCCCCCGGTCTCGATGCCCAGGGACCGGCTGATCATGTAGTAGGCGCCGCCCGTCCGTACGCGCTGGTCCGTGGCGATGGCCGCCACGGAGAGCGCCGTGAGGAAGGTGATCAGCGTGGAGAGGGTCACGATGAGCAGCGTCGCCGCGAGCCCCACCTGCCCCACGACCCAGCCGAGTCGCAGGTACATGATCACGCCGAGGATCGTCAGGATCGACGGCGTGAAGACTCCTCCGAAGGTGCCGAGGCCTCCCTCCCTGCCGGAAACCACCTCCGCGCGGCCGGGGGACGCACGCTTGCCGTTTGCCTTCCCGTTGGGGGTGCTGCTGCCCCGGTTCGGAGGGCTCATGGAGCGGGCTTCAGGGAAGGCTCATCCGGGAAAGGGAACGCCGAACCGGAGGAGGACGGTGCTCACCCCATCCCCGTCGGCAACGACGATGTACAGCCGGTCGTACTCCGACTCGTCGATGGGCTCGCCCGGGTCGCCCCCGAGCTCACGGACGAGGGCGGGCGTGGTGTTGCTGTGCCCCCCGACGAGATGTCGGCCCGGGGTCTCGAGGAGCTGACGGGCGAACGCCGCGAGATCCCTGGGCGCGTAGGGTTGGACCTCGAGGCCCAGCCGTGCGGCGGTGGGCTCCGCCGTGGCCCGGGTCCGCTGGTAGTTCGTGGAGTAGATGTCGGTGACTCCGGCGTTCTGGAGCATCCGGCCGATGAGTCGGGCGCGCGTCTCACCGGCCTCGGAGATGGGCGGATCCTCGGTGCCGTCTTCCGCCCGTTCGGCGTGACGGACCAGGTAGACGACCACGTCGTCCTGGGCCAGAACGGAGGTCGCCGGGGCGGCGAGCGACAGGAACAGCAGAGCGACGAGGACGCGACGCATGAGGCGGATCTCCATGGTTGGGTGGGGGTCCCCAAGGTAGGGCAGGGCACGGTCGGGCCGCTACACGGCCCGCACCACGCCCAGCACGTCGGTGAGGAGCCACCAGACCGACGCGGCCAGGACCGCGGCGGGGATCACCCACCTGAGCCACGCGGCCAGGGCGCGGTCGAGACCGGAAGGCTCGTCACCTCCCAGCTGCCGCAGGAGGTCGCCCCGGCGCATGGCCCACCCCACGGTGACCACGGTCACCACGGCTCCGAACGTCTGGCCGCCGGACCCGAAGGTGAGGTCCCACGGCACGAAGATCTCGAGGTTGACCATGGGGGGCAGGGCCAGAAGGAGCACGGCGAGGCCCACCGTGCGGATGGCTCGCGTCCGGGTCCACCCCAGGGTTTCGCACAGCCCGGCGACCAGGACTTCATAGGCGGCGATCCCCGAGAGGACCGCTGCGCCGGCCAGGGAGCCGAAGAAGAGCGTGCCGAAGATCCAGCCGGCGGGAAGCAGGGAGAAGACCTCCGGCAGGGTCACGAAGAGAAGGCCCGGGCCTGATCCGGGCTCCAGGCCCAGCGCGAAGACGGCCGGGAAGAGGGCCAGGCCCGCCAGGAGGCCTGCCAGCGTATCTCCGGCCACCGTGAGGCTGGCGTCCGCGCGGAGATTCGCTCCAGGGTCCAGGTACGACCCGTAGGTGAGCATGAAGGTCCCGCCGAGAGCGAGGGAGAACACGACCTGGCCCAGGGCGGCCATGGTGACCGACGCGTCGAGCTCCCCGGGGCGGAAGGCCAGGAACCAGCGGATTCCCTCGCCCGCGCCGGGAAGGGAGACGGAACGGATGATGAGGAGGACGAGCGTCCCGAAAAGCACGGGTGTGATGAACCTGCTCACACGTTCGACCCCGGCACGGAGACCCCGGAGGAGAACCGCGCCCTGCAGGGCCAGCACCAGGCCGGTGAAGAGCACCTGGAGGCCGAAGGCCGGAGCGGAGAAGCCCGACGCCGGAGGGAGGATCGCGGCGGGATCGATGGGTCGGCCGAAGGGCGTGAGCAGCTCCGCCAAGGTGTGGTAGAACACCCATCCGATGGCGGCGTTGTAGTAGCCCAGCGCCGCCAGGACGACGCACGACAGCGCCCAGCCGACCATCCGGCCCCCGCGCATGCCGACACCCTGGAACGCTCCCAGCGTGCCCCTCCGCGTATGGCGGCCGAGGGACCACTCGGCCATAAGGGCGGGCACGCCGATGAACACGGCGATCAGGACGTACACCAGGACGAAGGCCGCGCCTCCGTACCGACCCACCATGTAGGGGAAGCGCCAGACGTTCCCCAGGCCCACCGCCACTCCGATCATGGTGGCCAGGGTGCCCGCCCGTGTCGCGAACGTCTCCCGCCCGGTCACGCCAGGCCCACCGCCACGGCGAGCTCGTCCAGAGCCCGGTCCACGTCCTCCAGGCTGTTGAAGAAGTGGGGCGCCAGGCGGATGGCCGGCCCGCGGGCGGTGGCGATCACGCCCTTGTCCCGCAGGGCCGACTCCACGGCGTGGCTGTCCTCACACGCGAAGGCGGTGGTGGGGGTCTTTCCGGTGGGCGAGAGACGGTGCAGGAGCGGAATCCCGCGTTCGTCACCGCCCCGCTGAAGGCGTTCGCCGAGGGTTCGGGTCCACGCCTGGATCGCCGGCAGGCCGATCTCCCGGAGCCAGGCCATGCCGGCTCGGGCCACGTAGGCCTCCAGGATGGGCGGTGTGCCGGTGTCCAGGCGCCTGGCCCCGTCGGCCCAATCGAGTCGGGTGGGGTCGAACGCGAAGGGGTTCTTCCGGCCGAACCAACCGGTCACGGCGGGCTGGAGTCGTTCGGCGAGGTTCGGACGCACCCAGAGGAAGGCGATTCCGGGAATGCCCATGAGAAACTTGAGGTTGCCCGACGCGACCACGTCCGCTCCGCTGGCCGGTGCGTCGAACGGCTCGGTGCCCAGGGCCTGATAGGCGTCCACGAAGAGGAGCGCTCCCCGCTCGTGCGCGAGCTCGGCGAGGACGCGTGTGTCCTGCTTGGCCCCGTTCTGGTAGTAGGCCCGCGCGGCCGAGACCAGGAGCGTCTCCGCACCGATGGCCTCCCGATAGCGCTCCAGGGGGATACGGCCGTCCTCCACCGGCACCCAGCTGACGTCCGCTCCGAAGCGCTCCTGGGCCAGCCACACGTGGCTCACGGTGGGGAACTCCATCCCGCTGACCACCACCTTATGGCGGGTGCCCGTATAGTCCAGTCCGGTGGCGAGGCTCGCCGTGGCCTGGGACACCGAGGTGGCCACGGCCACGTCATCGGGCTCGGCTCCGACGAAGGTCGCGAACTCGGCACGAGCGGCCTCCACTTCGGCGATCCAACGATCCCAGTCCATGCCATCGCGACGCCATGACTCGAGGTAGGCCTCGGCGGCCTCCCGCGTCACGTCGCTCTGGGGCGCCTGGGAGCACGCGTTCATGACCACGTGCGTCCCGAGGATGGGGATACGGCGGCGGACCGCAGCGAGGTCGACGGGGGGGTGGGGATCCATGGGGCACCATACGGCGCCTCCCGGAGCTTCGCGAGGTCCAGGACGGGACCCCGGGGCACTCCAGACGGGTAGCAGCGGCGTGAGCGTGCGAGTGAGGATCG
>JARRLD010000174.1:0-11991 GCA_037387345.1 Gemmatimonadota bacterium
GGGAGCCATGGCCAGCTTCAAGGGCTCGGCTACCACTGGGAGCTGTGGGCCATGGGCGCGGGTCCCGACGTGACTCCCCACGAGGCATTGCGCATTGCGACCATCGTGGGAGCGCACGCGCTGGGGCTCGACGAGGACCTGGGCTCCCTGGAAGTGGGCAAGCTGGCCGACCTGGTCATCCTGGACGCCAACCCGCTGGATGACCTTCGCAACAGCCGAGCCATCGACCGGGTCATGAAGAACGGCCGCCTGTACGACGGAGACACGCTGGACGAGGTATGGCCTCGCCGGCGTCCCGCCGGACCGTTCTACTGGCACCAGGAAGCGGCCATTCCCGCCCCTTCGGCGGGGATCCGGTAAGGCCCGTGGCACGCGCCGGCCTGCTCGGTTTCCTCCTCTGCCTCGCCGCATGGCCGTCGGCCCTGGAGGCACAGTCCGACGTCGCGTTTCCCCCGGAGGTCTACGCCGGGCGGCGGGAACGCCTGGTCGGGCAGCTGGACGGGCCCGTCGTGGTGCCCGGCGCCTACATGATCCATCACGGGGGCGTGAAGAAGCAGGATCCCGACTTCTACTACCTGACGGGCGTGGAGTCGCCGTACGCCATCCTCGTGCTTGCTCCGGGCGGTGCGGAGGGCGTTCGGGAGGCGCTGTTTCTGCCAGGTCCGCGGCAGTTCGCCGGGGCCCAATACCCCTACCAGGATCCCCGTTTCGTGGAAGCGGCGTGGAACCGGACGATCCGACGGTTGTCGCCGGGGCCCGATGCGGAGCGGGCCACGGGCATCGGGGAAACGTATGCGCTGGACGACTTCGCCGAGCTCCTCGGAGACCTGGTGGGCGAAGCCCCCTTGGTGTATTTCGCCTCCGACGACGAGGGGCTCTATACCCCTCCGGGTCTCACGCCGGCCCTGAGCGTGGGGCAGCAGCTGGAACGATCGGTGGCGGCGCTGCTTCCGGGACGCCGGATGGCGGACGCAACGCCGGCCATCCGCCGGATGCGCGTCATCAAGGATGCGTGGGAGATCGACGCTCTGCGTCGGGCCGCGGACATCAGCGCCGAGGGCATGCGCGAGCTCCTGCGCCGGCTGCGTCCCGGCATGAACGATCTGGAGGCCGCCGGGATCATGGAATGGGTGTGGAAGCGGGAGGGGTCTCCCCGTCCGGCCTTCTCCCCCATCGTCGCGTCGGGGCCTGACGCCGTGTCCCTCTTCACCATCCGGTCGGAGAACTACAACTCCGTCAACCGGGTGATGCAGGAGGGTGACCTGGTGTTCAACGACTACGGTGCCGCCGAATGGGCCATGTACGGCTCCGACGTATGCCGGACCTACCCCGTATCCGGTCGGTTCACCGAGGAGCAGAGGCGGCTGTACGAGATCGTCCTCGAAGCCCAGGAGGCCGCGATCGCCGCGGTTCGCCCGGGGGTGGACATTCTCGACGTCATCCGGGCGGCCGCGGAGGTCTATCGAGCTCACGGGCTGGAGGAGCGCGAGGATATCGATCTCATGGGGTCCGACCGGGTGTGGGGCGTCATGCCCTCACCCACCCACTACCTGGCCCGGAACGGAGGGCTGACCCGCTACACCGCCGTGGGGGGCATCGGCGTCCGGGACATCGGCCATCACGTGGGTCTCGACGCGTCCGACGGGAGGGACTACACCACGCCCCTGCAGCCCGGAATGGTCTTCACGGTGGAGCCCAAGCTCTATGCTCCCGAGCTCGGTATCGCCATCATGATCGAGGACATGATCCTGGTGACCGAGGGCGGGTACGAGAACCTGTCGGCCCGAGCGCCCAAGACCGTGGAGGACATCGAGCGGATCATGGGCACGGAGGGACCAAGCCATGAACCGTGACGCAGCGCTCCGCGGCCTCCGCGACAACCCCCACGGATGGGACCTGATCGTGGTGGGTGGAGGTGCCACCGGCGTGGGCACCGCGCTGGACGCGGCCTCCCGGGGCTACGACGTGGCCCTTCTGGAGCAGAGCGACTTCGGCAAGGGGACGTCGACGCGCTCCACCAAGCTCATCCACGGTGGGGTCCGATACCTCCAGCAGGGCAATATCCCGCTGGTGGTGGAGGCGTTGAAGGAGCGAGGCGTCCTCAGGGCCAACGCTCCCCACCTGGTCCACGACCTCCCCTTCGTCGTGCCGAACTACAAGTGGTGGGAGGCACCCTTCTACGGGATCGGGATGCGGGTCTACGACGTGCTGGCCGGGAAGTATGGCTTCGGCCAGTCCCGGAACCTCTCCCGGGAAGAGACCCTGGAGCGCATCCCCAATCTGGAGGACGAAGGCCTCCGGGGTGGCGTGGTCTACCATGACGGGCAGTTCGATGACGCCCGGCTCCTCATCGCGCTGGCCCGTACGGCGGTGGGACAGGGGGCCACGTTGATGAGCTACGCCCGGGTCACCGGGCTGATCAAGGACGCCGGGGGATTCGTCGTTGGCGTGAACTGGCGGGACGAAGAGACCGGCGAGACCTCGGAGCTACGCGGCCGCGTGGTGGTGAACGCCACCGGTCCGTTCTCCGACGGGCTGCGCCGGATGGACGATCCCGACGCCTCTCCGGCCATCCGCCCGTCCCAGGGGGTCCACCTCGTGCTGGACCGGTCGTTCCTGGCGGGAGACGCGGCCATCATGGTGCCTCACACCGACGACGGGCGCGTCCTCTTCGCCATCCCCTGGCTGGATCGCGTCCTGGTCGGCACCACGGACACACCCCTGGAAGAGACCCCCCTGGAGCCGGCCCCCCAGGAAGAGGAGATCCGCTTCCTGCTGGAGCACGCCCGTCGGTACATGGAGAGGGATCCTGGCCGCGGGGACGTCCTGAGCGTTTTCGCCGGCATCCGTCCTCTCGTTGCGGAGGGCGACGCCGGGGACACCGCCGAGATCAGCAGGGAGCACGCCCTTCGCGTCTCCGACTCGGGTCTCCTGACCATCGCCGGGGGTAAGTGGACCACCTATCGCAAGATGGCGGAGGACACGGTGGACATGGCCCAGGCCCTGGGGGACCTGGAACCTCGGGCCTGCGTCACCAGGGAGCTGAACATCCAGGGCTTCCACATGCACGCCGAGAAGTTCGGTAGGCTCGCCGCGTACGGATCCGACGCGCCGGAGGTCGAGGCCCTCGAGCGGTCGCGCGAGGGTTGGGCTCAACCCCTGGCCGAGGGCCTCGACGTCACCTCCGGCGAGGTGGTCTGGTTTGCCCGGGCGGAGATGGCCCGCACCGTGGAGGACGTTCTTGCTCGACGATCTCGGGCGCTTTTGCGCGACGCTCGTGCGGCGCGGAGCGTGGCTCCCGCCGTGGCAAGGCTCCTGGCCGGGGAGCTCGGCCGAGACGATGCCTGGGTGGCCGGTCAGGTCACGTCGTTCGAGTCGCTGAGCGCGACCTACATCCTCGACCAGGTGACGCCTCCCGACGGCGACGAGGCTTCCTGAGTCCGACCCTCCTGAGCCACCTTGGAAGCATGAGACCTCCCCAGGTTGCTCGGGGGTGGGCAGGCGCTCGGCTTCCGTGCGTGTTGCTGGCCCTCCTGTTCGTGTGTGCACCCACCCACCAGGCGGCGGCCCAGACCTACGATCCGCTGGCGCAGGCCCGGCGTCTGGAGGCGGCGGGCGAGTACTGGGCGGCGGCGGCCAGTCTGAGGGCCTACCTGTGGAGCCACCCGGAGGATGCCGCGGTCCGCTGGCCCCTGGGTCGGCTTCTTTACTGGCTCGGGCGACCTGACGAGGCCTTCGCCGAATACGACACGGCGCTCACGGTCCTGCCCGACGAGCCGTGGCTGCACATCGACCGGGCCACCATCCTCATGGATCGCGGAGATCTCACGGAGGCCGAGACCGCTCTGGAAAACGCGTTGAGGTCGGCCCGCGGAGACCGCACCGACGATGGAGCCGCGGTCGAGGCACAGGCACGGCTCGGCACAGTGGCGTATTGGCGCGGCGACTTCACCCGCGCGGCGCGCTTGTTCCGGGCCGTCCACCAGCCGTTTCGAAGGCGGACGGGCTTCCTCGAGGCAGGAACCTTCGTCAATCCTCTCTGGACGGTCGCGGCCGGAGGCACGGCCCGAAGCCTCGACGTCACCGGCGCGTCGCTGGCCGCCGATGGCTGGGTCCGCCTGAAGGGCTCCCTGCCGGGTCCCAGGGCCGGCGTGACCCTGCAGTTGGGACGGGCCTGGCAGACCAGCCTGACGGGCCGGAGCGGGGCGTGGACAGGGCAGCTTCAGCTGGGCGTCGAGGTGGCTCCCCAGGTGAGGGTGCGGGGCAGGGGCTGGTCGGAGCGGTACCTGTGGACCCTCGCCAGCGCGGACACCCTGGTGATGGTTCGGGGGCTGGAGTTGGTGCTGGACGGTGCCGCGGCCCGCCGGTGGGCCGGGGAGGCGGCACTGCGTCGGGAGCGGCTCAGCGGCGAGACCACGATCCACACGGCGTACGGTTGGATGCTGGCGCCGATCCTCCCGTGGCTTCGAGGAGGCTACGCCCTGTCCTGGCAGGACTCGGACCAGACACGGTGGACCCTCGCCGACCCGAATTCCTCGATGGGCCCGGGCCAGGGCATGGGACCCGGCGGGCCCATGGGCCAGGGGCCCGACCTCGCGGGGGTCTACGCGCCGTATTTCACTCCGGAGGCCACGGTCGTCCATTCCGCGCTCGCCGAGCTGCAGGGTCGAGCAGGCTTCGCTACCGCCCGGCTGAGCCTCTCCTACGGGTTTCGGGCCGTGGAGCAGGCGCCCTCCTTCCAGGTGGTGGGGGCAGGCCCTCTGGGTGAGGTGCGCACCGTCTACGCCGAGCGACGGTTCTCTCCGTGGAGAATCGTCGGATCCCTGGGCCTGCCCGTGGGGTGTTGCGCGAGCCTCCTCCTGGAGGCCGAGCGCGAACGGACCGCGTTCTACGAGGCCACGCGCGTGTCGTTGGGTGTCGTCTACCGATTCGTTCCCGCGCCCCTGGCGAGGACCCCATGACGGACCGTGGGCACGAGCTGTGGCGGTGGCGCGCGGCCAGACCGGTACGGCGGACCGAGCGCGTGGTGCTCCTCGCGCTCATCGGAGCCGGGGTCCTCTCCGTAGCGCGATTCGCCGATTGGTGGTTCGCGCCCGCCCATGTGGGGAACCTGCCGCTCTACGTCGTGCTGTCCCTGGCCCTGTGGTATGGGATCGCCCGCATGGTGCTGGGGTGGGTCAACCTGATCGCCATCCGCAAGCCGAAGCACGTTCCGGCGGCCGAGGGCCTCCGCGTTGCCATCTTCACCACGTCGTCTCCGGGCGAGCCTCTGTCCATGTTCGAGCGGACGCTGGAGGCGTGTGCCCGCGTGCGCTACCCCCACACGACGTACCTGCTGGACGACACGGAGGATCCCGCCTTCCGAGCGGTCGCGGAACAGCACGGCGCGGTGTGGATGCCGCTGGTCGGGTTGCCCGGGGCGAAGGCGGGCAAGATCAATGCGGCGCTGTCCAGGACCGACGAGGAGTTCATCCTGGTCCTCGACCCGGATCACGTCCCGTTTCCCAACTTCCTGCACCGCGTGCTGGGTCACTTCCAGAACGAGCGGGTGGGGTTCGTCCAGGTAGCCCAGGCCTACTACAATCAGCACCGATCGTTCACGGCGCGAGGGGCGGCCGAGCAGACCTATACATTCTACGGTCCTACCCAGATGGGGCTCCACGGGCATGGTGCGGCGGTGGCCATCGGCGCCAACTGCACGTTCCGGCGCCGCGCCCTCGAGTCGATCGGAGGCCACGGGATCGGACTCGCCGAGGATCTGGTGACCTCGATCCGGCTTCACGCGGCCGGGTGGAAGTCAGTCTACGTTCCGGAGGTCGTGAGCCGAGGCCTGGTGCCCGAGGATGTGGGCTCGTTCTACCGACAACAGCTCAAATGGGCACGAGGCGTGTATGAGGTGCTGTTCACGGAGGTGCCCAGGGCCTTCTTTTCCCTCCGGTGGCGTCAGCGGCTCTCCTATCTTGGCATCGGCACGTACTACCTCTTCGGCCTGACGACCCTTCTCTACCTGATCATCCCCTACCTCTTCCTCTGGACCGGAGTACAACCCGCGGCCATGCGATTCGAGGCGTTCCTCACCATCGGCGGCCCCGTGGCGTGGTTGGGTGTGGCAATCTACATCGTGTCGCAACGATGGCTTGCCCATCCGGAGCACGAACGAGGCTTCCACTGGAGGGGACTCTCCCTCAAGGTGGCGAGCTGGCCGGTCTTCCTGGTGGGCTCCGCGCTGGCCATCGTCAGGGCGGAGATCCCGTACATTCCGACCGCCAAGGAGGCCAGGCGAGGCCGCTTCGTGGCGCTTGCGTGGCCCCACCTCATCCTGGCCGGCGCGTTCCTGATGTCCGTCGCGTGGACCACGTACCGACGGCTCGCCCTCGCTCCCGAAGAGTCGTTGTTCCTCACCAGCGAGGCCACGTGGGGCATGGTCGCGTTCGCGACCACATCCGTCGTCCTGGCCAGCGGAGGGATCTACGCGGCCTGGCGCGCGCGCACGCTGCCAGCCCGCCGACCCTGGGATGCCGTGCAGGTGGAGCGCATCGTCGTCGTCGCCGAAGAGCCCGGGGAGCCCGGCGTCGCCCACGGAAGGGAGGGGGTCGGATGAGGCGTGGTCGCCGCATCGTTCTGAGCATCGTCGCCGCGGCGGGTAGCATCGTGCTCGTCCTCGTCCTGGTGCTCCTGGGGTCGGCATCGGAGGGTCCGCTCAGCTCGATGCTTCGAGGCGTGGGGAGCGGAGTGAGCCGTCTGGAGTCGACGCTGGCGCGCAGGTTCCGACGTGCCGGCCGGGTCGAGCAGCTGGGATGGCTGGCGTCGTATCGGACCGACGCAGCTCTGGTGCGGCAGCCGGACACGCTGCTTCTCGGAGCCTACGGAGGGCAGATCGCGACGACGCTGGAGGGCATGATCGAGCTCGAGGAGGCCATCGGATCGCCGCTGGCCCTCATGCACCTCTATTCGGCGTGGGGTGACGCGCCGGATCAGGCATTCCCCCGCCGGATCGCCGAGGCAGTGCGTGAGCTGGGGTCCTTGCCGGTGATCACCTGGGAGCCCTGGTTGACGACCTTCGAGAACCGGCTTCATCCCGACTTGCCGTTGAGGGCCGACCGGGACGACGGGGGGCTCGCCGACATCACCGCCGGGCTCTACGACTTCTACATCGACGCGTGGGCGAAGGATGCCGCGCGCTTCGGCTCGCCCATCCTGGTTCGTCTCGCCCATGAGATGAACGACCCGTACCGCTACCCGTGGGGGCCCCAGAACAACCAGCCGCAGGACTTCATCGCCGCGTGGCGACATGTGGTGGACCGGTTCAGGGCGGCCGGCGCCGACAACGTGGTGTGGGTCTGGTCACCGCACGTGGCGTACGAGGGGTATGGAGCGTATTGGCCCGGAGACGAGTACGTAGATTGGGTCGCCACGGGAGCCCTGAACTACGGCACCGTGGCCTACTGGTCCCGGTGGTGGACGTTCCGTGAGATCTTCGGCCGTCATTACGAGTTCCTGGTCGGTCTCGGCAAGCCCATCATGATCGCCGAGTTCGGATCCCTCGAGGTGGGCGGCGACCGGGCGGAGTGGTATGCAGCCGCCCTGGGGGACATCCGACTCCGGCACCCGGCGGTTCGGGCGCTGCTCTTCTTCCATGTGCACGACGACGCCACCGTGACCCGTCAGTCCGTGGACTGGACGTTTCTCGACGATCCCGGCGTGGTGGCGGCCGTGCGGGAAGGATTGCGCCTCCGTCCGGAGCCCGCGAGCCCACCCCCTCGGCCTACCGCCACACCTCCTCGAACAGACGGTCCCAGTTCGAGCCCAGCACCTTCTCGATGATTCGGTCCGGGTGGCCGCGCCCGGACATGAGGTCGGCGATCCGCTCCATGCGGCGGGGATCGTTGAGCTCGGGCACGAAGGGCGCCGTGTCTTCCCGGGGCGCGCTCACCCCGAGCTCTCTCCGTCGCGTGACCTCGGCCTCCAGACGAGCCCGGTACTCCGGCCCGTCGGGAACCGGAGCAATGGACTGGTCGCTTCCGATCCCTACATGGTCCTCGCCACACACCTGCAGGGCGCGCTCGACGTGTCGCAGCACGTCCTCCCCGGTGGGAGGGCCGGTGGGGTTCAGGTAGGGCATCAGGTAGATGCCCACCACGCCACCTCCGTCGGCACAAGCCCGCAGCTCCTCGTCCCGCTTGTTGCGGGGGTGGGAAAATACGCTGTCGCACCCCGTGTGGGTCAGGGCCACCGGGACCCTGGACGTCCGGATCCCCTCGGCCGTCGTGCGTTGGCCGCAGTGGGAGAGGTCCACCAGGATCCCCAGAGCGTTCATGCGCTCCACGACCGCGACGCCGAACCGGGACAGGCCCGCGTTTCCCGGCTCGAGGCAACCGTCGCCCACGCGGTTCCGCCCGTTGTAGGTGAGCTGGACGATGCGCACGCCCAGCGCGTGAAACGTGTCCAGTCGCCCAGGGTCGGCACCCAGGGCCACCGTGTCCTGGAAGCCGTAGATCAGGCCCACCTGACCCTGCGCCTTCGCGGCGTGCAGGTCGTCGTTGGCCCTCACGCGCCGGAATACGCCGGGACTCCTGTCGATCTCCCGCTCCCATCGCGCCAGATCGGTGACCGTGGCCTCGAAGGGATCGGGCATCTCCCCCACGACGCCCACGGTGACGTTCACCGCGGTGATCCCCGACCGTCGCGCCGAGTCCAGCGCGGATGGCCCCAGCCCGCCCTCCACGGCGTCCGGCACGTTGAACGCTCCGGGGCTCGCCAGGCAGTCCACCACCAGGGCCCGTTCGTATCCCTCCCAGGGAGGGGACGAGATGGGAGAGACACCCGCCCAACGATCCGCGCTCCAGATCCGACCGAGGGGCGGCGCCAATGCCGCCGCGCCGGCCATCTTCATGAACGCGCGGCGATCCACCGTCATCGTAGGTTCCCTGCCAGGGCAGGGAAAACCTCGTTCAGGATGTCCGCACGGGTCTGGTTGAGGATGGCGCGGGTGTCGGGCCCGCTTCCCTCGACGCCAACCGTGTTGAACGCCGCGATCGCCCCGATCCGCGCCGCCGGGTCCACGTACACGAACGAGAAGAACGCGCGCTGGCTGCCCGTGTGTCCGATGACACGGCCGCCGTCTTTCTCGTACAGGAAGAACGACAGCCCCATGGACTCGGCGCCGATGTCCGACGTGCCGATGGGCACCACGGCCTCCCACATCTCCCTCAGGCTCGCCCGGGAGAGGACCTCGGGTCCTCCGTCGTGCGGACCCGAGCCCATGAGGAACGCGAGGTACCGGGCCATGTCGCCGACCGGGGCGTTGAGTCCCCCGTTGCTCACCGTGACGCCGGTATTGAAGTCGGGGCCTCCGGGCTCGGGGTGGCCATCAGACACGAAGTAGTGGTTCGAGCGATGCGGGAGCAGGTGCCAGGGCGTGACGTCGAAATACGCGCGGCGCATCCCCAGGGGTCGGAAGATATTCTTGTCGACGTAGGCCTCGAAGACGTCCCCGGTGACCCTCTCGATGACACGCCCCAGGAAGACGATGCCCGGGTTGGAGTAGCTGAACCGCGACCCCGGCTCGAAGTGGATCCGCGTGTAGGGGATCATGGCCACGAGCTGGCTCCATTCCGTGGGCTCGTGGGGGTGCCAGGGCTCGCCTCCGGCCCAGGGCCACGTCGCACCCCGGAACCCCGCGGAGTGGGAGAGGAGATGCCGGAGCGTGACGTCCTCCATGGATCCGAAGGGATTGTACACGTCACGGAGCTCCGGTACGTACTTCACGACGGGATCGTCGAGGGACAGCAACCCCCGGTCCCGGAGCTGGAGGATCGAGATGGCGGTGAAGGTCTTCGTGATGGACGCCCAGTGGTAGATCGTCTCCGCGTCCACCGGCCGGTCTTCGGCCAGGTCGGCCATGCCGTAGGTCTGGAGGTCGAGCATCTCGCCGTCGTCGAGGAGCGCCAGGCTCCCGCCGACGATGCCCTCCGCCTCCAGGGTCGCTCGCCAGCGGCTCACGGCGTCCTTCCATGGCGCCTCGGCCGGCAGGGGGACCTGGGAGAGGAGGGCCCGAGGAAGCGTGAGGAGGAGGAGGACGGTCAGAAGGCGGCGTGACATCGGGCTTCTCTGGGTCTCGGTGGCGACGGGCTGCCGTGACGAGCTTGGCCACGGCCCGGCGACGATAGGACGCTCCCGAGGATGGGAGCAAGGTCGAGCCCGCCCTCAGGCCTGAGACGCGGGGGCCGTGCTTGCGAAGGGGAGGGTGCGTCGGCAGGATGACGGGCTCAAGCCGAGCGTTCTCCTTCAAGGAGGGATCCCATGGTTCCGGTTCTGTCCCTGGCGGTTCCCATCGTGGTGGCGGCGGTTCTGGTATTTGTCGCAAGCTCCGTCATCCACATGTTCCTCCCCTACCATAAATCCGACTGGAAGGCCTTGCCGGATGAGGACGGAGTGATGGAGGCGCTCCGGGGATTCAACATTCCCCCCGGCGACTACGCGGTGCCCCGGGCGGGCAGCACCGAGGCCATGAAGAGCCCGGAATTCCAGGAGAAGGTGAAGAAGGGGCCTGTGGCGTTCATGACCGTGCTGCCTTCCGAGAATCCCATGGCCATGGGCAAGCCGCTCGCCCTCTGGTTTGTGTACTCCCTCGTGGTCGGCGTCTTCGCTGCGTACATCGCGGGACGGGCGCTGGGCCCCGGAGCCGACTATCTCGCGGTCTTCCGTTTCGCCGGATGCACCGCCTTCGTCGGCTATGCCGTGGCCGGCTGGCAGCGGTCCATCTGGTACAGTCAGCCGTGGAGCACGACGTTCAAGAATACGTTCGACGGTCTGGTCTACGGCCTGCTGACGGCGGGGGCCTTCGGCTGGCTGTGGCCCAGCTGACCCATCCGGTTTGGAAGTCAGTTGGAGGGGCGGACCTCCACATAGCGAGCCATCCTCGCGACCTCGTCGTCGTCGACGTATTTCCCCATCTCCCGCTCGAACTGCGCCATGGCCTGGTACGGACGGTACTCCAGGAACTCGTGGAGCATGCGCTCTCCCACGCCGGGGATGGACAGGATGTCCTCTTCGGTGGCCGTGTTGAGGTCGATGGGCACGAAGACGTATTGGGCCAGGCGAGCGAGCTCCCCCTCATCCACGTACTTGCCGATCTCCCGCTGGAACTGCGCCAGCGCCACATACGGACGGTACTCCTCGAACTCGTGGAGCATGCGCTCCCCGACACCGGGAATCAGGAGGATCTCCTCCCGGGACGCTGTGTTGACGTTGATCGGCACCCACAGGTGGCCGTAGAGCTCCTCCCGGGCTTCATCGGCCCGTCCGTGCTCCCTCAGCAGGGCGTCGAGCGAGGTCATGTCCAGGAACGGACGGGCAGCCACCACGGCCGCGGCGAGGGACTCGTCCATCTGCGGAAGGGCGGCGAGCTCCTCGGAGCTGGCGAGGTTGGGGTTCACCAGACGGAGATTGGGCCCGACCTGCGCGGTGGTGGGAGAAGCGAGGAGCAGCAGCAGGAACGCCGCGCTCACGAGGGCAGGACTGTGATGGCGCATGGGATGCCTCCTCATTTCGGTTTGTCGGACCCACCCAGGGCGGGGTGTCCGTAGGTGAACGCCAGGCCCAGCAAGCCCAGCAGAATCATCGTTCCAGGAGAGAGCGCGGGTGTGGCACCCGTCACGGCCTTCTCGAAGAGCTCCAACCCGCTGATGGACGGGTACATCTCCAGCTCGAACTCCACGTTCCCTCGGAAGTGTCGCCAGACCCCCAGTGCGCCCGAAAGCACCGACACGCCCATCACCCCCCGCATCGTGAGCAGGGTTCCGCGACTCCGGCGGACCGCCGTGAGCAGCACCGTGACGAGGCTGCCAGCCAGGACCACCAGGGGCACCCACTGCCAGGGCTCCTCGAAATGCCCCAGCAGGAGCAGCTCGGTGCCGGCGCCGACGATGCCCAGGGTGAGAATCCCCAGGAGCATCGGGCGCAGCGTGTGGTCTCGGGTCGTGGATCGTC
>JARRLD010000175.1:0-8109 GCA_037387345.1 Gemmatimonadota bacterium
GCGTCCACCAGCGCCCTCTCCAGGCCCCGGCTGCGCAGCGCATCGAGGGCGACGTCGGCTGCGTATCCTTTGGCGATGCCCCCGAGGTCCAGCGCCATCCCCGGCCGCCCCAGGCGGACGGCCTGCCGGACCGAGTCCATGGACAGACGGCGGAACCCCACGGAGCTCAACGCCGACTGCAGGCGGTCCGAGGAAGGTAGCTCCCCCCGCCGGGCGGACCACCGCCAGAGCCGGGTGAGAGGGCCGACGGTCACGTCGAAGGCTCCCCCTGTGAGCTCGGACCACCGCCGGGCCGTGCGGAGAACGCACCACACATCCTGGCTGACCGGGAGGGACTCTCCCTCACCACTTCGGGCGGCCAGGTAGGCGACCTCGCTGTCGGAACGGTAGTCGCTGAAGAGAGAATCCAGACGGGCCGCCTCCTGGAACGCGACATCCGCCCCGGCACGCGCGACCCTCTCGCCCGGCGCGTACACCACCAGACGGAAGGGACTTCCCATGACGTGGCGCTCGAACTCGAAGCGGTCAAGCTCTTGTGCTATAGCATCTTGAACTGACGCACATGAAGCGACACACACGAGAATTCCGAGTGCCGTTGGGAAGCGCATGATCCCCTTCTCCTTGCGACCCGTTAGTACGCCCGGGTCACGCCCGGCGTGGGGATGGGGTAGCGGCCCTCGGCGTCGGGGAGCACCGGGGGCGGCGCGTCCCTGGCGAAGGTCGCCGGCATGAGGCTCAGCCCCGAGGCCAGGGCCTCCTCCCATTCCACGACCTGCCCGGAGTAGGTGGCCATGCGCCCGAGGATGGCGCTCATGGTGGCCTGGGCGCCCTGCTCCGCGTCGGCGTACTGGAACCTGCCCGCCGCCACCGCGGCGAACAGCTCGTCGTGCTCCACCTGGTAGGGGTTGGGATCCTCGGCGTCGTCGTGCTCGAAGAGGGTGCCCCCGGAGCTCGACACGATGAGGCCGGGTCGGGGCGCGACGCCGTTGGTGCCGTGAAACGCCTCGGACACCCGGTTGGCGCACTCCGGGATGTGCCGACACTGGCTGAGGACCCGTGCGCCACCCTCGTACTCGAACTCGACGAAGTGGTGATCGTAGATCTCGCCGGTGTCCGGCCCGGTGCGGACCTGACGGCCCCCCTGCCCCTGGGCGCGGATCGGTGGGCCGCGAAGCACCCAGTTGGCCACGTCGATGTTGTGGATGTGCTGCTCCACGATGTGGTCGCCGCACAGCCAGTTGAAGTAGTACCAGTTCCTCATCTGGTACTCCATCTCGGTCTGGCCGGGCTCCCGGGGACGTACCCAGACCCCGGAGCTGTTCCAATACACGCGACCCAGGACCACGTCGCCGATCATGCCGGCGTGGATGCGATCCACCCACTTCCGGTAGACGGTCTGGTAGTGGCGCTGGAGCCCCACCACCACGTTGAGGCGGGCGTCTTTGGCCCTGGCGGCGGCTTCCAGCACCGCGCGCACGCCGGGGGCATCGGTAGCCACCGGCTTCTCCATGAAGATCTGCTTGCCCGCGTCCACCGCGGCGGCGAAGTGGATCGGCCGGAACCCGGGTGGCGTGGCCAGGATCACCACGTCGACCAGGGGGAAGACCTTCTGGTAGGCGTCGAAGCCCGAGAAGCGCCGCTCCGACGGCACGTCGATGCGCGGGCGCAGGTCCACGTCGGCCAGCCACTCCTCCTGCTCGGGGTTGGTGAGCATGGCATGGCTGCCCTCCACCCGGTCCGCGAAGGCGTCGGCCATGGCCACCAGCTTCACGTCCTGGGTCGTGCTCAGGGCCTGGACCACGGCCCCGGTCCCCCGACCTCCGCACCCCACCACGCCCACGCGTATGGCGTCCGCGGTGGGTGCTTCGGCCCTCAGCGGGAGGCGCCGTGAGCTGAGGGAAATGCCGCCCACCGCCGCCGCGGCGCCCGTCTTCACGAAGTCTCGCCTGTGCATGTTCTCTCCTCGGGTTCTGCGCCGGGGCTCGTCAGGGTCCGCCCAGGATCTCCGCCCAATAGCCTCGAATCTCGTCCATGGTGTGGGAGCCGGCCGGGCTCGCCAGCCGGAACCCCACGTGCGGTGAATCGGTGTTCCACCACCGGCTCTTCGGAACCTGCGGGTCCCGTCGCTTCCACGCCGGCGTCTCCGGGAACCGCTCGGCGCACCGGAGCCGCTCCGGTGGGTCGTCGAAGGCCCCACCCCGGACCAGACCCCTCCCCCGGGCGGGATGGCCCGCCAGGGGATCCGTCGCCGGCTCCGCCTCGGGCAACCGGGCGTACGCGTCGGCGGCGTAGCCGTCCAGGACCCATTCGGCGACGTTGCCGAGCAGGTCGTGGATCCCCAGCGCGTCGGGGGCCCGGGTGCCCACCCGGTGATAGGCTCCCCCGCTGTTCGCATCGTACCAGGCGACCGCACCCAGGTCGTCGGGGAGGCCGGTCGCGGCCTCCGTCGGCACCCCAGCGCGGCAGACGTATTCCCATTCCGCCTCGGTGGGCAGGCGAAAGAGCTGCCCCGTCTTCAGGGAGAGCCAGCGGGCGTAGTGGAGCGCCGCCCATCGGGTCATGCCCACGGCGGGATGTCCCTCGTCTGCCATGCCGTGGGCGGGATCCTCGTACGGCGGGCTCGGCCGGGTCACCGCGTCGGCGTCGAAGGGCACGTCCGGCGCCGGCCCCACGTCGTCGTCCAGCCGTCGATGGCGGAACAGGGCGAACTCGTCCTGGCTGACCTCGTGGACCCCCATCCAGATCGATGAGATGCGCACGGTGCGCCGGGGGCCCTCGTCGTCGTCCCGGCCCACTTCCGACTCCGGGCTACCGAGAAGAACCGTTCCGCCAGGAACGAACGTCAGGGAAAAGGACACGTCGCTCCCGGGGATGGTCACCGATCGGACCTCGCCCGCTGCCGGGTCCTGGGACGCGGCGGCACGGGGAGCGAGCAGGAGGGCCAGGCACAGCCCGAAGGCCGGGCGTATGGGGCGAATGGGTGGTCCCGCGTCCATGGCCATGCACAATACGGCCTGGACCCGGATCGTGACACTCCTCGGCCGGTGAAGCTCAGGCGCCCCCGAGGTCCTTCCTGAAGCAGACGATCCGCTCCACCTCCTCGTAGCCCAGGGCGCGGTGGAACCGCCCGCTGCGCGCGTTGTCCAGCTCCCGGTCGCTGGCCATCTCGGTGCACCCCTGCCGACGAGCCCATGCCTCCGCAGCCTCCACCAGCTTTCGGCCCACGCCCGACGACCGAGAGGTCGGGCGCACGTAGATGCCCTCCAGATAGCCGACGGGCGAGGTCCGGCACCCCTCGGCGTAGTCCCGGAGCCCTACCTCGAGGAACCCTGCGAGGCCGCCCGAGTCGTCTTCGGCCACGAGGCAGACCCACCGCGGGGGCTCTCCACGGAAGTAGGCGGCGATCTCCCGAGCGTGGTCGCCGGCGGACCCGGGCCAGAGTTCCTCCCGGAGGCTGGCCCAGGCTTTGGCATCGCGGGCTTCCGCGTCCCGTACCCTCACGGGCGACCTTCCGGGGGTCGGTCGGTGTGCGAGCTCCGTGCGCGGAACCCCGGTGCAACCCCGGGGTCCACTGAACCTCGACCAGTCTGCGGTCTTCGTCGCATCGTCCGTCCTACACGAGGTAACGCTCCATGCTCCGGACCCCTGTCCCCCTCCTCGCCGCCGGGCTTTTCCTGTCGGCCGTCGCTCCGGCGAGCGCCCAGGCCCCGGTCCTCCGCTCCGCGTATCACGACTACCGCGTGGTGACCGTCGCGGACGGCCTCGTCAACCCCTGGTCCATGGCCTTCCTGCCCGGCGGGGACATGCTGGTCACCGAGCGCCCGGGCCGCCTGCGCATCGTCCGGGACGGCGCGCTGCGCCCCGAGCCCGTGCCCGGCGTTCCCGAGGTCTTCGCCCAGGGCCAGGGCGGCCTCCTCGATGTGGCGCTCCATCCGGACTTTGCCACGAACCGCCTGGTCTACCTCAGCTACTCCAAGCCCGTGGGCGACGGCTCCACGACGGCGGTGGTGCGCGGACGCCTGGAGGGCGACCGTCTCCAGGAGGTGGAGGAGATCTTCGAGGCCGACACCCGGGGTCGCGGCCACTACGGCTCCCGGCTGGCCTTCGACGCCGACGGCTACCTCTTCATCACGGTCGGGGAGCGGCAGGTCCCCTCCACCGGGAACCTGGAGGCGCATCCGGCCCAGGATCCGTCCAACCACCACGGCACCGTGAACCGGATCCACGACGACGGCCGGGTTCCGGAGGACAATCCGTTCGTGGGTCAGCCCGGCCATCGGCCGGAGATCTGGAGCTACGGACACCGGAACCCGCAGGGCCTGGTCATCAACCCGGGGACGGGTGACGTCTGGGCCACGGAGCACGGCCCCCAGGGTGGCGACGAGCTCAACCTCATCCGCCCGGGCCACAACTACGGGTGGCCCGTGGTGGGGTACGGGGTCAACTACCGCACCGGGCTGGCCATCCACGAGGGGACCCACCGGGAGGGGATGGAGCCCCCGGTTCACTTCTGGGTGCCTTCCATCGCCACGTCGGGCCTCTTGCTCTACACCGGTGACCGCTTCCCCGAGTGGAGGGGCAACCTGTTCGTCGGGGGTCTGGCTGGGGAGCAGATCGCCCGGCTGACGCTGGACGGCCGGGAGGTCGTCGCCGAGGAGACGCTCCTCCACGGTCACGGCCGGGTACGCGACATCCGCCAGGGGCCCGACGGATACATCTACGTGGCCATCGAGGACCGCTCCGGTGAGCCGACGCCCATCGTCCGCCTGGAGCCGGTCAGCGGGAGCTGAGGGACGGCACGCGGCCTGAGCGGATGGCCGTCGGGTCCGGGGAGGTGTCCTGGATGAGGTGGGACAGATACCGGGAAGGAGGCCCATGATGAGGCGATGCGGGGCCGCGGCGCGGTGGGTTGCCCTTGCCCTGGCCGTCGCGCCCGCAGGGGCAAGCGTCGCGTGCTCGGCCCCGGACGCAGCGTCCTCGGGTCGGGCTGGCTCCGTTCCCGGGCTCCAACGGGCCGACTCCCTGGTGGCCGCCTGGGTGGATGAAGAGCGTGTTCCGGGAGCCATGCTTTTGGTCACGAAGGACGGGGAGCAGGTGTTCCGGAAGGCCTATGGCCAGGCGCAGCTGTACGGGTACGGCGCCGGGCAGTACCCGAACGGGGAGGGCAGGCCTGGTGCCGGAATCGAGCGTCTGGACCGTCCCCGGGCCATGACGCCGGAGACGATCTTCGACCTGGCCTCGGTGACGAAGGTCATGGCCACTACGTTCGCGATCATGCTCCTGGTGGATCGGGGAGAGCTCGACCTGGACGCGCCCCTCCACACCTACCTGGAGGACTTCCGCGGGCCGGAGAAAGACGGCATCACCCTGCGCCACCTCCTGACCCATCGGGCCGGCCTGCGCCAGTGGGTTCCCGTGTACTACCACGCCTCCAGCTCCGACGAAGCCAACGCCCATGTCCGTGACCTGCCTCTGGGATGGAGCGTGGAAGAGGGGCGCCACTACTCGGACCTGGGCTTCATGCTCCTGGGCCGGGTTGTGGAGGAGGTCACGGGCAACAGCCTGGAGGTCTTCCTGCGGGGCGAGCTGTACGGCCCCCTGGGCCTGGAGCACACCGGGTTCGGTGGGAGGGACGCATTCGCGGGCCCCTTCGCGGCCACCTCCCACGGCAACCCGTTCGAGTACCGCATGGTGCACGACACCACCTTCGGGTACCGCATCGAGGGGGACGCCGACGCCTGGAACGGTTGGCGCACCCGTACGCTGGTGGGCGAGGTGAATGACGGGAACGCCTATCACGCCTTCGGCGGCCAGGCCGGGCACGCCGGCCTGTTCTCCACGGCCGACGACCTGGCGGTGCTCCTGGAGCTGCTGCTGGCAGCGGGGAGCCGGGAGGGCCGCAGATTCCTGAGCCCCGAGGTGGTGGCCTTGTTCCTGGCCCCGACGGGGGAGGGCCAGGCCCTGGGCTGGCAGACGCCCGACTATCTCCCGTCCTCCGGATTCGCCCATACCGGGTTCACCGGGACGTTCGTGATCGGGGTGCGGGATCAGCGGCTCGCCGTGGTGCTCCTCACCAACCGGCAGAACGTGGGTGTGGACGCTGACACGCGCTATCCCGACCTGGGGCCGCTGCAGCGGGAGGTGGCGAAGGCGCTGACGGGCTTTGCCCCGGCCGAAACGTCACCGGCCGGAGGCCCGTAGGGAGGAGGGAGTGATGACTTGCCCGCTCCCTCGAGCGGATGCCACGTGAGGTGACCATGAGGAACCCAGGAACAGCCGCCGTGCTCAGCTTCTTCGTGCCCGGCATCGGCCAGATCTACAACGGGACGATCCTACGGGGAATCTTCTGGCTCATCGTCACGCCGGGCCTGTGGATCGGCTCAGGAGGGCTCCTCGGCTGGGTCTGCCACATCATCTCGGCCTACACGGCCCACAAATACGCGGCGGAGAATCCGAGCCGGGTGTAGGGGGGGCCCCGGGCGGACCGCATCGATGTGCGGGCTTCCCGGCGACCAGTACCCCTTCAGCCCCCTCGCACCCCCTCCAACCACGCCTGGATCTCCTCCCTCTCGGGCACCAGCTCGGGATCGCAGCGCGCCCACAGCGTGACGAGCAGGTCATAGTACCGGGCCACGTCGTCCATCCGGCCCTGGGACGCGGCGATCTCTCCCAGCGTCCGGTAGGCCTGGGGCCGGAACGGTGTGTCCCACAGCCCCCAGCTCTCGTCCAGCCCCCGGAGGTAGGCAACCGCCACGTCTACCTCCCCCAGCTTCCACTCCAGCTGGGCACGCAGGAGCCTCGCCCGGGCCTGGTCCGGGAGAGGGCGCACCGAGGCGGCGTGGGTAACGTCGAAGCTCAGCGAGCGCAGCGTCTGCAGGGCTTGCGCGCTGTCCCCGGTCTGGAGGTGGATCTCCGCCTGCAGTCCGACCACGCCGTCGATGGCGATGGACCCGAGTCCCGGCAGGTCGCCGATGCCCTCCATCTCGGTCATCACCTCGCGGGCCTCCCCGATGCGGCCGAGGTGGATGAGGAGAAGCGCCTCATGGTAGTCCCGCTCGAACCGTGCGTAGGCCCCGGTGAGGTCCTCGTACGGAGGGAGCCACGCCGTCTCGAGGCTTTCGGTCGGGTCGATGGCCCGGACCCGCTCCAGGAGGGCCTCCAGACGATCGGGGGACACACGGAGCGTCCCGGATGTGAGGATGAACGCCTCGTAGAGATCCCAGGTCGGCGTCCTGCCGCCAGGGATGCCCTGAAGGAGCTCGTCCAGGTCCCGACCTCGCCCCTGAGCGACGAGGAGGTTCGCCTTGGTGCCCAGAAGGAGGTCGTCGTCATGGCCGCTCTCGTCCAGGATGCGGAGGGCGGTGTGGGGGTCCCGCACGAACCGGTCCACGCCGTGCGCGGCGTAGAACGCGAAGTAGCCCGGGCTCTCCCGGATGCGGTCCATGACCGTCCCCATCCGCGCACTGTCCCCGGTCGCCACGGCGTAGATGGCGTCCACCTCCACGGAACGCTCGCTCTCGGACGATTCGGCGGTGAACACGTCTGCCGTCGCGCTGAGCGCCTCCAGATCGCCCATCAGAGCGTAGAGGCGAGCCAGGTGGATGCGAGCGTTGGAGTTGACCGGCTCCAGCTGAACTGATTTGGTAAATGGTTCCAGCGCCTCCCTCATGTCCACGCCCCAGCGGGGGTTGTCGTGGAAGAGAACCTCACCCAGCTGGAGCAGGGCCTCCACGTCGTCGGGATAGGTGTGGAGATGGGCCCGGTACGCCTGTTCCGCCCGGCGGTTCTGCCCCGTCCGACGGAGCAGGAGCGCGGACAGCAGGTTCCGGTCCCGGGGAGAGAGGTGATCGGCGAGCTCCAGGGCCCTCTCCGCCGAGGAGCGCACGTCGTAGGCGTCGGTCCAGTCCGCGGCGAGGCTCTTCCGGTAGTGCGCCAGGGCGAACTCGGGATCCAGCCCCACCGCCAGATCGTACGCGGCACCGGCTTCCCTGTAGCGCCCTTGGCGCAGGAGCTGCTCCCCGCGCAGGTACTCCTTGGTGGCCTCCAGGGAGTGGGACGTCGCCACCGCCAGTTTCTGCAGCCGATCCGTGGGCCCGGACATGGACCCGG
>JARRLD010000176.1:0-9129 GCA_037387345.1 Gemmatimonadota bacterium
TGCGGACGGCGTGGCTGCGGCGGCGCGAGATCGACGGGCGATGGGCGGACGACAGGCTGGGACGACGGGAGGAGGGAGTGATGACGAAGCTGTGGAGAGATGTTCGATTCGCCGCGCGCGGCCTGCGCAAGTCGCCGGGGTTCACCGTGGTGGTGCTCGCCACGCTGGCTCTCGGCCTGGGGGCCAACACCGCCATCTACAGCCTCGTGCGGGCTGCGCTCTTCAGGCCCCCGGCCGTCGCAGCCCCGGACGAGCTGGTCGCGGTGTATACGACGAGCCGGAGGGGTTATCCGCGGAGCTCGACGTCCTATCCCGACTTCCTCGACTACCGGGAGCAGGCCACGCTTCTCGCGGACCTCGCCGGGACGTCGGCGCTCCCGGCGAGTCTCGGTGACGACGAGCGTGGCTCGCGGTTCATCGTGCTGGAGGCGGTCACCGGAAACTACTTCGAGCTGCTCGGAGTCGACGCGCACGCAGGGCGCCTGCTCGTCACGGCCGACGACAGGCTCCGCGCAGGCGAGCCGGTCGTGGTGCTCTCCCACGATCTGTGGAGCACACGCTTCCTCGGCGACCCGGAGGTGGTCGGGTCGACCGTGCGCCTGAACGGTCGGCCGTTCACCGTGGTCGGGGTGGCCCGGCACGGGTTCACCGGCCTGCGCCTGGACTCGAGGCCGGACGCGTGGGTACCGATGCAGGCCGCGGGCGCGCTCGGCGTCGGTGCCATCGCCCGGGAGGGGATCTGGGAGGATCGAGGCAGCCGGTGGATGGGCATGTCCGTGGGCCGGATGGTCGAGGGCGCCACCGTCGAGCAGGTCACGGCGCAGCTCTGGCGGATCTCCGAGGGACTGAAGGAGACGTGGGGCGAGGCGCGCGGCCCGCGCGACACGACGGTCGACCCGCTGGCGTCGTACGCGCTGCCCAACGGCTCCGAGGCACAGATGACCCGGTTCGTCTGGCTGCTGATGGGTGTGGTCGGCTTCACGCTCCTCCTGGCCTGCGCCAACCTCGCCAACCTCGTGCTCGTGCGGGCGACCCGTCGCCGGCGGGAGGTGGCCGTGCGCCTCGCGCTGGGTGCGAAGCGCTCCCATCTCGTGCGGCAGCTGCTCATCGAGAGTGGGCTGCTCGCCGCGCTCGGCGGCGTGCTCGGGCTCGGCGTCGCGGTCCTGCTGCTGGGCGGACTGGGCGGCTTCATGCTTCCCGGGGCGGTCACGATGGACAGCCTCGGCGCGCGCCTAGAGGGGCCGGTGCTCGTCTTCGCGATGGTCGCCGCGGCCGCCACCGCGATCCTGTTCGGTCTGGCACCGACGCTCCAGGCGAGCAGGCCCGACGTCGTCCGATCGCTCAGGAGCGGGGGTCGGAGCGGCAACGCGGCGGGCGGGGATCGTCTGCGCAAGGGGTTGGTCACCACCCAGATCGGACTCTGCCTCGTGCTCCTGGTGGGATCGGGGCTCTTCGTTCAGACGCTGCGCCGGGGAATGGCCGCCGAGCTCGGCTTCGAGCCGGAGCGGGTCGCCGTCGCGCGGATCAACCTCGGGCTCATCAACTACGAGACGTCCGAGGCGATGGCATTCCTGGACGACCTGCGCGCCAGGCTCGAGGCCCGACCCGAGATCCAGGTGGCGAGCGCGTCGACGCGGGTTCCGCTCCAGGACGGCGGGGCGCGCGGCTACTTCGTGGAGGTGCCCGGCTACGAGCCGGCGCCGGACGAGGAGATGCGCGTCGACCTGATCAGCGCGTCAGCCGGGTACTTCGAGAGCCTGGGCCTGCCGATCCTCGAGGGACGGGGCATCGACCCCAACGATGGCTCCGGCGGTGCGGAGGTCGTCGTGGTGAACCGGTCGATGGCGGCTCGGTATTGGCCGGACGGGAGTCCCCTCGGAAGGACGGTGATGCTCGGTTCGGAGGCGCTTTTGGTCGTGGGCGTGACGGAGGACGTGTCGTGGCAGACGCTGAGCGACGAGCCGACCAACTTCATCTACGTTCCCCTCTCTGCGACCGCGAGCTCGTCGACCGGGTTCATCACGGTCGCCGCGCGGACCCGCGGAGACCCCGAGGCGGTCCTGGGGGCGATGCGCTCGGAGATCGTCTCGCTCGAGCCCGACGCGCCGATCACCATCCTGATGACGATGGAGGATCTGGTCCGCAGGGTCCTCACCGCCCAGGAGATGGGCGCGATCCTGCTGAGCGGCTTCGGGCTCCTCGCCCTCCTCCTGGCCATGCTCGGGATCGCCGGCGTCGTATCCCATACGGTGAGCCAACAGCGGAGGCATATCGGCATCCGCATGGCGCTGGGGGCGGGGAGCGGCTCGGTGGTGCGCGAGGTGGCGCGGGGGCTTTTTCTTCCCGTCGCGCTCGGGGTCGTGGCCGGCCTGCTCGGCGCGGCCCTGCTGACACGCTCGGTGGAGAGCTTCCTCTTCGGCGTCGGCGCGCTCGATCCAGGAACGTACGTGGTGGTGACGGCTCTGCTCCTGGGGATCACGGTCCTGGCCGCGCTCCTGCCGGCCCGGAAGGCGACGAGGGTGCAGCCCGTGGAGGTCCTGAAGGCCGAGTGAGCCCCAGGCGTAGCCCGCGACCGCACGCCGGAGGACGCAACGGACCTCGTCCTTGCCTGAAGCAAGAAAGGGGGCGCCGCCGCCCCATCGACCGTCCCCCCCAGGTAGCAGATAGGCCTACTACCATCCAAGAAGCCGACAGGACCGACGCACGCCCCACAGCAATCATACCGGTCAGACCCCGGAAGGTTGCAGCGGGGTTCACCCGTCGTCCCACGCGATCCGGCGCACCAGGGCGTGGATCCGGCCGCCGGGGTAGACGGCGGAGTGCCGCTGGTTGGCCACGATCATCAGCGCGACGCCCCGCTCCGGCTGGATCTCGGCGTAGGCCGCCACCCCGTCCTTTCCGCCGGAGTGGCCGTACCACCCTGCCAGAGTACGCGCCCAGATGAGGCAGAGTCCGCTCGCCGGGTTCTCGACCGAGAGGATGCGCCGCACGGTCGACGGCTGGAGGATGCGGCGACCCTGGTACGCCCCCTCCCCCAGGTACGCCATGAGGAGGTGGGAGAAGTCCTCGGGGGTCGTCTTGAGGTCTCCCGATGGGTACGGGCGCACCCGGGTAAACGCGGCCCAGCCCCCGCGCCCGTAGGGCCGGGCGGCGTGGGCCATGTCGAGGTCCGCGTACGCGAAGCTCGTGCTGGACATCTGGAGCGGGGCGAAGATCCGCTCCCGCACGTACGCGTTGAAGTCGGTCTGGGCCACCACCTCCACCAGGTAGGCCGCGAGGGACACCCCGATGTTGGAGTAGAACTCCTGCTCGCCGGGGGCGGAGGCCCGCCACACCGTGGGGACGTAGTGCGCCCCTCCGGGCAGGATGAACTCGGGCAGCCAGGTGCCCAGCGGGGGAGCCGCGTCCAGGGGATAGGGCACGTAGAGGCCCGGCACGTCGGCGTCGGTCTCCGGCCAGGTCAGCCCCGAGGTGTGGGTGAGCAGGTGATGGATCGTCACCGGGACGTCGGGATGCGCGGGGTGCACGACGTGGAACGGCAGGTAGCCGTTGACGTCGGCGTCCAGGTCCAGGAGACCCTGCTCCACGAGCTGCATGACCGCCGTGGCCACCACGAGCTTCGACACCGAGGCCACGTCGTAGAAGGTCAACCCGTCGGCGGGCCGGTCCACGTCGGCGAAGCCGTAGCTCTCCTGCCAGACCACCGACTCGGCGTTCACCACAATGGCCGACACCGAGGGGATGGAGGTGGCGCGAAACGCCTCCTCGAGCTCGGCCCGGGAATCGGCGACGTCCGCGATCTCGGTGGGCACGGAGCACGCCGACGCCGGGACGAGGGCCGCGAGGGCCAGGAGGACCGTTCTCATGATCCGAACCTCCAGCCGAGGAGGACGGAGACGGCCACCACGTTGATCCTCCCGGGGTCGTCGAAGAGGTCGGTGTAGCCCGCGGGCTGGCTCATGGCGTTGCCGAGCCCCCACTCGAAGCGGGCCTCGACGGAGAACTTCCGCGACACGATCGAGAGCGGAGCCTCCACACCGAAGGTCAGCCCGTAGTCGAACCGGCGGACGTTGTCCAACGTCTCCGTGTCGCTCGTCCCCCGCACGGTCAGGGTGCGCCGGGCACCCAGGGACAGGGCCCCGAAGCCGCCGAGCAGGAGCGTGGGCCGGAGCTTCCACCCCTCGGGAGCCCGCAGCCTGAACAGGACGGGAAGCTGGGCGTAGGTGACGCTCAGCCGATACGCCTCCCCGTAGAGCTCGGCCATCTCCCAGCCGACTCCCCGCAGCGCCAGGTGGAGCTCCGGCTGGACGCTCAGCCGGTCCCTCAGGGGAAGCTCGTAGCCTACCCCGAGCTGGAGCCGCATCGCGGGGTGGGCGTCCCCCTCCTGGAGGCGCCCCACCTCGTATCCCAGGTAGGGCCGGTAGTCCTCACCCTCCCAGGCCCGCTGGTCGCTATGGGAGGCCCGGTACCCCGACCACGCCACGCCCAGCTTCACCGTCACCTGCGCCTGCAGGTGAGCCGGATCTCCCAGGACGATCAGCAGCACGACGCCCGCGACCCACGCCACCCGATACCTCGCAGCCATGCTCACACCCCTCCTCCCTCCTCCGGCCCCTCGAGCTTCGCACCCGCGCCTGAGGATCTTCCCCGGTCCGGCGCTCCGCCTTTACCTACCGACAATCTAAGGGAAAGATCGTGCCACACACCATGGCCTCCAGCACCTCGAAGGGAGAATCCGCCGGAGCGGCTCAGTATTGACTATATACTGTATATACAACATACTCTCAATACATTTCACTGTCTTTACATTGACATCTGGATTTCCTGACATGGCCCGCTTCATCGACCGCGAGCGCGAGATCGCCGAGCTGCAGGCGCTGATCCGCGCGGAGGGCCCGGCGATCGCCCTGCTGTACGGGCGGAGACGGGTCGGGAAGACCTACCTCCTGGATCACGTGTGCAAGAAGCACCGCGCCTTCTACTATCTCGCCGCCGACTCCACGGAGGAGTTCAACCGTCGTGAGCTCCTCTCTGCCCTGGGCGAGTCTACCGACCGGGAGATCGACCCTCGAGACTACCCGACGTGGCGATCCGTCTTCCGCCTGCTGGCGTCCATGGCCCAGAACGAACCACTCGTCGTGGTGCTCGACGAGCTCCCCTACCTCATGGGGACCAAGGACGACATCGTCTCCCAGCTCGTGGCCGTCTGGGACCGGGAGGTCGAGGGTCGTCCGCTCAAGGTGATCCTCTGCGGGTCCGAGATCTCGATCATGGAGGGGCTCGGCCAGGGCGACTCTCCCCTCTACGGACGGATCTCGTGGGCCGCCCGTCTCCGTCCCTTCGACTACCTGGACTCCGCCCGCATGACGCCCGGGCGAGAGCCGCGGGAGCTCGCGCACATCTACGGGACGCTCGGCGGCACCCCGCGCTTCCTCGACGCGATCGACGAGGACGAGCCGTTCGGGGACGCCGTTCGGCGCCTGGTTCTCTCCCCGCGGGGGGAGGTACATCTGCAGCTGTCGACGCTGCTTCAGCAGGAACGGGGCCTGCGCGAGACCGGAGATTACCAGGCCGTGCTCAAAGCGGTCGCCGAGGGCCGGACCGATACGAACGAGATCGCCAACGCCGTAGGTCTTCAGGACCGGTCATACGTGGTGCGGCGTGCCCTGGAGACGCTGGAGTCCCTGGTCCTGATCCGGCGTGAGCGCGATTTCGACGCGGGCCGCAGAGCTGCCTGGCGCAACCGCCTCACCGACCATGCGGTGGCGTTCTGGTACCGGTTCGTGCATCCCAATCGAGCGCGCCTCGAGCGGGGGGAGATCGGGCCGGTGTGGGAGACCCGAGTGGGGCCCAGGATGTCCGACTACATGGGGTGGACGGTCTTCGAAGGTCTATGCGCCGAGGCGTTCCTCAGGCACCATGAGCGATGGGGCCTCCCGGGTTCCGCCGAATGGTCACGCTGGGAGGGGCGGGACCGGAACCGTCGCCCCATCGAGATCGACATCGTTGCGCGTCTCGACGACGGGCGCCTCCTCACCGGTGAGGTGAAGTGGTCCTCCCGCCCGGTGGACACCGACGTTCACTTCGGCCTCCGCCGTGACCTGGAAGACCTCGGCCGATCGGGCCAGGGATGGGCTCGAGAGGCCGTTCACACATCGGCGGGTCACGTCTACTTCTCAGCCGCGGGGTTCACGGACCACTTCCGGCAGCGGGCGGGGGAGGAAGGGTTGGTGCTGATCGATCTCGAGGAGATGTACGTGGGCTACCCTGCCGAGGGGTGACGGGCGAATTTCCCCTTGCTGGCTCGGCCCCCACACCCTACGGTGCCTCCATGGAACCAGCCCCCCGTCCCCTCCCCCTCCGGCTGAGGCCGTGAGCGTCGCCTACGTCTGGGGCGAGCTCCGGCGGCGCCACGTCGTTCGTCTGGCCATCATCTACGTGGTGGTGGGCTGGGTGGTGATCCAGGCTGCCGACGTGATCATGCCGGCCCTGTCCGTGCCGGAGTGGGGCGTCTCCCTCGTCGTGGTGCTCGTCCTGCTCGGCTTCCCGGTGGCGCTGGTCCTGTCGTGGATGTTCGACGTGACGCCCGACGGGGTGCAGCGGGCGGCATCGTACCGAAAGCCGAAGGCGGCCTCCCGAGCCGTCGACACCGACGCCCCCCGCTCCATCGCGGTGCTGCCCTTCGTCAACATGAGCGACGACCGGGACAACGAGTATTTCAGCGACGGCATGACCGAGGAGATCCTGAACGCCCTCGCCAAGGTCCCGGACCTGCGGGTGGCGTCGAGGACGTCGTCCTTCGCGTTCAAGGGCCAGGACTCGGACGTGCTCGAGATCGCCCGGGCCCTGCGCGTGGGCACGGTGGTGGAAGGCAGCGTCCGCAAGGCCGGCAACCGGATCCGGGTGACCGCGCAGCTCATCAGCGCCGAGGACGGCTACCACCTCTTCTCGGAGACCTACGACCGGGAGCTGGAAGACGTCTTCCAGGTGCAGGACGACATCGCGCGCTCCATCGTGGACGCGCTCAAGGTGGAGCTGGGAGGAGGCGCGGCCGAGCACCTGGTGGAGCGCGAGACCCGGGACATGGACGCCTACAACTTCTACCTGAAGGGGCGCTACTTCTACAACCGCGACCACGAGACGGATCTGCGGCGCAGCCTCGACATGTACCGTGAGGCCCTTGCCCGCGATCCGTCGTACGCCCGGGCCGAGGCGGGGGTGGCGGATACCTGGATGCACATGGCGGACGACTGGGTGCCCCCCTCCGAGGCCTATCCCCAGGCCCGGGAGGCGGCCCGACGGGCCCTGGCCATCGACGACACCATCGCCGAGGCCCACGCCGCGTTGGGGGCGGTCCTGGGCTGGTACGACTGGGAGTTCAACGAGGCCGAGCTGGCGCTGCGCCGGGCGGTGGCGGCCAACCCCCGGTACGCCGACGCACACTGGGGGCTGGCCACGATCCTGCCCTGCACGGGCCGGCTGCCCGAGGCCGTGGACTCGATGCGTCGCGCGGTGGACCTGGACCCCGTCTCCACGACGTTCAGCTACTACCTGGCCCGCTTCCTCCTCTTCTCCGGGCATCTCGACGAAGCCCTCGAGGAGTCGGAGCGGTCGGTGGCTCTCGATCCCGGCTCGTTCCGGCCTCTCCTGATCGTCGGGCAGGCCCACCTGGTCGGTGGGCGGCCGGAAGAGGCCCTGGCCACGTTCGAGCACGCCGCGGAGGTGAGCTCGGCCCCGTCGGTGAACAGCTACACGGCCCGGGCCCTGGCCGCGGCCGGGCGGACGGACGAGGCGCGGGAGCTTCTGGAGGGCCTGGCGGAGGGCGACGGCTACGTGCGCTCCGAGTTCATGGCCGGCGCATGGGCCGCCGCGGGCGAGACCGACCGTGCCTTCCGGTCGCTCGAGCAGGCATACGAGGACCGCTCCGCGGGGCTGATCTACCTCCACGTCGACCCGGCCTACACCCCCCTGCGGGACGACGCGCGCTGGACGGACATCGTGGACAGGATCGGGCTGAAGTAGGGACTCAATCTCCGCAGCGCTGGGCGATGCGGTCGGCGATGGCCTCCACCTGCTCCTCGGGCCCCTCGAGCTTCCCCTCGTCGGCTCCTCGGGCCCCTCGAGCTTCCCCTCGTCGAGGATCAGCCTACCGGCGGTGTACTGGATCCCGGTGCGGCCGTCTGCCCGCTCGTAGATCACCACGTCGATGATGTCCAGCTCGCCGGGGTCCGGGAACCCGAGAAAGTCGCCCTGCCGCTCGGACTTGACGATCCCGTCCTCGCGCCTCGACTCCACCACCCGGAAGCCGCTCTCCACCAGGCCCTCGACCACGCACTGGTGGACGTCGATGGCGGGCATCACCGTGGCGACGGTGAAGACCACCGGAACGGTACAGCCCGCGACCCCCAAGAGCGCCATCAGCGCGATGCCCCCCGTCACCCGTCTCATGCTGGCTCCCTCCGTTCCACCCTGCGGGACGACGCGCGATGGACGGACATCGTGGACAGGATCGGGCTGAAGTAGGGACTCAATCTCCGCAGCGCTGGGCGATGCGGTCGGCGATGGCCTCCACCTGCTCCTCGGGCCCCTCGAGCTTCCCCTCGTCGCGCAATACTCCGGTGGGGGCATCCGCCCTGCGGACCAGGCGGAGATCCGAGACCCGGAACCTGAGACGCATGGCCCCGGTCGAGGCTTCGGGCAGCAGTCGCCCGTCCTCGAGCAGATCGGTGAAGTCGAGCACCGCTCCCACGCCGGACCTGGTGCCGTCGACGTCCAGGAGCTCCGGGACGCCCAGCTCCGATCTCAGCTCGATCACCCGGGCCACCAGCCTGCCGGAGAGCGTGTCCGCGGATGCGTTCTTGATGCGCGCCAGGACGGTGACCGTGCCGGTCTCCGCGTCGAAGGACATGCGCTCCAGGTCGAGGTTGACCTTGTGGGAGATGTCCTCCAGGTCACCGTATTCACCGCCGCCGTTCTTCGCCACGGTGCCCGACACGGTGATCGGGGCGGTCCAGATCTGGGACACTCCCGTGCGGTTGTCCACCCAGGTCGGATGGAACCCACCGTCGGCGGCCACGGCCAGTCCCGAGTAGTGACCGCCCTGGAAGCTGAATCCTCGAACCGCCACAT